>JAKLLB010000003.1 GCA_023150345.1 Aquabacterium sp.
GCTGCGACTGGCTCCAGAACAACACGTCGCGGTTGGTGGGTATCGCCTTGAGCAGGCCTCGGGTCTCCTTGTCGAGGCTGAACCAACCGGCAGCGCCCGCCACGACGACCACCGCCAGCGCGGCGAACAGGATCTTGCGCACTCTCATCGTCCCTCCGGGCACGGCCCTGGCCGTGGTTGTCGGTTATCGATTGGCTGGTGGTTCCCCATCGCTGTGCGATGACTCGGTGAGCGGAGAGCGTGCGGGTCGGCGCATCGACGGGCTGGTCACCGGCTTGAGGGGAGCCACGAGTTTACGGTGTGGGACTGGGGCGACCTCGGTGCCTTGAAGCCCAGGCCATGCAACTTGCGGACACTGCCGACGATCCAGGGAATGGAGAAGACGATACACCCCGATCCGGGCAGCGGGCATGAAAGCGCTGCGCCGGTCGCTGATGTTGGGAACGCGTGAACTCATCCCGCACTCCCGGTAAGCGACCAATGGGTCTGGATGATGCACCAGCGAGTGTCGTCTCGGCGGTACACCTCCGTGCAGTTCCAGCGCATGGCCCGGTTGCCTTCGGACCAGGATACAAAATTGAACGTCAGCACGGCAACGGAACTTGCGACCTGGACGCGAGGATCGATCATCTCGTATCGCAGCGCAGAGATCGTGCCGCGCAGGTGCGCATAGTACGCGGCAAGCTCGGCCTTGCCATTCAGACGCCGCGTAGTGAACGGGTCGAAGTAAACGACATCGGCCGCAGTGATCTCGAGGAAGCCTCCGGGGTCGCCGCTGAGCCAACGGCGCAGGGCGGCAACTTCGAGTGCAACAACCTCATGCAGATCTGCACCAGAGTCACCTGTGCAAGCCTCCGCCTCGATGGTTCCGACGATGGTGCGCATGCGTGCCTCAGCCAGTCGTGGACAATGATGCAAGGCTACAGTACCCGTGAACCAGTACGCGCCAGCAGCTGCAGTACACGGCGCGCAGCGACATGCACGGCGCAACTGAGGCCGCGTCTTGGCGGGCTCTTGCTCGCTTCAGGCAATGCCCGACCATAGGCCCGTGCTTGCGTCCGCGCAGCTCCGGTTTCGGACGGAGCTGCCCGGCCAAGAAGGCACGCATCGCCCGAGTCACTCGACCGCGACGCTGGCGAGCCGCTGGGCCAGCAGCGTCGACGCCGGTTGCATGGGCAGGCGCAGCTCGTTGGTCACCCAGCCCGCGGCGGCCAGCGCCGCCTTGACCGGTGCAGGGTTGGGCTCGGCAAACAGCATCTCGATCATCGGAATCAGCTCGTTCCAGATGGCGCGCGCTTGGACCAGGTGACCCTCGGCCATGACTCGCATCAGCCGAACGAAGTGCGAGGTGCGCAGATGGGCACTGGCACAGATCGCGCCGCTGGCACCCAGGGCCAGGTGCGAGAAGAACTGCAGATCCTCGCCGGCCAGTACCGACAGTCGTCCATCGGACAGAGTCGCCAGGGTCTTGCCCAGATCACCACCGCAATCCTTGACTGCCGCGATCTTCGGATGGGCGGCGAGCGCCAGAAGCGTGCACCGGTCTATCGTGACACCTGTGCGGTAGGGTATGTCGTAGACGACCAGCGGCGGCTCGCTGTCGTCGGCCAGCATCTCGAACCACGCCCGCACACCATCTTGCCCGGGTCTGACGTATTGCGGCGCCGAGACCAGCAGGCCTCGCAGCGTCGACCAGCGCCCCGCGCGCGACGGGCCGCTCCCAAGCGCGAGTCCCGCAGCCTGCAGGGCGCAGGCTACTCGAGTGTGCGCGCGTCACCGGCAGGGGTGCTCGGCACTTCGGTAAGCGGCAGGCGTCCGAGACGGCGCAGCGATGGACTGGTCTCCAGGTCGACTGGCATCACGAGCTTCGGATTCGGGTTCGGATCGACGGGCGCGCTGAGCAGCCCCGGCGCTCGCGCGGCGCGGGTGTCGCGCAACCGCGCATAGCACTCGAGCAGCTCCGGGTCGCTCACCGTCGGTGACTCGAGCGCGTCCGGAGAGGCCGTCGATGCCGCGGGGACCACAGGGGCGACACGGCCTGCCAAGGCCACAGAGCTTCGGCGCGCCTGTTCGAACTCCTGCCACAGCTCGATCCAGTCCACCGTCGGAAATGGCGCGTCGAGCATTGCGCTCACGATGACCTTCGGGCGCAGCAGGTGCTCGGGCGCGGTGGTCGCACCGTCGAGAGCCCGGTAGACCAACTCGCTGCACACCATCTGCGACGGATCGTCCTCAACCAGATGATCGATGAGCACACGGATGATCCAGCGCACACCGGCATGGGTCGGAATGCGATCACGCAGCGCCGCGAATACCGCCATCTGCAGCAGCCCGTCGAGCGCGTATGGCACCTCCAGCAGCGTCTGCGCCGAGACGACAGCGGCCGTGCGGTCAGCGGGTCGTGTGGGCGTGCCGTCGTGCCGGGTCGGTCTGAAGGCGTCGACGAAGTCGTAGTACGCGCCTTGCCCCAAGCGCGCCGCGACCGACACCCGGCGCGAGCGCGGCGACGCGGCCTCGACCAACATGCCGTCGTCGACAACGATGGCCGCATGGCTGTAGGTGCTGTCGCCGAACCAGGCAATCAGGTCGGAGACCGCACCGATGCCTTTCATCAGCAACACGTCGCCAGGTCGCAGGGCGTCAGGATCGAAGGTCGGGTGCATCACGTGGCAAGAGGTGGTGGTTCAACCGGCTGCATTGAGCAGCCCGGGCTCGTGCATGCGCACGCAGTTGCGACCATCGCGCTTGGCTCGGTAGACCTCGCTGTCTGCGGCGTGCAGCAGCGCCTCGACCGAACCACCGACATCGCGGCTGGAGGCCACGCCGATGGATACCGTCAGATCGACGCGCCGCGTATCGACCTCGCGGCACTGGCGCTGCACACGCAAGCGGATGCGTTCGGCCATCCGGGCGGCCTGCTCCGGCTGCGTGGCCGGCAACAGTACGACGAACTCCTCTCCACCATAGCGCGCGAGCAAGTCACTGCTGCGCAACTCGGCCCGCACAGCATCGGCAAACGCCTTGAGCACGGCATCACCATAGGCGTGGCCCCAGTTGTCGTTGATCGGCTTGAAGCGATCCACGTCGAGGAACAGCACACCCAGGGGTTGACCAGTCGCGGCGGCGTGCTGCAGCTGCTGCGTGGCGGCACGCGCCAGGGCAGCGCGGTTGGCCAAGCCGGTGAGTGGGTCGCGATCCACACGACCCTCCAGCGAGCGGTGCGCATCGGCCACCGAACGCGCCGATGCCGCCAGCACCAGGTTGAGCACCAGTGCCGCGAACAGCACGGCGAATGGGTACACCAGTTCCGTCCAGTCAGCAATCGGGATCCAGCCGGCGAAACCGGCGGCGCGCAACTGCGTGGCCAGGATCGTCGGCACCCAGGCCAGCAGCAGGAAGCGCGCGTTGCGCTTGCCTTGCCAGGCCAGGCGCATCGTAGCCAACACGAGCACCGCCTGGCCGATCATCAGGGCGGTATTCGAGATGTTGGCGATCCACGAGGGCAGTGCCGGCGAGACGGCGGTGACAACGAACATCACCAGCACCGCCGCCGCACAGCCGTGGATGGCCGCGGCGCTGCGGGGCATCTTCTGACGCAGGCCGAGAAACCACACGAAGAACGGGAATGCCAGTACCACGCCCACCTGCGCCGACAGGTAGGCAACGCGCAGTGAGTGCGGCAGCAGCACCGCGCCGCCCGGGATGGCCTCGATCTCGCCACTCATGCCCAACAGGTAGCCGGTCATGGCGATCGCCCAACCGGCGAACAACAGCAGCGGCCAGGCGCGCAGTGCCACGCTGTTGGTGATGGCCGTGGCGGCGATGACGAGAAGGCCGCCGTGGACCAGCGTGGACAGCCGCACGCGCATGCGGTCCTCGCGTGCGTAGTCGTCCGCAGCGACGAGTTGGGCTCGGATCGGGACCGAACGCAACCCATCCAGATGCAGCAGCAATGGCGCACGCTGGGCCGCCGCCGACAGGTCGAACACCAGTCGGTGCCGAGAACCGGGTTGACGCAGTTGTGGATCGAAGCGCATCGCGCGCACCGGCACCGCAGTATCAGCTGCGACCAAAGTGACGGTGCCACCGTAGGTATCGGCCAGCACCAGCACACGCGCACGGTCGCAAGGGTCGTCGATGGTGATGCGCCACCAACCGTTGCCACCGCTGCCTCCGAGAGTGACCACGGGGGTACCGCGGGCCTCACGCGCAACCCACACCGGGGCATCGGCGGCGACCGACGCCAGCCGCTCGATGCGCAGCCCTGGCGGGTCGCCACCGGCCGCGGCGGCAAGCGGGGCGAACAACGCGAGCAGCCAGGCGCCGATCGTCAGCATCCAGACCCGGACTGCCAGCCCGCCGCGCAAACGCCCGCTCGTCTCAGTCCGAAGGTTGCCAGTCCTGCCCACAAGCCCAACCCAGTTGTCAAGTTCGCGCCAGTCGATCGCGCAGTGTGCCCCGGTCGGTCGACGCCCGGCTTACGGGCTGTGCCGCGTCGGCAGCCGCCACAACCATGTGCCCACGACGAGGCAGAACGCCGTCGGCACCCATGCCACTGGCAAGGGCAGGGTGAACGCGGCCCAGGTGCAGCCGATCACCATGGTGACAGCCGAGAGCTGCTTGGCGCGCAGCGGCACGGCGCGGTTGGCTCGCCAGTCGGCGATGATGGGGCCGAAGCGCGGATGGGTGAGCAGCCAGCGCTCGCAGCGCGTGCTGCTGCGGGCGAAACAGTAGCCCGCCAGCAGCACGAACGGGGTGGTCGGCAGCAGGGGCAGAAAAATGCCGACGATGCCGGTGACCAGGCTCACCGCGCCGGCTGCCAGCCACAACAACCGCTGCCAGAGGGGTCGTTCAACCAGGGCCAGGGGTGCGATCGACATCCCGGCATGCTAACGGGTCGCGGCCCGGCCCCGTCATGCCGCGGCTTCGATCGCGCGCGGACCCACCTGGAACACCTGCACCGTTTCGAGCAACGAGCGCGACTGGCGCTCGAGCGATTGCGCGGCGGCGGCGGCCTCCTCGACCAACGCCGCGTTGCTCTGGGTCATCTGGTCCATCTGACCCATGGCCTGGTTGATCTGCTCGATGCCCGATGACTGCTCGCTGCTCGCGGTGTTGAGTTCGGTCATGATGTCGGCCACGCGGCGCACCCGCACGACGATTTCACCCATCGCCCCGCCGGCCTGTTCGACCAGCTTGCAGCCCTGGTCCACGCTGCCCACCGAATCTTCGATCAGCTTCTTGATCTCCCGGGCGGCACTGGCCGAGCGGCTGGCCAGGTTGCGCACTTCGGTGGCCACCACCGCGAAGCCGCGCCCTTGCTCGCCGGCGCGGGCCGCCTCGACCGCGGCATTGAGCGCCAGGATGTTGGTCTGGAAGGCGATGCTGTCGATGACGCCGATGATGTCGGCGATGCGGCGCGATGAGTGGTTGATGGCCTCCATCGTCTGCACCACCTGGGTCACGACCGCTCCGCCCCGTGTGGCCGCCTCGGCGGCTTCCGCTGCCACGCCGTTGGCATGTCGGGTGCTATCGAGGTTGTGCTTGACCGTCGAGGTGAGCTGCTCCACCGAAGCCGCGATCTCCTGCAGGGAACTGGCCTGCTCTTCCGTGCGCTGGGACAGGTCGAGGTTGCCCATGGCGATCTGGCTGGTGGCGGTGGAGATGGTTTCGGTGCCGCTGCGCACATCGCCCACGATGCGCGTGAGGCTGCCGTTCATCGTCGCCAACGCCTGCAGCAGTTGGGCCAGTTCGTCGCGGCCCTGGACTGCCACCTGGCTGGTGAGGTCGCCGCTGGCCACGCGCTGGGCCACCGCCAGCGCGGCTTGAACCGGTCGCGTGATCGAGCGGCCGATCCACCAGGCTGCCGCTGCGCCCAGGGCCAGCGCAACCGCCGCGAGCACGCCGATCGCCATGAGCGCCATGTCGATGGTCGAGGCGACTTCCTTGGATCGCCCCTCCACGATGCCCTTCTGCAACGCCGCCAGTTCGAGAACGGGCTCCTGCAGGGCATCGATGGCCGGCAGCGTCCGCGTGTTCATGAGCTTCACCGCCTCATCACGCTGTCCGGCCCCCACCAGGCGCCGGACCTCGGTGAACGAAGCCACGTAGACCTGGCGCCGCTCGACGATGCGCGCCAGCAGCTCCTTGCCTTCGGGCCGCGTCACCCGGGCCCGCAGCAGTGCCAGCGCTTCGTCGATGGCCTTCTTGTTGAAGGCGATGGCGGCATCGATGCGCCCCAATTGGCGCTCGTCCTGGGTGATGAGCAGCTCCATCGTGCGCCGCGCATTGGCACGCGCCATCGTGTTCACCGTCGTGGCCGCCTCCGACTTCGACCACTCCAGCTCGGTGGTCTGGCGGTACAGATCGCCAACGGTGCGCAACTGCAGCGCCGCGACGGCGCAGATGCCGGCGAGCAGCACCAGCAGCAAGCCAAAACCCAGGCCCAGGCGTGGGCCGATGTTCAATTGAATCTTCATGGTGCCTTCCCTGAATTGGGCAGAACTGCAATGGAACTGCGTTGACTTCTGCCGCGGCTATCGACCCCAGGGGTGACACACCTGAGCGTTGCCCGCGGTTCACACTTGCGCTGGATCAGATTCGTCAAGAGCGCCCGACGGCGCAGCGTGACACGCATCACGCCGCGGCTTGGCCTACAGTGCAACCCGATGGGCCCGGCATCGCGAGACCTGAGACTGCCTTCGATCGACGGCCTGCGCGCCTTCGAGGCCGCGGCGCGCCTGGGCACCTTCGAACGCGCTGCCGACGAGCTGGCCATCACCGCCAGCGCGGTGAGCAAGCGGGTGGGGACGCTGGAAGAGTTGCTGGGCACCGGCCTGCTGGTGCGCACGGGCAAGACCCTGGCCCTCACGGCTGCCGGCAAGGAGTACCTGGCGCAGGTGCGCACCGCGCTCGGCCTGCTGACGGCCATGCCATTGCACCAGCGGCGCGCCCAGCACCGCGAGCGCCTGCGCGTGACCGCGCCGCCCACATTCGCGCGGCAGATCCTGGTGCCGCAGCTCGAGCACTACACCCGCACCCACCCGCATGTTGAACTGGAGCTGCTGCTGTCGATACCCTACCTGGACACGGCCGCTCCCGACTGCGACGTCGAGATCCGCGCTGGCGAGGGCGGCTTGCCCGGCACCCGCGCGCTGCTGGACGACCGGGTGCTGCCCGTCGCCGCGCCGAACCTGATCGAGCGCCTGAAGCCCCTGCGCACACCGGCAGACCTGGCCGGTGCCCCCTTGCTGCGCACGCCGCTGGAACCCTGGACGCCGTGGTTGCGCGCCGCCGGGCTGGACTGGCCCGAGCCCGACGCCGGCCCGCGGCTGGTCGACCTCGGGCTGACGCTGGAAGCCGCCGTCAGCGGCCAGGGCGTGGCGCTGGCCCGGCCCACGCTGGCGCGCCACTGGCTCGACAGCGGCACCCTGCGCCCGCTTTTCCCCATCACCGCGCCGGCTGCGCACCCCTACCAGGTGCGCAGCCGCGACGACAGCCCGGCAGCGCCTGCGTTCGTGGCCTGGCTCGATGACGTCTGCGCGCGCGCGCGTGCCCATGCGGCGGAATGGCTTTCCGGGCTGACCTGAGCCGAATTCCGGCCATGGGCGCGCCGCCGCCGTAGCATGGGCGCCTGCAAGGAGACAACGCCACCATGACCGTCATCACCACCATCGAAGACCTGCGCGTACTGGCCCAGAAACGCGTGCCGCGCATGTTCTACGACTACGCCGATTCCGGAAGCTGGACCGAGGGCACCTACCGCGCCAACAGCGCAGACTTCCAGAAGATCAAGCTGCGCCAGCGCGTGGCGGTGAACATGGAGGGCCGCACCACCGCCACCACGATGGTGGGCCAGCAGGTGGCCATGCCGGTGGCCATCGCGCCCACCGGGCTCACGGGCATGCAGCACGCCGATGGCGAGATCCTGGCCGCCCGTGCGGCGGCTGCATTCGGCATCCCGTTCACGCTGTCGACCATGAGCATCTGCTCGATCGAGGACGTGGCCGCCGCGACCCGGGCGCCGTTCTGGTTCCAGCTCTACGTGATGCGCGACCGCGACTTCATCGAACGCCTGATCGACCGCGCCAAGGCTGCCGGCTGCAGCGCGCTGGTGCTCACGCTGGATCTCCAGATCCTGGGCCAGCGCCACAAGGACCTGAAGAACGGCCTGTCGGCACCGCCCAAGCTCACCATCGCCAACATCGTGAACATGATGACCAAGCCGCGCTGGTGCCTGGGCATGGCCGGCACGAGCCGGCGGCAGTTCGGCAACATCGTCGGCCACGTCAAGGGCGTGGAGAACATGGGCTCGCTGTCGGAGTGGACGGCCAAGCAGTTCGACCCGCGCCTGAACTGGGGCGACGTGGAGTGGATCAAGAAGCGCTGGGGCGGCAAGCTGATCCTCAAGGGCATCCAGGATGTGGAAGACGCCAGGATCGCCGCCGACAGCGGGGCCGACGCCCTCATCGTCAGCAACCACGGTGGTCGCCAGCTCGATGGCGCGCAGTCGAGCATCGAGGCACTGCCGGCCATCGCCCAGGCGGTGGGCTCACGCATCGAGGTGCACATGGACGGCGGCATCCGCAGCGGCCAGGATGTGCTCAAGGCCGTGGCCCTGGGCGCGCGCGGCACCTACATCGGCCGCGCCTTCCTCTACGGCCTGGGCGCCATGGGTGAAGCCGGCGTGGCCAAGGCGCTGGAGATCATCCACAAGGAGCTCGACCTCACGATGGCCTTCTGCGGCCGCACCCGGGTCGAGCTGGTGGACGCGAGCATCCTGCTACCGGGCACTTATCCGTTGCCCTGAGGCGCAGCGGGTCCGCAGGGCGAAGCCGCGGCGGCAAGCCGCAAAACGCCCGGCATTTGCGCGTCCGGCACAACGAGGCTGCCGCTCAGGTCGGCAGCATGCAGTGTGCCGGCGTCATCGCGTTTGCCTTTGCTTACTAACATGCGTCGTGATTGTCCTCCAGCCTTGATACAGTGTGTCCGAATCACCAAAGCAGCGGCACGTTTCCGAACCCGTGCGGACACGCGATCGCGAATGCCGGGCACTACTACTTCCACGTTGATGGCGCGCACGGCTATCCCTGGTACATGGGTCATGCCGGATACATGCGCTACTTGCGCGAGAACGGGAAGAAGGAGTTGCGCAGGACACGCATTTCCCTACCCAATCCCGAGGGCGCACAGCGCAAGCTCGAGCAGCTCACCGCTCGGAAGTGGACGTGGTTCATCGTGCCGAACAATTGTGCGTCGTTCGTCGAGGAGGTGTTCGCCGCTGGCGGATCCCGCGTATCCAGTTGGTCCAATTGCCCGAAGCTCGGATGGGCTTGACCCTGCTCTTCGTCGGGGCCGCAGTCGTTGGTCTGCTTGTGGGGGCCTACGGGTGCCTGGCCGTGATCATCCTGTTCGCCCCGGAGACCGGCTCTGAGGCGTCGTTGTGGTTCATCCTGCCCAGCGCCGCTGCCGGTGCGGTGGCGCTGCCGATGCTCGTACGACGATTTCGAAGACGCTGACCATTCGCATCGCCTGGCGCTGTTGCCTCTGCGCAGCAGGCTGGCAGGCCGTGTGCACAGCAAGCCCGATCAAGCCGCGGCGTGTCGCTGCCGCACCCGCGACGGGCCGGTGAACGAGAGCAACCTGCTGGGGCGCCCTATCAGCGGGCCTGAGAGCAGGACGGATCCAACACCTCCCCTGCCACACCTCGCGCGGCCAGCGCAGCACCGAGCTTGGCCCGCACGAAGCTCGAGGTGCTGTAGCGGGTGACGGCCAGGTAGTGGCGGTCGACGATCTCGCGCACCATCTCGGCCCAGTCGTCCTGCACCTCGGGGTCGAGAACGAAGTGGTCGTAGTTGACCACGGCGTTCACCTTGTCCGGCAACGTGAGCAGCAGGCGCTCGAGCTCGTGGCGCACGGCCTGCACGTCGTCGCGCGTGCGGATGCTCAGGCGCTCGAAGTTCACGAACAGGGTGCCCGGCTGGCCGCCCTGCCCGGCCACCAGTGTGAAGCGCTCGGGCAGCGGCACCAGCAGCAGGCGCGCGCGCAGCCCCATGGGTTCGTCGCGGAAGATGACAGCATCCATGGGCGCCGGCGCCGCCTCGATCACCGGCTCGAAGTCCATGTGCGCCAGGATGTCGCGCTGCAGCTCGATCCCCGGGGCGATCTCCACCAGCGCCAGCCCGCGTTCGTGCAGGCGGAACACGCAGCGCTCGGTCACGTACATCACCTCTTGCCCGCGCCGCAGCGCCTCGCGGCCCGAGAATGTGCGGTGCTCCACCTGGCGCACGAACTTGCGCTCGCCGTTGGCCATGAAGCTGCCGACGAACACCACCTTGCGCGCATTTTGGCTGATATTGATGAACCCACCGGCACCGGCCAGCCGCGGGCCGAACTTGCTGACGTTGAGGTTGCCCTCGGCGTCGGCCTGCGCCAGACCGAGGAAGGCCGCGTCGAGCCCGCCGCCGTCGTAGAAGTCGAACTGGTAGGGCTGGTCGATGATGGCCTGGCAGTTGACGGCCGCGCCGAAGTTCAGCCCGCCCGCCGGTATGCCACCGATCACGCCTGGCTCGGCGGTGAGCGTGATGAGATCGATCACCCGCTCCTCGGCGGCCACGGCGGCCACGCCCTCGGGCATGCCGATGCCCAGGTTGACCACCGTGTTGGGACGCAGCTCCAACGCGGCGCGGCGCGCGATGTGCTTGCGCTCGCCCATCGGCATGGGGGTCACATGGCCGGCGGGCACGCGCAGCTCGCCTGCAAACGCCGGGCTGTAGGGCTCCGCGAAGGTCTGCATGTGGTACTCCGGCTTCTCGGCCACCACCACGCAATCGACCAGCACGCCGGGAATCTTGACCTGGCGCGGATGCAGCGAGCCGCGCTCTGCCAGGCGCTCGACCTGCACGATGACGATGCCGCCCGAATTGCGTGCGGCCATGGCGATGGCCAACGCCTCGAGCGTCAGCGCTTCGCGCTCCATGGTGATGTTGCCGTCGGTGTCGGCCGTGGTGCCGCGAATGAAGGCCACATCGATGGGGAAGGCCTTGTAGAACAGGTACTCCTCGCCGTCGATGGGCATCAGGCGCACGCGCTCCTCGGTGGAGCGTTCGTTGACGCGGCCACCGCCATGGCGCGGATCGACGAAGGTGCCAAGACCCACCTTCGACAAATGGCCCGGCTTGCCCGCGGCAATGTCGCGGAACAGGTGCGAGATCACGCCCTGGGGCAGGTTCCAGGCCTCGATCTGCCCGGACACCGCCAGCTTCTGCAGCGCCGGCACCAAGCCCCAGTGACCGCCCACCACCCGCGCCACCAAACCGGCATGCCCCAGGTGGTTCAGGCCACGGCCGTGGCCGTCGCCCTGCCCGGCCGCGTACACCAAGCCCAGGTTGCGAGGGCTGCCGGTGGCCATGAAGCGTTGTTCCAGCGCCACCGCCAGGTTCTCGGGGAATCCGATGCCCACGAAGCCTCCTGTGGCCAGGGTGTCGCCATCGGCCAGCAATTGCACTGCTTCGGCGGCGCTGACCACCTTGCCCCGATCCGTCGCGCGCAGTGCTGCCATGCGTTCGTGGGCGTGTGACAGATGTGGCATCGGCAGTGCTCCAGGGTCGGTCGCGCAGGTGCCGCCAAACGGCCGCTGCGCCGTGAATTGGAGCCGATCTGAGCCCGTCTTGGGGCTCAGATTTCCCTGACACCAAACTGACAAACCCCTATCATCGGTGCCATGCGGTCGAACGGCGCGCCAGGCGCCGCCGCCGCCACCGCAGCCCCTCGAACGGTGGAGTTCACCATGACTCTCGATC
The DNA here is from genome assembly GCA_023150345.1 of Aquabacterium sp. Classification (GTDB taxonomy): domain Bacteria; phylum Pseudomonadota; class Gammaproteobacteria; order Burkholderiales; family Burkholderiaceae_C; genus Pseudaquabacterium. Next base: position 11,802 of record JAKLLB010000003.1, read on the forward strand.
AACTGAGCACCATCAAGCGCTGGCACCAGAGCCATCCGCGCGCCGGCAGCGTCGAGCTTCAGGTCTGGGACCTGGTACTGACCTGCTGGCTTCTGGGCTGGATGGGCTTGCCGGCTGCGATCCTCCTGGGCAGTCCGCTGGGCGTGCTGTTGTGTGTGGCGTTGTTCTACGCGCCAGGGGCCTACGTGGCCTGGCGCCGTCGGTTGCACGTTTCAAACCGGCTGCGCTGCGACTGGCTGGACAGCGCGCGCTGAGATCGCACTCCGGTCGTACATCAACCGACACCGCGTTGCCGACACGTTCGGGCGACCGACCGCAGCGCGGCATCGCTGCGCCCGTGCCGTCAAGCCTTGGGCAATGTCACGCCGCGCTGGCCCTGGTACTTGCCGCCACGGTCCTTGTAGCTGGTCTCGCAGACTTCATCGCTCTCGAAGAACAGCACTTGTGCGCAGCCCTCGCCGGCGTAGATCTTGGCCGGCAGCGGCGTGGTGTTGCTGAACTCCAGCGTCACATAGCCTTCCCACTCGGGCTCGAAGGGCGTGACGTTGACGATGATGCCGCAGCGCGCATACGTGCTCTTGCCCAGGCAGATGGTGAGCACGTTGCGCGGAATGCGGAAGTACTCGACCGTGCGCGCCAGCGCGAAGCTGTTGGGCGGGATGATGCACACCTCGCCCTCGAAGTCGACGAAGCTGCGGGAGTCGAAGTTCTTCGGGTCCACCACCGTGGAGTGGATGTTGGTGAAGATCTTGAACTCCGGCGCGCACCGGATGTCGTAGCCATAGCTGGAGGTGCCGTAGCTCACGATGCGCTGGCCGTCGGCCGACTGCCGCACCTGGCCCGGCTCGAACGGGTCGATCATGCCGTGCTGCTCGGCCATGCGCCGGATCCACTTGTCGCTCTTGATGCTCATCGCCTGCCGCCGTTCACGCCTGTGTCGTCCGGAGTTGCACCCGGGGGCAATCCTGGGTGCGCGCATTCTAGGAGCCTATCGGGCTTTGGGACGCGTGGCCAACACGTCACGCCCTGCGGGCCCGCCGGCATCAGGGTCACGCCAGCATGACCAAAATGTGTCAAGCTTGAGCTTGGCCGAGCCGATACCCGGCACAACACCGCCCGCATCGCCGTCACATCCATCATCTGCGCGCCCCGACCATGCCCAGCCGACTGTTCCGTCCTGCCAGCGAGTTGCTGGTGCAGTACGCGCGCTACCACCGCGATCGCCGCAACATCGCCATGCATGCGATCGGCATTCCGCTGGTGCTGTTCTCGATGGGTGTGCTGTCGGCGCGCGTTGGCGTGGCGGGCATGAGCCTGGCGTGGTTGCTGTGGGCCGTCACCTCGCTGTGGTACCTCACCCGTGGGGCGCCCGTGCTGGGTGCCGCCGTCTGCGCACTCAATGCCGCGCTGATGGCGCTGGCGCATCCACCGGCCATGGCGTCGGTGGGCGGCTGGCTCGCCTGGGGCATGGGCACGCTGGTGGCCGGTTGGCTGTTCCAATTCCTGGGCCACTACTACGAGGGCCGCAAGCCCGGGCTGCGCGATGACATCGCCGACCTGATGGTGGGCCCGATGTATGCCGTGGCGCAGTGGTTGTTCTCGCTGGGGTGGCGCCGCGAACTGCATGCCGAGATCGAACGGCGTGCGGGGCCCACGCACCTGCGCGATCTGGCCGCACCCATCGCCCACTGAAAGCCCCGCAACCACCTGCAGGCACGCCTTTCTGGGCGACTGCTTGTGCCGCCGGGCGGCCGCCGTGGTGGCTCTCCAGCGTTCCAGTCAGCCGATCGAGCAACGGAGCGATGCCGCAGGCCGAAACATTCACGACGTGAATGTTGATGATTCCGCGAATCAATTGGACGAATCTGGCGTGACCGCCTAGATTGCGGCCCATCGACCGGTCATCCGCCGGAACCGATGGAGGACCACCGTGCTTCAGATCATCATTCAGGGCCGCGGCGGCCAGGGGGCGCAGACCGCCGGCAACCTGCTGGCGAGCGCGTTCCATGCCCAGGGGCGTCATGTGCAGAGCTTTGCCAGCTACGGCGGCGCACGCCGCGGCACGCCGGTGAGCTCGTTCATCCGGGCCGACGACCGGCCCGTGCGCGTGCGCTGCGACATCGAGCTCGCGGACGCCATCCTGTGCTTCGATGCCAGCTTGCTGGAAGGCCGGCTGCTTGCGGCGGCTGGGCCGCGCACGCTCATCGTCGTCAACTCGGCGCGCAGCGCGGCGGAGTTCGCAACCAGCCTGCCCGGGCGGCGCATCGTCCCCATCGACGGACTGGCGATCTCGCGGCGCAACGGGCTGGGGCGCATCGTCAACTCGGCCCTGCTGGGTGCGCTGGCGCGCGCCATCGAGGCGCCAGCGCTGGACGTGCTGGAGCGCACGCTGATCGACAACGCGCCCAAGCAACACGACGAGAACATCGCCGCATGCGTTGAAGGCTGGCGCACGGCCGACACCCTGCTGCAGGCGGCAGCGGCCTGAGCGCGCAGCGACCGGAGACCGACCCCATGAGCGAAACCCAACGCCCCGTCGCACCCCCGGCCAGCGCCGGGACGCGCCCGACCTGGACGCATGCCACCACCGAGGCCATCAAGACCGGCACCTGGCGCGCCGCGCTGGCGCGCCACATCCAGGCACCCTCGCCCTGTCATCAAGCCTGCCCGGTCAACGGCGACATCGCCGAGTGGATCGGCCTGGCGCGCGAGCGCGACTTCCACAGTGCCTGGCAGGTGCTCGCCCGCCACAACCCGTTCCCGGCGATCGCCGGGCGCATCTGCCACCACCCCTGCGAGACGGCGTGCAACCGCACGGGCTACGACGAAGCGCTGTCGATCTGCAAGCTCGAGCGCTTCGTCGGCGACCAGGCGCTCGAGCAGAATTGGTCCTTCGAGGCGCCACCACAGGAACTGGCCCAGCGGGTGGCCATCGTGGGCGGCGGGCCGTCGGGGCTGTCGGCGGCGTTCCAGTTGCGCCGGCGCGGCTATGCCGTCACGCTGTACGAGTCGCAACCCGAACTGGGCGGCCTGATGCGCTACGGCATCCCCTCGTATCGCCTGTCGCGCGAAGTGCTCGACGGCGAGATCGCGCGCATCGTGGCGTTGGGCGTGCAGGTGCGCTGCAGCCACCCGCTGGCCGATGCCGACGCGCTGGCCGATCTGCAACGCAGCCACGACGCCGTTTACCTGGCAACCGGCGCGGCCGTGCCCAAGCGCTTGCCCGTGCTCGACTACACCCAACCCTGGGTGACCGACGGCGCGGCTTACCTGGCAGCCGCCAATGCGGGTCGAGCGCTGCCGCTGGGCCGGCGCGTGGTGGTGGTGGGCGGCGGCAGCGCTGCACTGGATGCCGCCCGCAGCGCGCGGAGGGCCGGTCATGCGGTGACGCTGCTCGCACTCGAGGCCCGCAACCAGATGCCGGCGCAGGCCGAGGAAGTGACCGAGGCGCTTGAAGAAGGCATCGAAGTCGTCAACTCGGCGCGCCTGGATGGTGCGACCGTCGCGGCCGATGGCGTGACGCTGGCGTGCAGCCGTGTGCAGTTCGTGCCGGGCGCGCAGCGTGGCCAGTTCAGCCTGGTGCCGGTCGAAGGCGGCAGCTTCACGCTGCAGGCCGACGCCATCGTCACCTCCATCGGCGCCGACCCCGCACTGGCACAACTGCCGCCGGGTTGGGCCACCGAGCGCGGGCTGCTGCACGCCGATCGCCAGCAGGCCACCAGTGCACCGGGCGTGTGGGCCGGCGGCGACGTGGCCAGCATGGCGCGCTTCGTCACCGAGGCCGTGGGCATGGGCAAGCGCGCAGCACTGGCCATCGATCGCGCGCTGCGCCAGGCGCGCGGCGAGGGCGAGGTGTCGACACCGGTGTCGCCGTGGGTGCAGCCGCGCGACGAGGCGGTGCCGCTGTCGGCGATCTCGATCTTCTATCACCCCAAGAACGCACGTGCTCACGCGCCCTTGCTCGGTGCGCAGGAACGGCTGGCCAGTGGCAGCGAAGTGCAGCTGGGCCTGGAGATCGAGCAGGCGCTGGCCGAGACCGAGCGCTGCTTCTCGTGCGGCACCTGCATCCACTGCGACAACTGCGTGATCTACTGCCCCGACATGGCCGTGCAGCCGCGCGATGGCGGCTACACCGTGCTCACCGACTATTGCAAGGGCTGCGGCCTGTGCGTGCAGGAGTGCCCCACCGGCTCGATGGCGATGCAGGAGGAACTGCGATGAACACCCCCCAAGGCGTCGCTGCGGGCGCCACGCCCGCCGGCCCGGCCGCCGATGCGGTGCTGCTCACTGGCAACCAGGCCGTGGCCTGGGGCGCGCGTCTGGCGCGCCCGCAGGTCTGCCCGGTCTACCCGATCACGCCGCAAACGCCCGTGCTGGAGCAGCTCACCGCCTTCCAGGCCGCGGGCGAGTTCAACGCCGAGATCATCACACCCGAGTCCGAGCATTCGGTGATGTCGGCATGCATCCCGGCCTCGCTCACCGGCGTGCGCGTCTTCACGGCCACCGCCTCGCAGGGCCTGCTGCTGATGCACGAGCTGCTGCACTACGCCAGCGGTGCGCGCGCGCCCATCGTGATGGCCAATGTCAACCGCACGGTGGCCTCGCCCTGGGCGTTCTGGCCCGACCAGACCGACAGCCTGGCCCAGCGCGACACCGGCTGGCTGCAGTTCTACGTGGAAAGCGCCCAGGAAGCGCTGGACACCACCGTGCAGGCCTTCCGCGTGGCCGAGCAACTGTTGATTCCGGCGCTGGTGAACCTCGACGCGTTCTACGTCTCGCATGCGATGGAACCCGTGCGCATTCCGGCCCAGGCGATCGTCGACCGCTACCTGCCGGCGTTCAACCCGCCGCACCGGCTGGACCCCAGCAACGTCGAGTCCTGGGGCAACGTGGTCACGCAGGACATGTTCTTCCGCCACCGCCAGGCGCTGGAAGACGACATGGCGCGCGCGCCAGCGCTGGCCGCGGAAGCCGACCGCGAGTGGGCGGCACTCACCGGGCGCAGCTGGGGCGTGGTGGAGCGCTACCGCTGCGAGGGCGCGCGCACGGCGATCGTCACCATGGGCAGCATGTGCGGCACGGCGCGAGAAGCCGTCGACCTGATGCGCGCAGCGGGGCAGCCGGTGGGTCTGGTCAAGCTGCGGCTGTTCCGCCCGTTGCCGGTGCAGGCGCTGCGCGAGGCACTGGCCGACATCGCCGAGCTTGTCGTGCTGGACCGCAACCACTCGCCGGGCTGTGGCGGCATCCTGCACCAGGAACTGCGCGCCGCGCTCTACGGCACGTCGGTGCAACCGCGTATCCACGGGCTGTTGGCCGGCGTAGGCGGCGTGAATGTCTCGCCGGACAAGGTCGTCGAGTTCGTGCAGCAGGCGGCGCAGCGCGAGGCGCTGCCCGAATCGCAATGGGTGCGCTGAGGCGCGCCGCTGACCAGGGCCCTTCCATCATGCAGAAGACCACTGTCAACCACGCCCCGATGCTGTGCTCGGGCCATGCCGCCTGCCCCGGATGCATCGACGCGCTGTCGGTGCGCCACATCCTGGGCGTGATCGGATCGAACGCAGTGGCCGTGGTGCCACCGTCGTGCATGGCCATCATCGCCGGGCCGCAGCCGTTCAGCTCGTTGCGCATCCCGGTGTACCAGCCCACGCTCGAAGCCAGTGCTGCGGCCGCCTCGGGCCTGCGCCGCGCGCTCGACGCCCAGGGCAAGCACGACACCCATGTGGTGGTGCTGGCCGGCGACGGCGGCACCTACGACATCGGCTTCCAGTGCCTGTCCTCGGCGGCCGAGCGCAACGAGAACTTCATCTACATCTGCCTCGACAACGAGGGCTACATGAACACGGGCGCGCAGAAGTCGTCGTCGACGCCGCACTTCGCCCGCACCGGCTCCACGCCCGCGGGCAAGACCTCGCGCAAGAAGAACCTGCCCGAGATCATGGCTGCGCACGGCATCCCCTACGTGGCCACCGCCAGCGCCGGCCACCTTCCCGACCTGCTGCGCAAGATCGAGAAGGCCAAGACGATCCAGGGCACACGCTTCATCAGCGTGCTCATCCCCTGCCTGGACGGCTGGGGCATCCGCGACGACTTCGGCCTGATGGCTGCCCGCTACGCGGTGGAAAGCGGCGCCTTCCCGCTGTACGAGATCGAGGACGGCCATCGCTACACGCTCAACGTGACCCAGTGCACCCGCCCGGTGTCCGACTACCTGGGCCTGCAACGGCGCTACCGCAACCTGCCGGCCGAAGACGTGGCCACGCTCCAGGCCGAACTCGACGCGGGGTTCGCGTCGCTGCAGGCGCGCTCCGCAGCCGCCGCACAGCAGACTGCCGCAGTCTGAGCGCGCTGAGCCCGCCGCTCTACGGCCGCAGCGCGCCTGATTCGGCCGCTGGCGGCACCTCCTCGCACAGCAGCCACACGCTCATGACCGCGCCACCGGCCGCATGGTTGGCAGCGCGAATGTCGCCGCCGTAGCGCTCGACGATGCCCCGGCTGATCCACAAACCCAGGCCGGTGCCGTCTTTCTTGCGCGTGACAAAGGGCTGGAACAGTTCGCGCAGCAGCTCGGCCGACAGACCGGGCCCGGTGTCGAGCACCTCGATGACGATGCCGGGCCGCGCCGGGTCACCCTCGACCACGGGCGGCGCTTCCCAATCGCGCGTGCGCAGCGTGAGCGTGCCGCCATCGGGCATGGCGTGGATGGCGTTGACCATCAGGTTGACCAGCACCTGCTGGAGCTCCTGGCGGTTGATGGCCGCGCTGCGCGACGCGAGGTAGTCGCGCCGCACCTCGATGCGCGTGCGCGCCAGCAGGTGGCCGGCAAGAAGCAGGCACTCGTCGAGCGTGCGCCCCGGATCCACCGCCTCGACATAACCGGCATATTCGTTGGGACGCGCAAACTGCAGCAGCTGCGTGACGATCAGGCGCATGCGGTCGATCTGCGCGTCCACCAGCCGCAACTCGGTGCGCACCCGCTCGGCATCCTCGCCCAGCAGCTCGCGGGCCAGGTCGAGATTGCCCTGGATCACGGCGATGGGGTTGTTCACCTCGTGGGCGATGCTGGCGGTGAGCTGGCCGATGGCGGCCATCTTCTCGCTGCGCAGCAACTGCTGCTGCACCGCCTCGAGTTCGCGGGTGCGCTCGGCCACCTTGGCGTCGAGCTCGCTGTTCCAGCGCTTGAGCTCGCGCGTGTTGTCGTCGATCGTGTCCAGCAGCCGGTCCAGGTGTTCGGCAAGAGCACCCAACTCGTCGTCGGCGCCTACCGGTCCCACGCGCGCATCGAGCGCACCGGCCTGCACGCGATCCATCGTTCGGGCCATCCGTTCCATCGGCTGCGAGATCACACGCGCCCAGCGAGCGGCTGCCAGCGCGGCCAGCACCATCACCACGCTCAAGACCGCCACCAGCGCGGCCAGGACGCCCCACTTCATCCACGCGAATGGCCGCTCGAGGAAACCGACGTAGAGCATGCCCACCGGTCGCCCACGTGCGTCGGCCAGCGGCTCGTAGGCCGAGAAGTACCAGTCGTTGACCACGAACGCGTTGTCCAGCCAGGTCTGCCCGCGCTCGAGCACTGCCTCGCGCACCGTCTGCGACACGCGGGTGCCGATCGCGCGGGTCTCGCCCTGCTCACCGAACAGGCGCACGTTGGTGGAGATGCGCACGTCGTCGAGGAACAAGGTGGCCGTGCCCAGGCTGCCGAAGGGCAGGCTGCCAGGCGGGTAGACGATGTCGTTGATGTGGTCGATGAAGGCCAGGTTGCGATTGAGCAGCGTGCCCGCCTGCACGCGCGCCAGCACCGTGCCATCGGCACGCCTCACCTCAGCCACCGCGTGCACGATCATCGCCCTGTCCTCGCGCGAGCGCGTGCTGGGCCGCGCGTTGCGCGTGGGCACGAAGTCGACGGCGACACGTGCGCGCAGGTCCGGTGCCAGCACGGCTTGCGCCAACGGCGGCAGCACGTCGACGCTGGCGGCCACCCGCTCGGACGCACCGCGCTCCGGCGCCAGCGCCGGCACGGTGGGAGTGGTACCGAAGTCGGTGAGCAGCAGTTGGCCTTCGGCATCGCGCAGGTTGACGAAGTCGAGCCGCTCGCGCGCCTTGAACTGCGCCAGCAGCGCCTGCAGCTGCGCAGGCAGCGGCTGGCCCGGTACCCAGGCCTGCAGCGCACGGTGCACGGCATGCGACTCGGCAATCGCCCCGGCGCTGGCCGCCACCTCACCCAGCACCCGCTCGAAGTAGCCATGCGCGACCGCCAGGTCCGCGCGCACCTTGGTGACGAGCAGCCGGTCCAGCGCGGCGTTGATCCACAGCAGCAGCAGGACGCCCAGCACCGGCAGCACGCCCAGCAGCGGCAGCAGCACCAGCGCCTGCAGCTTGCGGCGGATGGGCCAGTTCGCAAAACGAGCGGCCAGCCGCAGATGGCCGGCGCCGGTGCTCAGCTGTGCGCCCACTCGGCCACCCGGCGCTCGAGCGTGCGCCGCGAAATGCCCAGCAACTGCGCGGCGCGGGTCTTGTCGCCGTCCACGCTCTCGAGCACGCTTTGAATGTGCTGCTTCTCCAGCGCGTGCAGGTCGGTGGGACCGGGTGCCCGATCAGTCGCAATGCGGCGCGGGGCAACGCTGCGCGACGGACCCTGGTACAACGCCGAGACATTCAGCGCCCCCAGGATCAGCGAGCGCTCGATGAGGTTGCGCAGCTCGCGCACGTTACCGGGCCAGTCGTACTGGCGCAGGAACACCATCTCGTGGGCGCTGACCTCGATCGGCGAGACGCCCAGGCGTGGCGCCAGCGTATCGACGAAGTGCGCGACGAGCTCCGGGATGTCTTCCTTGTGCGCGCGCAGCGGTGGCAGCCGGATCTCGACCACCTGCAGGCGGTAGAACAAGTCGGCCCGGAAGCGACCGCTGGCCACATCGTCGGCCAGGGGTCGGTTGGTGGCGGCCACGATGCGCACATCCACCGGAACCTGCCGCTCGCTGCGCACGGGGCGCACGCACCGGTCTTCGAGCACCCGCAGCAACGCGGCTTGCAGCGGCGGCGGCAATTCGCCGATTTCGTCGAGAAACAGCGTGCCGCCCTGAGCGCAGACGAACAGGCCCTCGTTGTCGGCACTGCCGAACAGTTCGGACTCCAGCTGGGCCGGTTGCGCAGTGGCGCAGTTCACCGGCACGAACGGTGCGGCCGCATGTGGGCTGAGTCGGTGCAGCGCCTGTGCGGCAAGCTCTTTGCCGGTGCCCGACTCACCGGTCAGCAGCACGGTGGAGTCGACCGCTGCCACGCGGCGCAGCGCCGCTTGCAGGCCGCGGATCGCGATCGAGCTGCCCACCAGGCCGTCGGCCGGCGGCGTGCGTTGCTGCAACTCGCGGCGCAGCACCCAGTTCTCACGCCGCAGCCGCGCCCGCTCGAGCGCCTGGCGCGTGGCACCGAGCACCTGCGTGACCCGGAATGGCTTGAGCAGCATGTCGCCGGCACCGGCACGCAGCGCTTCGATGGCGGTATCGAGATCGGCGAAGGCCGTGATGAGCACCACCTCGGCGGTGATGCCCTGGGCGCGCATGTCCTTGAGCAGCTCGATGCCGTTCTTGCCGGGCAGCGCGATGTCCAGCAACACCAGATCGACGTGATGCTCGCGCAGCAGGCCCTCGGCCTCCTCGGAAGATCCGGCCGACAGAACGCGCGCCACCCGCGGCGTGAGCGCCTTGTCGAGGAAGTGCCGCATGCCCGGCTCGTCGTCGACGACGAGCACCACGGCACGCGGCCAGCGATCGTCGGTGCCGCCCTCAGCCATGGGCCGGTGGACGCTGCTGGAGCTGGCGCAGCTCGTCGAGCGTGTTGGCATTGAAGAACGCCGCCGGATCGTCGAACTCGACGCTGACGCAACGGTGGCGCGCGGTCCAGCGGTCGATCTTGCGCTCGCCGGCCTGAAGGCAGGCCATCAGGTCTTCCATCAGCATCGAGCGCATCAGGCAGAACACGGGCTGGGTGCGCAGCACGCCGTCCTCGCGCGTGGCCGCCATCGCGATGTCGGCCCCCTTTTCCACCGCGGCTTGGCCCAGGCGAGCAGCAAGATCGTCGGGAAAGTCGGGTGTGGCGCAGGGCACGGTCAGCAGCCACGGCGTCTCGCAGTGCTCCAGTCCGGCCAGCATGCCCGCCAGCGGACCGGGATAGTCGGACATCGCGTCAGGCCAGACGGCCACGCCCATCGCTTCATAGGCCCCCAGGTTGCGGTTGGCGTTGACCATCACCGCACCCACCTGGCGCTGCAGGCGCAGCAGCGTATACAGCGCCATCGGCATGCCGCGGTGGGTCTGCAGCCCTTTGTCGACCCCGCCCATGCGGCTGGCCCGGCCGCCGGCGAGCACCAGCCCGGTGATGTCGGGGGCTGCGATGGCAGTCGGTGCGGTCGCGTCGGTCATCGTCGGTCAGCCCTCGAGCATGTCGAACCCTTGCGCCTCCACCTCGATGAAGGCGCGCGTGAACCCGGCCACCGCAGCCCACACCCGAGCGCGAGGATGACCAAGCACGGCCTCGCACAGCGGGTCGACCCAGGTTTGCAGGTGGGCGCGGAAAAAGCGCCGCTGCTGTTCGAGGTTGCAGGTACCGGCGTCGGCTCCGGCGATCAGGTAGCGCATGACCTCCAGGACATAGGCCACATGGTCCTCGGTCTCCATGCGCGACTCGTCGCGGCCCAGGCCCAGCGCGGCCAGATCGGTACGCAACTGCGCCAGCGGGCGGTCGTTGAGCGAGCCGCTGAGGTAGTAGGAACCGCACACGAGGATGTCGGGGCGACCCACGCTCTGGAACAGCGCCTCGAACTCGTCCTGCGCCTGCGCGACATCGGTCTGGCGCATCGCGGCGACGAGTTCCTGCCAGGGGCCCTCGAGATGGCCGCCGGGCTCGCTCGCCTGCGTGACGGCGACGCGGAACTGTGCCAGCAGCGCGTCGTCCGGTGGCGCCAGCCACAGCCGCGCGAGCAGGCCGTACAACTCGGCACGCGCGGTCTCCTCGGCATCGCCAGGCGCGGCGACGGCTATCGGTGCAGGGATCGGGGTGTCGCTCATCGGTGCGTCTTCGTCCGTCATCGCGTTCATACGTCCGTGATCCGGACCTCGCCGCTGCGGGTGTGGATGTCGATCACCCGGCAGTCGGCACACATCTTCAGCCGCTCGGCCGCAGCGCCCTGGAAGGCGGAGTGGCCGGCGAGCTTGCCGATCATCGCCTCGATCGCCTGCAGCGTGCCGAAGGGTTTGCCGCAACGCACGCAGTGGTACGGGTCGGTCTGGGCCAGCACGCGAGCGGTCTTGCGGGCCTTGCCGCCGTCGGCCAGCCACAGGCGGGGCAGCAGCGTGATCGCCTGCTCGGGGCAGGTGCCGGCACACAGGCCGCACTGCACGCACTTGTCCTCGATGAAGCGAAGCTGCGGCTTTTCCGGGTTGTCGAGCAGCGCCCCCTGCGGGCACGCGCCGACGCAGCTCAGGCACAGCGTGCAACGGCCAGTGTCGACCTGCACGCTGCCGTAGGGCGAGCCTGCGGCGGGCAGCGCGATCTCGTCGCGCGCCGCAGGCGCCTGGGCCGCCAGATGCGCCAGCGCCAAATTCAACGTGTCGCGCTTGGCCGCCTGCGCCGCAAAGGCGGCCACCTGCGTCACGCCCTGGGCCGGCGCCGCCTGCAGCGTGGCGTCGAGCGCGCCCAGATCGCGGGCATCGCGTGCCTCGATCAGTGCCAGGTGCGTGCCGACGTAACCCAAGCCAGCCAGGATGGCCTGCGCCACGGCCATCTGCTCGCCCAGGGCCTGCCGATACTCGGGTGCCTCTTCGCCGGTGAGCAGCACCCAGACCTGGCATGCGCCATGCGCAATGGCCGACAGCCACAGGTCCAGCCCCATGCTGGCCGTGTGCCACACCGCGACCGGCAGCACCCGGGCCGGCACACCGCGCACACTGCGGTCGGTGCGCGCGGCGCGCCCCAAGTCGTCGATCAGTCGGGCGCCGGCGCCCTCGCTGTGCAGCAGCAGCGCGGCATCGCGGCCGCCGGCATGCGCGTAGGCGGTGAGCATGGTGCGCAGCCGCAGCCCCTGGTCGGCGGTGCCCGGGTAGGCATAGCCCATGGCGCCGCTGGGGCATACCGTGCTGCAAGCCCCGCAGCCCACGCACAGATAGGGCTCGACGATCACGCCACCGCCCGCGTTGACGGGCGCGACCGGTGCGCCGGCCGCCGGAATCGCACGCCGAGAGGGCTGCGTGCCGGCCTTGCCCTTGCGCGACGCATCGCTGCGGATCGCCCGCGCCGAGCAGACCTCGATGCAGGCGTCGCAGCCGATGCGCTCGTTGCGGCTGTGCGCGCACAGCTTCGGGTCGTAACGGAAGAAGCGGGGTTTGTCGAACTCGCCGACCATTTCGCGCAACGCGAGCACGGCATCCACCAGCGCGCGCTCGTCGCGCCCGGCATGGCGGTAGCCCTGCGGCAGTTGGTGCGTCGAGAACGCCGGCTGGTCGCGCAGGTCGAGCACGAGGTCGAAGCGCTCCTCGACAGTGAGCGGTGCGCGCGCGAAATCGATCGCGCCGGCCGCTTCGCACACGCGAACACAGTCGCGATGGCCGGTGCACACCGACAGGTCGATGCGGTAGTCGAAGCCGATCGCCCCTTCGGGACAGACCTCGATGCAGGCATTGCAGCGCGTGCACAGATCCAGGTCGATCGGCTGGTCGGCGACCCATTGCGCTTCGAACGCGCCGAGCCAGCCGGTCAATTGATGCAAACGTCCATGGTGCACGGCCATGTCGTGCACTTGCGCCAATGCGCCGCCCGGGCGGTCGACCAGCACGGTGACATCGAGTCGGTCACGCAGCATGGCGGCGGCCCGCGCGGCTTCATCGGCCCCGCCGATCACCAGGCAGCGTCCGTCGCTGCGGTAGCTCACGGTGGGCACGGCCGCGGGTGCCGGCAGCTGCGCCGCAGCGATCAGCGCGGCCAGTTTCGGCGCCGCCGCAGCGGCATCGCGCGACCAGCCGCCGGTCTCGCGGATGTTGACGAAGCGGATCGGGCGTTCCTCGACACCTGCAGCGCCCGCCGTCTGCTCGTTGAGCTCGAGGAACAGGCGCTGCTCCTGGGTGCAGGCCACCAGCAGGGGTTCGCCCGTGGCCGTTGTGGCCTTGGCCGCACGCTGGAACGCCGGCGCCTCGCGTCGGCACAAGGTGCTGTGAACGGTGTCGAGCCCGTCAGCGCTGGCCAGCGGGGTCTTCGCCAGCGCCTGCACGATCCGGCCGGTGAAGCTCGCCTCCAGGGGCATCGTCCGATTGCAGTCGCAGATCAGGGTCTTCATCGGTGGTGTCGTGGTTTGCGTGAGTGACGGCAGCGGGGGCGGCGGGGGCGGACGCGTCCCCCGCAGTGGCACCCTCCTCCTGCGGCGATTCGTCGAACAGACCCAGGAAGCGGGACTGCGCCAGCTTGCGCAGCATGCCTGGCGGCAGTGGGTCGGGCTTGCCGTAATCGTCGATGTACACGTCCAGGCCGTCCATGCGATTGAACAGCGGGTCGGTGAAGAGCTTCTTCATGGCCGCGTTGCGTACGCCCGGATCGACATCGGCTGCAACGAAGCGCGCGTAGTCGGACTCGCGCGTCAGGCTCGCCACGTCTTCGAGCGTGGGCGGCTGCACGGCCGCGGCATCGCCCGCCGGCACGGTGGCCGCGGCCGCGCGGGTGCCCGGGATCATGCGGTGCGGTGGCGGCACAGGCTCGCCAACCGGCGCGGCGCCGCTCGTGTCGGGTGGCGTGGCCGGTAGCGCGTCTGTCGGCGGCGCGATGCCGCGTCGAGCGTCGGCCTTGCGACGGGCCCAGCGCGACAGAAAGCCCGTGTCGTCGCTGGCACTCATCGGGCGCCCGCGGTGCGCGCGGCATGGGTCTTGGCGAACGGCGGCTCGACCATGGGTGGAAGGTTGGAGTCTGGGCGTGACTGCAATGATTCTAGGCGGGGGTTGATCGGGTCCGGCTCGGCTGCGGCGTGGCCGCGCCGCCATCATGGTCGCCCGCGGTGCAGCCTCGCGCACCGATCGCTACACTCGTCGCCCATGTCCTCGCAGCCGCAGATCCAGGTCGCCGTGGTGATGGAGCGCGTCGCCGCGCCCAACCCGTGGGAGGACTGGCACTGCCGGCTGGTCGAGGTCGTCCCCGACGAAGGAACGTTCGGTGCCGCGCCGCGCTGCCTGGTCGATGACGGCAAGGTGTCGCGCTGGCTCTTCCCGGGTTTCGAGATCACCTTGTTCCGCAGCGAGTGCAAGGGTTACTACCTGAATCTCACGTCCGGCCAGCCCTCCTGGTTCGTCTCCTGGGTATTCGACGAGTCCGATCCGTCGCTGCCCACGCTCACGGGCGTGGGCGTTTCCTACGTCGAGGCCGACCGGCGCATGGCCTCCGAGGAGCATGTCGAGACGGTGCCGCTCGCGCCCGAGTTGTGCGAGTGGCTGCGCGTGTACACCAATGCCCACTTCGAGCCGGAAACGCGGCGCAAGGTGCGGGCAATGTCGTTCCTGAGCCCGCAGGAGCGCGAGCGCATGGCCACGGGCCTGGCGGGCGCGCCGACGCCGGCCACGGACCAGGCGGCGCCGGTGCCCGAGGCCCATGCCGAGCAGTCACGTGAACGCAATGCAGCCCTGCGGGAGATGTTTCTCACGGACCCGCACTTCCGGCAGTCCGACGGCCTGGACGTCGGCGTCGACGAGGTGCACGAGATCGAAGGCACGCCCACAGGGCGCCAGCGCACGATCCTCAAGGCGCGTGAGTTGGGCCTGCTCGACGACGAGTTGCTCGAGCAGGACCCGCCGCCCCAAGTCGGCTCACCCCCTCGGGGGGCCTGACGAAAAGTGGCAGGCACAGGGGTGCTCAGAGCCGCACGCCTGCGAGCCCGGACAACTGGGCCACGAAGGCCTCTTCGGCGGCAGCGCCGTCGAGACACCGCACGTCGAGCCTGACCTGCCCGTCCTCGATGCGGCCGATCACCGGGATCGGCAGCGCACGCAAGGCCTCGGCCAGGCGCTCGGGCAGTCGGCCGGCGCGCCGGGCCCCGCTGGGTGCGCCCAGCGCGATGCAGGCGCTGGGCAGGCGCTCCACCGGCAACGAGCCGCTGCCGATCTGGCTGCGGCAGTGCAGCACTTGGACCTGCACACGTCCGCCCAGGAACTGCTCGAACACCGGCGCCAGACGCTCGGCCTGCGCCGTGAGCTCGACCTGGCTGCGCGTGAGCAGGCGCAAGGTGGGCAGGCGCGCGGCCAGCCGGTCAGGGTCGCGGTACAGGCGCAGCGTCGCTTCGAGCGCGGCTATCGTCATCTTGTCCAGGCGCAACGAGCGCTTGAGCGGATGCTTGCGGATGCGCTGCACCAGCGCCCGGTCGCCCACGATCAGACCGGCCTGGGGGCCACCCAGCAACTTGTCGCCGCTGAAGGTGACGATGTGGGCGCCGGCGGCCAGCGACTGCTGCGGCGTCGGCTCGGCCGGCAGGCCCCAGCGGGTCAGGTCCACCAGGGTGCCGCTGCCCAGGTCCTCGACGAAGGGCAGGCCGCGCGAGCGGCACAGCGCCGCCAGCTCAGCCACGGGCACGCTGGCGGTGAAGCCCTGGATCGCGTAGTTGCTGGTGTGCACCTTCATCACCAGAGCGGTGCGCGACCCGATGGCGGCCTCGAAGTCGCGCAAGTGCGTGCGGTTGGTGGTGCCCACCTCGACCAGGCGCGCCCCTGCGCGGCGCATGATGTCGGGGATGCGAAACGCGCCGCCGATCTCGACGAGCTCACCGCGCGAGACCGGCACTTCCTTGCGGTCGGCCAGCGCTGCCAGCACCAACAGCACCGCGGCGGCGTTGTTGTTCACCGCGGTGGCCGCCTCGGCTCCGGTGAGTTCGCGCAGCAGGCCTTCGAGATGATCGTCGCGATCGCCTCGCCCGCCGCACGTGAGGTCGAACTCGAGATTGGCGGCGCCGCGCATCACCGCAACGACCGCTTCGATCGCCTCGGGCGCCATGACCGCACGGCCCAGGTTGGTGTGCAGCACCGTGCCCGTGAGGTTGAACACCGGTCGCAACGACGCCTGCGCAGCAGCCTCCAGGCGGCTGCGGCAGGCGGCCTCGAATGCCGCCGCGTCGAATGCGGGCGGAGGCGCCTGCGCGCGCCAGTCGTCGAGCACCGCCCGCGCCACGGCCACCACTGGCGCGCGGCCGTGGTGCTCGATCAGCGCGGGCATCGCGCCGCTGGCGAGCAGCTTGTCCAGGGCGGGGGGGCGAAGTGCGGCGGCGGTCACGGGGTGCGATGCGTTGGCGGAAGAGGGTGGGAGTCGAACCCACCTGGGACCACAGGGCAGCCCCACCCGGTTTTGCAGACCGGACGCCCCACCGGGGGACGATCCTCCTCCATTCGATCAGCCATCGAGCACCTGGCGCGGGTCACGGCGGAAGTGCCGGCCGATTTCGTCGCGCTTGGTCAGGCCGATCGAGTCGAAATACTCTACCAGCGGCACCGACAGATGTCGGCTGATGCCCGTGCGCTCGCGCAGTTCGCGCACGTTCAGTCGCTTGTTCGGGTCGGCCTGCGCGATCTCCCAGGCCTGCGTGGCCAGCGCCAGCAGGTGCGTGGTCTGGATGAAGTACTCGGCGCCCACCGGGTGCACGTTGCCCATGCGCTGCAATCGCTCCAGCACGCGCAGCACCTGGTCACGGCGCAGGGTGCGATCGCGCTGCAACATGTCGCCAAGGCGCGGCGGATGGATGCCGCCTTCGTCGAGCCACGGTTTCAGGCGCTCCCAGAGCTGACGCTCGGCACCCTGAAGCGCCGCCGCGTGAGTGGCCAGTGACAGGTGCGGTCCGCTGCGCTTGATCGCACCCCCGCGCACCAGTTCGCGCAGCAGCAGCGCAAAGACAGCTCCGGCGGGCTTGTCGCGCACGGCGCGTTGCAACTGCTCCTGCGTCAGGCCCGGGCTGTCGGGTTTGCGGCGATGGTGCGCGGCCAGTTGCTCGGCCACTGCGGCTGCGTAGCGCTCGATCTGGGCGGGCGCGAACAGCAACTGCGCAGCGCCTTCGGCCATGACGCGATGCGGCACCTCGGCCAGCAGCGCCTGCAACGCGGCCTCGGGCAGGTTCCACAGCGTGGCGAACGATCGCGCGGCTATGCCCGCAGGTGGGTCCAGGGCCAGCAGGGCCGCCAGCGCCGGCGCGGGCGTGGGCAGTTCGAGCGCCGCCAGCGACGCCAGACGCTGCTCGCGCCGGCGCCGCGACGGCGGCGCGAACGCGTCGATCACCGCACCGCCGCCGATGGTGCGCAACGCCGATTGGTCGCGCAGGATGAAGCGGTCGCCGCGCAGCGCGGCAATCGGGCGTTCGAGCTGCAGCTGGACCCGCGCCTGCCGACCCGGTTCGATGGCCAGGCCTTCGAGCAACACCACGCGCGCGCCCACGTCTTCGGCGCCGAGGTGC
Source organism: Aquabacterium sp. (assembly GCA_023150345.1). Taxonomy (GTDB): domain Bacteria; phylum Pseudomonadota; class Gammaproteobacteria; order Burkholderiales; family Burkholderiaceae_C; genus Pseudaquabacterium. The sequence goes on from JAKLLB010000003.1 coordinate 29,257, forward strand.
AAATGCACGGGCGTCCAGTGGGCCAGTGCGCGCGATTCGCCGGCCAGCACCTGCACGCGCACGTCCAATCGCTCGGTGGGTGCATGCAGCGCCTCGGCTACGACCCAGTCGCCTCGCCGCACCTCGTCCTTGTCGACGCCGGCCAACGCCAGCGCCAGCCGCTGGCCGGCCCGACCCTCGGCGGCCTGGCGGTTCTGGGCATGGACGCCACGCACACGCACCTCGCGCCCGCGCGGCGTGAGCATCAGCTTGTCGCCCGACACAACCCGGCCACTGACCGCGGTGCCGGTCACCACGGTGCCGATGCCGGCCAGCGTGAACGCGCGGTCCACCGCCAGGCGAAAGCCACCTGCGCGGGGCTCGGCCGTTCGTGCAGCGCCCGCCTCGGCCAGCAGCCTTTGCAGCTCATCGAGGCCCTGCCCTGTCAGCGACGAAACCGGCACCACCGGCGCCCCAGCCAGGCCGCTGCCGGCGAGCAAGGCAGCCACCTCGCCTTGCGCCGCGGCCAGTCGCTGCGCATCGACCAGGTCGGACTTGGTCAGCGCGACCACACCCTCGCGCAGTCCGAGCAGGTCGATGATGGCCAGGTGCTCGCGCGTCTGCGGCATCGGGCCATCGTCGGCGGCCACCACAAGCAGCACATGGTCGATGCCGGTCGCGCCGGCCAGCATGTTGCGCACCAGCTTCTCGTGGCCGGGTACGTCGACGAAGCCCAGCACCTCGCCATTCGATAGCGGGTGGTAAGCGAACCCCAGGTCCACGGTGATGCCCCGGGCCTTCTCCTCCTTGAGCCGGTCGGTGTCGATGCCGGTCAGGGCCTTGACCAGCGAGGTCTTGCCATGGTCGATGTGTCCTGCGGTTCCGATGATCACGGCTGCGCTCGCGCGGGGGAAGGAGTGTGGATTGTCGGCCCGGATTCGCCGCAAACGCACGCGGCGCGACAGGCTGCGGCCGGTGCGACAAGTTGTCGCGACAGCGCTAGGGTCTTCCCGCTTGAGCCGGCTCGACATATGAAGCGAAATGCAGATCAGCCCATTCGGCCCATGCATGGCCGCCAAGCAGGAGGCTGTTTCGATGAGCAAACCGACCACTCCCACCCTGGGCCGCCGCGCGGTCTTTGCCGGCGCCGGCGCCGCAGGAGCACTGGCTGCCGCCGCTGTCGTGCTGCCGCGCACACAGCAGGCTGCGCCTGCAGCCAAGCCCGAAGAAGCAGCGGCGGCGTCGGGCGGCTACCGGCTCACCGAGCATGTGAAGCAGTACTACGCCGTGGCACGCACCTGAGCACCGGCGCGGGCACAGGGCACGTTCTTCGTCTTTCTGATCAACCGGTGGCCAGGAGGCAACATGTTGTTGACACGCAAGTCGGCGGGTGACGGGGCGACATCGTCGTCACGTACGCTCGTCGACAATTTGGCGCGGGGCCTGACCCGCGCCGTACCCACGATGGACCGGCGCAAGTTCCTGCGTCGGTCCGGCCTGGGTCTGGGGGCCGGCATCGCCGCGTCCCAGCTCACGCTCGTGCGCAAGGCCCAGGCGGCCGACGCCCCGGCTGCGGGCGGAGCGGGCGCCAAGATCGAGGTCAAGCGCACGGTCTGTACGCATTGCTCGGTCGGCTGTGCGGTCGACGCGGTGGTGGAGAACGGCGTCTGGGTACGACAGGAACCCGTGTTCGACTCCCCCATCAGCCTGGGTGGCCATTGCGCCAAGGGCGGCGCCCTGCGCGAGAACGCGCACGGCGAGTTCCGCCTGAAGTACCCGATGAAGCTGGTGGATGGCAAGTACCAGCGCATCTCGTGGGACCAGGCGCTCTCGGAGATCAGCGCCAAGCTGCTGAAGCTGCGCGAGGAAAGCGGTCCCGACAGCCTGTTCGTCGTGGGCTCGTGCAAGAGCAACAACGAGCAGGGCTACCTGTTGCGCAAGTTCATGGCCCTGTGGGGGACGAACAACTGCGACAACCAGGCACGAATATGCCACTCCACTACTGTCGCCGGTGTGGCGAATACGTGGGGCTACGGTGCGATGACGAATTCGTACAACGACATGCGCAACGCGAAGTCGGCGATCTACCTCGGCAGCAATGCCGCGGAGGCGCACCCGGTTTCGCTGGTGCACATGCTGCATGCGAAGGAGAGCGGCTGCAAGATGATCGTCGTGGACCCCCGGTTCACGCGCACGGCGGCCAAGGCCGATCAGTACGTGCGTGTCCGCTCCGGCACGGACATCGCGTTCCTGTACGGCGTGATGTACCACGTCTTCAAGAACGGCTGGGAAGACAAGAAGTACATCGAGGACCGTGTCTACGGCATGGACAAGGTCCGCGAGCATGTTCTGGCCGACTGGACACCGGAAAAGGTCGAGGAGGTCTGCGGGGTTCCCGAGGCCACGTGCTACCAGGTGGCCAAGACCCTGGCCGAGAACCGCCCCGGCACGCTGGTGTGGTGCATGGGCCAGGCCCAGCACAGCATCGGCAACGCCATCGTGCGGGCGTCGTGCCTGCTGCAACTGGCGTTGGGCAATGTGGGTGTCAGCGGCGGTGGCGCGAACATCTTCCGCGGCCACGACAACGTGCAGGGCGTCACCGACATCGGTGCCAACCCCGACTCGCTGCCGGGCTACTACGGCATCGCCGAAGGCTCATTCAAGCACTACGCCGCCGTGTGGGGAGTCGACTTCGACTGGATCAAGGGCCGCTTCGCGCCCGGCATGATGACCAAGCCGGGCACGACCGTTTCGCGCTGGTACGACGCCGTGCTCGAGGCCAACGAGCACATCGACCAGCCGAGCAATCTGCGCGCCATGGTCTATTGGGGCCACGCCCCGAACTCGCAGTCGCGCGGCCTCGACCTCAAGCGTGGCATGGACAAGCTCGACATGCTGGTGGTCGTCGATCCCTTCCCGTCGGCCACGGCAGCGATGGCGGCCATGCCCGGCAAACCCGAGGACACCAACCCGAACCGTTCGGTGTATTTGCTGCCGGCCTGCACGCAGTTCGAGACCAGTGGCTCGGTGACGGCGTCCAACCGCTCGCTGCAATGGCGCGAGAAGGTGATGGAGCCGATGTATGAATCGCGCAGCGACCACATGATCATGTACCAGCTCGCGGAGAAGCTCGGCTTCGCCGACAAGCTGGTCAAGAACATCAAGCTGCACAAGGTCAAGGGCATGGACGAGCCCCAGCCGGAAGAGATCCTTCGCGAGATCAACCGCGGCGTGTGGACCATCGGCTACACCGGCCAGAGCCCTGAGCGGCTGAAGGCCCACATGCGCAACATGCACGTGTTCGACCCGACCACGCTGCGCGCCAAGGGCGGTATCGACAAGGAAAGCGGCTACAAGCTCGACGGCGACTACTTCGGCCTGCCGTGGCCCTGCTTCGGCACCGCGGAGATCAAGCACCCGGGCACCCACCTGCTCTACAACAACTCGCTGCATGTCATGGACGGCGGCGGGAACTTCCGCGCCAACTTCGGCGTCGAGCGCGAGGGCCAGTCGCTGCTCGCCGGCGACGGGTCGCACTCCAAGGGTGCCGAGATCACCACCGGCTACCCCGAGTTCGACCACGTCCTGCTCAAGAAGTTGGGCTGGTGGGCCGACCTCACCGACGCCGAGAAAGCCAAGGCCGAGGGCAAGAACTGGAAGACCGACCTCTCCGGCGGCATCCAGCGCGTGACCATGGCGCATGGCTGCCACCCGTTCGGCAATGCCAAGGCGCGCGCGGTGGTCTGGAACTTCCCCGATCCCATCCCCAAGCACCGCGAGCCGATCTATTCGCCGCGGCCCGAACTGGTCGCCAAGTACCCGACCCACGACGACAAGAAGGCGTTCTGGCGCCTGCCCACGCTGTTCAAGACGGTGCAGGAGAAGAACAAGGACATCGGCAAGCAGTTCCCGCTGATCCTGACGACCGGGCGCCTGGTCGAGTACGAAGGCGGGGGCGACGAGACGCGGTCCAACCGGTACCTGGCCGAGTTGCAGCAGGAAATGTTCGTCGAGATCAACCCGGCGGCGGCCAACGACCGCGGCATCCGCAACGGCGATCACGTCTGGGTGAAGACCCCCAGCGGCGCGCGGCTGAAGGTGCGCGCGCTGGTGACCGAGCGGGTGGACAGGGCCACGGCTTTCATGCCCTATCACTTTGCCGGCCGCTGGCAGGGCGAAGACCTGCTGCGGTACTACCCCGCGGGCGCGGCCCCGATCGTCCGCGGCGAAGCCGCCAACACCGCAACGACCTACGGCTACGACGCGGTGACGATGATGCAGGAGACCAAGACCACGGTCTGCCAGGTCGAGCGGGCCGCGTAAGGAGGCGTCACGATGGCACGAATGAAGTTCATCTGCGACGCCGAGCGTTGCATCGAGTGCAACGGCTGCGTCACCGCCTGCAAGGCCGAGCACGGGGTGCCCTGGGGCGTCAACCGCCGCCGCGTGGTCACCATCGGCGACGGCGAGCCGGGCGAGCGTTCGATCTCGGTGGCATGCATGCATTGCTCGGACGCTCCGTGCATGGCGGTATGCCCGGTCGACTGCTTCTATCGCACCGACGAAGGCGTGGTGCTGCACGACAAGGATGTGTGCATCGGCTGCGGCTATTGCTCGTATGCCTGTCCATTCGGGGCGCCTCAGTTCCCGAGCAACGGCCAGTTCGGCCTGCGCGGCAAGATGGACAAGTGCACCTTCTGCGCGGGCGGTCCCGAGGCCAATGGCTCAGCGGCCGAGTTCGAGAAGTACGGCCGCAACCGGCTCGCCGAAGGCAAGCTGCCCATCTGCGCCGAGATGTGCTCGACCAAGGCGCTGCTCGGTGGCGACGGCGACGTGGTGGCGGACATCTTCCGCAACCGCGTGCTGGTGCGCGGCAAGGGCAGCGAGGTCTGGGGCTGGGGCACCGCATACGGACGACCCGCTGGCAGTGGCACCCCCAATACCCCCGGGAGCAAGTCATGAACCGGTCGTTGGCATTCGGGCGCACGGCACCTTCGCGCCTGCTGCTGGCCGTGGGCCTTGGCGCCTCGCTGCTGTTGTCCGCCTGTGGCGAGCGCACACAGACCACTGATCGCACGACCCGCAAGTCCGACGAGCAGGCATGGGCGGGGGTCGCGGCGGGCTCGCCGGCGCAGCACACCGCTTCAGGCTGGAAGGCCGGCGATTCAGCGAGCTGGGAAGCCCAGCTTAAGGCTCGCACGCAAGGGCAGAACGACTACGTGCGGCCACCGTCGCAGCGTTGACCCACGCTGTGCACGCCCCGCATCCACACCCAGCCCACGCCGAGGTGACACGATGAAGGCCACGATACGCCTGACCCTGGCCAGCGCCGTTTCGGCCCTGGCGGCAGCCACCGCGATGGCGCAGGCGCCCGCCGGGGCTTCGGCGCCGGCGGCGCCGGCGGCGCCGCCGGCCGGCTATGTTGCGCCGGCCGACCCCCGCGTGCAGGACACAGCCGCCGAGCGAATCCGCAGCCAGCCCGGCAACAATGCGCCCGTCTGGCGTGCGGTGCGCGAAACCGGCGCGCAGCCGGCCTACAGCTCGCTGCCTGGCGCAGAACAGGGCGTGCTCATCCAGTCCATGGTTCAGTACCCCGGCTCGCGCCTGACCACCGCCGGCGAGGCCTGGCGGCAGGTGCGCAACCAATGGATCATTCCCTATGGCGGCGCCTTGCTGCTGGTGGCAGTGCTGGCACTGGCGCTGTTCTACTGGCGGCGCGGCCCGCTTGGGGGTCACCTGCCCGACACCGGCCGCCGGGTCGAGCGGTTCACGCCCTTCGAGCGCTCGGCCCATCTGCTGAACGCCGCATCGTTCACGGTACTGGCGATATCCGGGCTGGTGATGGCCTTCGGCAAGTTCGTGCTCTTGCCGGTGATCGGCTCCACCCTGTTCGGCTGGCTGACCTACGCGCTGAAGACGGCGCACAACTTCGTCGGTCCGCTGTTCGCCGTGACATTGGTGATCATGATCATCACCTTCGTGCGCGACAACCTGCCCCGAGCGGGCGACCTCGGCTGGCTGGTGCGTGCCGGCGGGATGATCGGCGGGCAGGAAGTTCCGTCGCACCGGTTCAACGCCGGTGAGAAAGTGCTGTTCTGGGCGGGCGTGCTGCTGCTCGGCGGCATCGTTGTCGGCTCCGGGCTCGTGCTGGACAAGGTGCTGCCAGGCCTTGCCTACCTGCGTGGAGACATGCAGGTGGCCCACATGATCCACGCTGCGGCAGCGATGCTGATGATGGCGCTCTTCCTTGGCCACATCTACATGGGCACCATCGGCACCCGCGGCGCGTGGCAGGGCATGCGCACGGGCTGGGTCGACGAGGCCTGGGCCGCCGAGCACCATGCCCTGTGGCTGGCCGACATCCGCGCCGGCAAGATCCCTGCCCAGCGCTCCAGCGAGCCCGTGCCCGCCCAACTCAGCCCCGTGGAGGGAACCCGATGAAGCCGTTGCCGCACGCCTGCTGCGCCCTGATCACTGCCGTTGCATCCACGCTGGCCGCCGGCGCCGCCTGGGCGAAGCTGCCGCCACCATCTGACGAGGCCAAGGCCAAGGCTGCGGAAAGCGCGGCCAAGGCCGCCCACGCCGGCAAGGTGGCGAACTACCAACTGTGCAAGAGCATGGACCGCGTGGCAGCGGGCTACCAGGCGGCCTTGCGCAAGGCAGGCAAGCCGGTGCCCGCGCCAGTGGACACACCTGCCTGCGCAGACCCGGGCGCGTTCGTCTATCCGCCGCCGCCTGCGCCTGTGGCCGCGGCTGCGCCAGCAGCGCCTGCGGCAAAGAAGTAGCATGGTTGCGGTTGCATACCCAGACTGCCCGTGACGCCCGAAGCCAGTACATCCCGCGCTCCTGATCATGCCTCCGAGCCCGCCACGCGGCCGACGGCGCCGTCGGCTTTCGAGCTGGGCACACACAGCGCCCAATGGCAGGCGGTGTCCGGTGCGCCCAGCCTGACCCGTGCCGCCGCGACACTGCTGCGCGAGATCGACATCATCGACGAGTACGGCGAGCGCCGCGCACTGCACATTCCCGCCGAGCGACCGCTCACCGTTTTCGTCGACCGGCATGAGCTGGTGACGTTGATGACGCTGGGCGCCAACCCCGAGTTGCTGGCACTCGGATACCTGGTGAACCAGCGCCTGGTACAACGCGTCGAACAGATCGAGTCGATCACCGTCGACTGGGACGTCGCCGCCGCAGCCGTGCGCACCCACGGTGGCATTGCCGACTTGCATGAGCGCACAGCGCGGCGAGTGGTCACCACCGGTTGCGCGCAAGGCACGGTGTTCGGTGACCCGCTCGCCCAGGTGGCCAACGTACGTCTGCCCGGCCCCGGCGACGCACGGCTGAGGCAGTCGACCCTGAGCGCCATCCTCGAGGTGATGCGCCAGCGCAACAGCATCCATCGCAAGGCCGGATCGGTGCACGGCTGCGCGCTCTTCCGCGGCACGGAACTGCTGGTGGCCGTCGAGGATGTGGGCCGCCACAACGCCATCGATACCATCGCCGGCTGGATGGCCGTGCATGGCGTTCATGGTGCCGACAAGGTCTTCTACACCACCGGGCGGCTGACCAGCGAGATGGTCATGAAGGCCGCGCACATGGGCGTACCCATCGTGATATCGCGCAACGGTGTCACCGCCATGGGCCACGAACTGGCCTCGCGACTGGGCATGGCGCTGTTCGGGCGTGCGGCGAACCGGCATTTCCTGTGCTACTGCGGCCAGGAGCGGTTCGACTCCGAACCCGAACCGGGGCGCGCCCCGGTTCGGGTCGTGGCCGGCGGCGCTTTGTAACAAGCGCCTCAAGTGGCGACTAGCTCACGCCGATAGTGGCGTAGGCGCGCCCACCGCGCCAGCGGGCCGGCCTTATGCTCGGGGCGGCTCCAGACACGCACGATTGCACTGCTGTAACCGCGATGCGCGACCTGTCGTCCCTTCCCGTCGTCGCCCGCCTGCTGGGCTGGCGCAATCAGCCGTCCGGCCTGGGCTGGTGGACGCTGGTGTTGCTGGGTTGCTTTGCCTGGGTGTACAGCGCAATGGCCGTGGGGCAATTGCCACTGAGCCAGGGTCTGCAGGTGGCCTGCTGGGTGCTCGTGGCGCTGGTGGCCAGCTACTTCCCGATCAAGATCGCCCGCACCGAGCAGACGTTCTCGGCGGCCAGCGTGTTCACGACGCTCGTGCTGCTGATGTATGGCCCCGCGGCGGCCACGCTTGCGGCGTCGGCCGAGGTGTTGGGCACGCTGCGCCGAACCCCACAGCCGTGGCACAGGGTGGCCACACAAGGCCTGCTGGCCTCACTGGCCATGTACTTGTGCGGCTCACTGGTGCACGCGTCATTGCCTGCGCTGCGGGCCGGCACCCACAATCCGGTGGCCGCTCTGCTGATGGCCGCGATGATGCTGAGCAGCGTGGCACACGTGCTGTCCTGCGGGCTGCGCAGTGCCGCACAGCGCATGTGGGCCAACGAGCCCCTGCAGACCAGTGACTTGCTGCATGGCTTCGGCTGGGCCGGGATCGCCCATGCGGTCACCGGCGCGCTGGGTGGCATCCTGTACAACGAACTCGAGCGATCCGGCGTGGGCGTGGTGCTGGCCTCCGGGCTGATCGTTGCACTGCTGTTCACGACGCTGCACTTCTTCACGCTGCAACAGGAATCCGACGACGCCGTGCGCCAGGCAGCCGCCGAGGCGTTGGAGCGCGAGGCCGAGCTCGCTGCCAGCATTGCACGCGAGCGCGCCGCCGCGCAGAAGGCCCGCCACCTGCGCGAACTCGAGTTGAGCGAACGGCGCTTCCACAGCGCATTCACACATGCGTCGATCGGCATGGCGTTGATGGCGTTCGACGGCAGCATCCGACAGGCGAACCCGGCATTGCACGGCCTGCTGGGCATGGCGCCGCCAGACCTCGAAGGCCGAGGCTTTCGGGAGTTCGTGCACCCCGGCGATCTGCAAGGCCTGCAGGTCGCCATCCACAAGGTCGCCCTGCGCGAATCAGAAGCCATCAGCCTGGAACTGCGCTGCCGCGATGCGCAGGGCGAGGACGTCTGGACTGGCCTGCATGCCAGCCTGTTCTCCGAGCCCGGCACCAACGAGCAGTGCTTCATCCTGCAGATCCAGGACATCAGTGCGCGCCGCCGGGCCGAATCCGCCCTGCACCACCGAGCCTTCCACGACCCGCTGACCGGCCTGGCCAACCGCGACCGATTCAACGAACTGCTGGCAGTGGCGCTGCAACGCACCGGTGAGCAGCTCGACTACCGATTCGCGGTCCTCTTCCTCGACTTCGATCGGTTCAAGGTCATCAACGACAGCAAGGGGCACGCGGCCGGCGACGAGTTCCTGGTCCAGGTCTCACGGCGTTTGCAGGGCTGCCTGCGCGCGGGCGACGCGCTGGCGCGTCTGGGCGGCGACGAATTCGCGATCCTGGCCGGCAACCTGCCCCACGACACCGATGCCGTGCGCCTGGCCGAGCGCCTGCTTGAAGCGCTGCAGGAGCCCCTGCAGCTCACCGGTCTGGAGTGGAGTGCCAGCGCCAGCATCGGCATCACCTTCAGCTCGATGGGCTACAAGGCGCCCGAGGACATGCTGCGCGATGCCGACATCGCGATGTACCGTGCCAAGAACGACGGCAAGGCGCGCTACGCCCTGTTCGACGTGAGCCTGCACACCGAGGCCTCGAACCGCCTGCGGCTCGAGAACGACCTGCGCCACGCCCTGCATGGCGGGCCGGGCTTGTCGGTCGCCTACCAGCCCTTGTTCGAGCTGGACAGTGGACGGCTCAAGGGCTTCGAGGCGCTGGCACGCTGGGATCACCCCGAACTCGGTCCGGTCAGCCCGTGCACGTTCATACCGGTGGCCGAGGACAGCGGCCTGGTCGTCCAGCTCACCGACTTCGTCCTCGAGCAGGCCTGTCGTGATCTGCACCACTGGCAGCAGGTCGATCCGGCGTTCGCGGAGCTGACGATGAACGTGAACATCGCCGCCAAGGATGTGTCGCAAGGCGCGCTCGTGCCGCGCGTGACCCACGCACTGGGTCGGCATGGCGTGCTGGCACGTCACCTCACGATCGAGCTGACCGAGAACATCCTGATGACCCAGCTGTCGCACTCGATCGGCATGCTCGAAGAGCTGCGCGAGCTGGGCGTGGGCCTGAGCGTGGACGACTTCGGCACCGGCTATTCGTCGCTGTCGCACCTGTCGACGCTGCCGATCGACAGCCTGAAGATCGACATGTCGTTCGTGCACCAGTTGCGCATCGGTTCGAGCGAGGCCGCAGTGATCCGCGCCATCGTGCTGCTGGGCCGCTCGCTGGGCAAGCAGGTGGTCGCCGAGGGCATCGAGACCCTCGAACAGGCCGAGCAACTGCGCGACCTGGGCTGCGACACCGGCCAGGGCTTCCACCTGTCGCGGCCGCTGCCCGGAGCCACGGTGCCGGCGCTGCTGGAGGCACAGCGGATCACCCACACCACCGCCAGCCGGGGCGACAGCGCCGCCACCGCCGCCCACCTGATCCACTGACCGGCGGCCCCACCGGGCTGCACCTCCCGACGCGGGCCGCAGGTGTGCGGCCGCCCGTCACTGCAGCGGCTGCACGCGCACGGCGCAGTACTTCACCTCGGCGATCTTCGCTGCGGGATCGAGCGCGGCATGGGTGAGCAGGTTCGCGGCCGCCTCGCGGAAGGCGAATGGCATGAACACCGTGCCGTCGGGCGTGCCATCGTCGCGCCGCAGCTGCAGCTCCACAGCGCCGCGCCGCGAGCTCACGCGGACCCGCGCCCCGGCATGCAGGCCCAGCCGCTGCAACTCGCGGCCGTTGACGGTGGCCACCGCCTCGGGCTCCAGTGCGTGCAGCACCTCGCTGCGGCGCGTCATGCTGCCGGTGTGCCAATGCTCGAGCACCCTGCCGGTGATCAGCACCAGCGGGTAGTCGCCGTCCGGCAACTCGGCAGCGGTGAGCAGACCGGCCGGCACCAGGTGGATTCGTCCGTCCTCGGTGGGCACGCGCTCGGTGAACACGATGGGTTGGCCGGGGTCGTCGTCGCCGACACACGGATAGGTGACGCTGCCCTCGCGCTCGAGCCGCTGCCAGGTCACGCCCGCGATGGTGGCATGCATGGCCTGGCGCATCTCCTCGTACACCGCCTGAACGCCCGAATGCGGCCCGTCGTAGCCCCAGCGCAGCCCCATGCGCTGAGCCAACTGCTGGATGATCCACAGGTCGGGCCGGGCATCGCCGGGCGGATCGATCGCCTGGCGCCCCATCTGGACCATGCGATCGGTGTTGGTCACGGTACCCGTCTTTTCGGGCCAGGCGGTCGCCGGCAGCACCACATCGGCCAGCCAGGCCGTCTCGGTGAGGAACAGATCCTGCACCACCAGGTGCGACAGCGCGGCCAGGCCCTCGCGGGCATGGTTCAGATCCGGGTCGCTCATGGCCGGGTTCTCGCCCATGATGTACATGCCGCGCACCTTGTCCGGATCGGACTCGGGGGCCAGCGCCTGGTGCAGGATCTCGACCACCGTGAGGCCGGGCCGCGCATCGAGCGGCTGTCCCCACAGCTGCTCGAACCACTGCCGCGCCGGGGCATGGTCCACCCGCTGGTAGTTCGGCAACATCATCGGGATCAGCCCGGCATCGCTGGCGCCCTGCACGTTGTTCTGGCCCCGCAGCGGGTGCAGCCCGGTACCCGGTCTGCCGATCTGCCCGGTGATGGCCGCCAAGGCGATCAGGCAACGCGCGTTGTCGGTGCCGTGCACATGCTGGCTCACGCCCATGCCCCACAGGATCATCGACGCACGGCTGGTGGCGTAGGCACGCGCCACCTCCCGCAGCGTGGACGCGTCGATGCCGCACACCGGCGCCATGCGCTCGGGGCTGTACGCGCGCACGTGTTCAGCCAGCGCCTCGTAGCCCCGTGTGCGCTGGCGCACGAACGCCTCGTCCACCAAACCCTCGTCGACGATGACGTGCAGCAGCGCGTTGAGCATCGCCACGTCGGCATCGGCGCGAAACTGCAGCACCCGCCAGGCATGCCGCGCCAGGCCAGTGCGGCGCGGATCGGCCAGCACGATGCGCGTGCCGGCAGCCGCTGCGTTCTTCATCCAGGTGGCGGCCACCGGGTGATTGGCCGTGGGGTTGGCCCCGATCACCAGCACCAGATCGGCATGCCGCACGTCGCTGACCGGATTGCTCACCGCACCCGAACCCGCGCCCTCGAGCAAGGCGGTCACGCTCGAGGCATGGCACAGACGCGTGCAGTGATCGACATTGTTGCTGCCGAAGCCGGTGCGCACCAGCTTCTGGAACAAATAGGCTTCCTCGTTGCTGCCCTTGGCCGAGCCGAAGCCGGCCAGCGCGCGCGGGCCGTGGGCCTGCTTCAACCTCAGCAGGCCCTGCGCGGCCAGATCCAGTGCCTCGTCCCAGCTCGCCTGCCGGAACACCTCGGCCCAGCGCGCAGGATCGACCGGCATGGCACCCTTGGGCACCCCCGGCAGGCGCACCAGCGGCTGCAGCAGGCGCTCGGGATGATGGGCGTAGTCGAACCCGAAGCGGCCCTTGACGCACAGCCGGCCGCGATTGGCCGGCCCGTCGCGGCCCAGCACGCCCACGATCCGCTGATTGCGCAACTGGTAGGTGATCTGGCAGCCCACCCCGCAGTACGGGCACACCGAATCCACTTCCCGCTCGACGCGCCGATCGCCCTGCAAGGTGCGGGTGCTGAGTGCACCGGTCGGGCATGCCTGCACGCACTCGCCGCAGCCCACGCAGGAGCTGTCGCCCATCGGATCGGCCAGGTCGAACACGATCGACACCTCGCCGCCACGGTGGGACACGCCGATCACGTCGTTGGCCTGCACCTCGCGGCAGGCCCGCACGCAGCGCGTGCACTGGATGCAGGCCGCCAGGTTCACGGCCATGGCCGGATGGCTGTCGTCCGGCGTCGGTACCGGACGGTCGCCCTGGCGCAAGGCAGCCCGCACCTGCACGCCGCGCTTCGAAGCCCAGTCGCTCAGTTCGCCGTGCGGCCGTTGCGGATCGCCCTCGACCCAGGCACGACCCTGTGGCGGCCGGTCAGCCAGCAGCAGCTCGAGCACCATGGCCTGGCTGTGCAGTACCCGCTCACTTCGCGTATTCACCACCATCCCGGGCTGCGCCACCCGGCAGCACGAGGCCGTCAGCGCCCGCTCACCCTGCACTTCCACCACGCAGGCGCGGCAGTTGCCGTCCGGGCGCAGGCCCTCGCAGTGGCACAGATGGGGAATCGTCGTGCCATGGCGTCGCGCCGCGTCGAACAACGTCTCCCCATCGTGCGCCACGCAGGGCTGGCCGTCGAGCGTGAAGGCGATCATGCGTCCACCTCGTGTGCGAAATAGCGCTGCACGCAGCGCACCACATTGGGCGCGGCCTGCCCGAGGCCACAGATGGAGGCATCGACCATCACCCGCGACAGGTCTTCCAGCGTGGCATGGTCCCAGTTGGGCGCCTGCATGAGGCGCGCGGCCTGCTCGGTGCCGGCGCGGCAGGGCGTGCACTGGCCACAGCTCTCGGCGGCGAAGAAGCGCATGGCGTCCAGCGCCACGTCGCGCGCACGGTCGGCCTGCGACAACACGACCACAGCCGCCGAACCGATGAAGGCACCATGCGGCTGCAAGGTATCGAAGTCCAGCGGCACATCGGCCAGCGACGCTGGCAGGATACCGCCCGAGGCGCCGCCCGGCAGGAAGGCATACAGCGTGTGCCCGTCGGCCATGCCGCCGCAGTACTCGTCGATCAATTCGCGCAGCGTGATGCCCGCCGCCGCGAGCTTCACACCAGGCGAACGCACCCGTCCGCTCACGCTGAACGAGCGCAGCCCCTGTCGCCCATGGCGGCCGTGGCCCGCGAACCACGCCGCACCACGCTCGACGATGTCGCGCACCCAGTACAGCGTCTCGAAGTTGTGCTCCAGCGTGGGGCGGCCGAACAGTCCGCGCTGCGCGATGTAGGGCGGCCGCAGGCGGGGCTCGCCCCGGCGGCCCTCGATGCTTTCGATCATCGCCGACTCTTCGCCACAGACATAGGCACCCGCGCCGCGGCGCAACTCGATGCGCGGCAATGGGCACGGCGGGTCTTGCATCAGTCGCGCGAGCTCGTGTTGCAGCAGCGCGCGGCAGCCGTGGTACTCGTCGCGCAGGTAGATGTACACCGCCTCGGTGCCGACCACCTGGGCTGCCAGCAGCACGCCCTCCAGGAACCGGTGAGGATCGCGTTCGAGGTAGGTGCGGTCCTTGAACGTGCCGGGCTCGCCCTCGTCGATGTTGACGGCCATGAGCCGCGGCGCCGGCTGTTCGCGCACGATGCGCCACTTGCGAGCGGCTGCAAAACCCGCACCGCCCAGGCCGCGCAACCCGGAAGCCTCCAGCGCAGTCAACACGTCGTCTGCGGGCATTTCACCCTGCACCACGGCGGCGGCAAGCTGGTAGCCGCCACGCTCGCGGTAGGCCCGGTAGCCCACGTACCCCGGGGCGATCGTCGCATGCGGGTCGGGTGCGTCCACCGATGGCGGCCCGTCGGTGATGGCGCATGGGGCGACCGCCGCGGGGTCGAACCACGCTTGGTCGTCCAACGGCAATGGGTGCGTCACCGGACCCTGCTGCAACTCGGCAGCCAGTGCAGCGTCTGGTTGCGACGCCGCTGTCAATGCCACGACGGGGTACTGGCCACGAACGACCACCGGTGCCTGCTCGCAGCGCCCGACGCACGGCGCCCGCACCACGCGCTGGCCGGGGCCGGCCGCCTCCTGCAGCGCACGCGCCCAGGCGTCGGCGCCGGCGCAGGTGCAGGCCGGTCCGTCGCACACGCGCAGCGTCAACGCCGGCACCGGCTCGTCGTCGCCCAGGATGAGGAAGTGGTGATAGAAGCTCGCCACCTCGTAGACCTGCACGGGGGTCAGGCCCATCAGGGCCGCCAGAGCCACAAGATGGCGCGGGTGGAGCGCACCGCACGCGTCCTGGATCTGGTGCAGACGTTCGATCAACTGGTCGGCGGCCAGTCCGGCATCGGCGACGATCGCCCGCACCTCGGCCAACGCGGCATCGTCGGCTTGGCGGCCGCGGGACTGGGCCGTGCGGCGCCGCGCGGGAAACCCCGAGGCCTCGGCATCAGGCCGAGCGTTGGTGGGCCGCCGCAAGCTGGCTTCGTCGGTTGCGGGCCGTGTGTCGGTGCTGGCGGCAGGCTTGGGCGGAGCGTCGTGGGGACTGTCTGGCGTGGTCATGCGCCTGGCTTCGTTGGTGAGTGAGCATGCCCGGATTGTGACCAGCGCGGCCCACGCCAACCAACCCGTCGAATTGCGATGGCGCCCGGTCGGCCCTCGATAGCCTCAGGCGATGCTCAGGATTGAAACGATCAACCCACACTATGCTGCGCCGCAACTACGATTCAGCCCATCGAACACATCTTCAACCGCAGCCAATTCAAGGAGCCTGCACATGTCGCTGATCAACACCACCATCCAGCCGTTCAAGGCCACCGCTTACCGCGCCGGCGAGTTCGTCGAGGTCACCGACCAGACGCTGCGCGGCAAGTGGAGCGTCTTCGTGTTCTATCCGGCTGACTTCACGTTCGTTTGCCCCACCGAGCTGGAGGATCTGGCCGAGCAGCACGAACATTTCAGCAAGCTGGGCGTCGACATCTACGGCATCTCGACCGACACCCACTTCGCCCACAAGGCCTGGGCAGAGACGTCTCCGGCCATCCGCAAGGTCAAGTACGCCCTGATCGGCGATCCGACCGGCAAGCTGACCCGCAACTTCGGCGTGATGATCGAAGAAGAAGGCCTGGCGCTGCGCGGCACCTTCGTGATCAATCCCGAAGGCCAGATCAAGCTGTGCGAGATCCATGACAACGGCATTGGCCGCGACGCCAAGGAACTGCTGCGCAAGGTCAAGGCCGCCCAGTACGTCGCCTCGCACCCGGGCGAGGTGTGCCCGGCCAAGTGGCAGGAAGGCGCTGCCACGCTGAAGCCCTCGCTCGACCTGGTCGGCAAGATCTAAGCGGCCCTTTGCGGCAGGGCCATGCCCTGCCCGCCCCCCGTTGATGCACCGCCTCGCCGAGCCCTTCGGGCTCGTCGAGAGGCGAACCTCACCCCTGACGAAAGCCCGCCATGCTCGATGCCGACCTCCGACCACAGCTCCAGGCCTATCTGCAACGGCTCACCCAGCCCATCACCCTGGTGGCCTCGCTCGATGACCGGGCCGAGTCGCAGCAGATGCGCGAGCTGCTGCAGGCGATCGCCGAGTTGAGCCCGCTGATCACCCTGCGCACGGACGGCGGGGATGACCGGCGGCCGTCGTTCCAGATCACCCGAGCCGACGCCGACATGGGCGTGCGCTTTGCCGCCGTCCCGCTGGGCCACGAATTCACGTCGCTGGTGCTGGCGCTGCTGCAAGCGGGCGGCCATCCGCCCAAGGTGTCGCCCGAGGTCATCGAGCAGATCCGCTCCCTGGCCCCGGCTGACGGCGGCACGTTGGTGTTCGAGACCTACATGTCGCTCACCTGCCACAACTGCCCGGACGTCGTGCAGGCCCTGAACCTGATGGCAGTGCTCAACCCTCAGGTGCGCCATGTCGCCATCGACGGCGGGCTGTTCACGGATGAAGTCGAGGCGCGCCAGATCATGGCGGTGCCCACCGTCTACCTCAACGGCCAGCCGTTCGCGTCGGGGCGGATGGAACTGGCAGAGATCCTGGCCAAGGTGGACACCGGTGCCGCCGCGCGCGAGGCGGCCAGGCTGGCGCAGCGCGCCCCGTACGACGTGCTCATCGTCGGCGGCGGGCCGGCCGGAGCCGCGGCGGCGGTGTACGCCGCCCGCAAGGGCATCCGCACCGGCCTCGTGGCCGAGCGCTTCGGTGGGCAGACGATGGACACGCTGGGCATCGAGAACTACATCTCGGTGCTCGAGACCGAAGGACCGAAGTTCGCCGCCGCGCTGGAAGCCCATGTGCGCCACTACGGCGTCGACGTGATGAACCTGCAGCGCATCGAGCAGTTGCAGCCGGCAGGCGCGCCCGGCGGGCTGGCCACCGTCAAGCTGGCCAGCGGTGCGGAACTGAGGGCCCGCACGGTGGTGCTCGCCACGGGCGCGCGCTGGCGCAACATCAACGTGCCCGGCGAACAGGAATACCGCACCAAGGGCGTGGCCTACTGCCCGCATTGCGACGGCCCCTTGTTCAAGGGCAAGAGGGTCGCCGTCATCGGCGGCGGCAACTCTGGCGTCGAGGCGGCGATCGATCTGGCCGGCGTGGTCGAGCATGTCACCCTCGTCGAGTTCCTCGACCAGCTCAAGGCCGATGCCGTGCTGGTCGACAAGCTGCGCAGCTTGCCCAATGTCAGCATGCGCACCCATGCCCAGACCACCGAGGTGGTGGGCGACGGCCAGAAGGTGACCGGCCTGCGGGTGAAGGACCGCGCCACCGGCGCCGAAGAGCTGATCGCCCTGGCCGGCGTGTTCGTGCAGATCGGCCTGGTGCCGAACACCGAGTTCCTCAAGGGCACGCTCGAACTCAGCAAGTACGGAGAGATCATCGTCGATGCGCGCTGCGCCACCAGCGTGCCGGGCATCTACGCTGCCGGAGACGCCACGACCGTGCCGTACAAGCAGATCGTGATCGCGGCCGGCGAAGGCGCGAAGGCCGCACTCAGCGCCTTCGACCATCTGATCCGCAATCCCGCCACCACCAGCTGACGCCGAGCGGGCGAGAGCGATCGGTCCGAGGTCGCCAACACCGGCACAATCGCGCCTTTTTGCCCTGCGCAAGAAGGCGGCGGACGTGTTCAAGAACCTGATGGTGTATCGCCTGGCGGCCGAGTGGTCGGCCACGCCGGCGCAGATCGACGAGCGACTGCAGGGCGCGCGCTTTTCCCCCTGCGGCGCGACCCAGCCGCGCAGCGCAGGTTGGGTGGAGCCAAGGGAAATCGCCCACGGGCCCCTGGTCGAGGTGATCGACGGCCAGTGGCTGATGATGCTCATGACGGAGCACAAGCTGCTGCCCGGTGCGGTGGTCAAGCGACAGGTGGAG
Source organism: Aquabacterium sp. (assembly GCA_023150345.1). Classification (GTDB taxonomy): domain Bacteria; phylum Pseudomonadota; class Gammaproteobacteria; order Burkholderiales; family Burkholderiaceae_C; genus Pseudaquabacterium. The sequence continues at coordinate 47,291 of JAKLLB010000003.1, forward strand.
GCACTGGCTGCACGCATCGAACAGGAAACGGGCCGCAAGCCCGGCCGCAAGCAGTTGCGCGAACTGAAGGACCAGGCGCAGCTCGACCTGCTGCCCATGGCCTTCACCAAGCGCGCCGCGGTGCGCGTGTGGATGGCGCCGCACGAGCGGTTGCTGGTGATCGACTTGGCGAACCAGAAACGGGCCGACGAGGTGCTCACGCTGCTCACCGAGTCCCTGCCCGGCTTCGCGGCGCAGCGCGTGAACACGGCGCTGTCACCAGCCGCAGCCATGGCCGAGTGGCTGGCCAGTGGCCAGGCCCCGGCCGGATTCAGCATCGACCGCGACTGCGAGCTCAAGGCTGCAGACGGCGAGAAGCCGGCTGTGCGCTACGCGCGCCACACGCTGGAAATCGACGAGATCGCGGCCCACATCGCTGCCGGCAAGCAGCCCACGCGGCTGGCGCTGACCTGGCAGGGCCGCGTCTCGTTCGTGCTCACCGATGCGCTGCAGGTGCGCCGACTCGCGTTTCTCGATGGCGTGTTCGAAGGCCGCCGCACCCGCGCGGATGAGGGCTTCGATGCCGACGCCGCCATTGCCACCGGTGAGCTGGCGCCGATGATCGGCGACCTGCTGGACGCCCTGGGCGGCGAGGAAGCCATCGGGGCCGCAGCCTCTCGCTGACCCCCCGGCATCAGTTCGCCTGAAGGGACTTCAGGTCGTCTTGCTGACAGTGATCGTCGGGAACTTGGAGCTGAAGTCCTTGGCCTTCTCGGCGATCTTCACCGCGACCTGGCGAGCGACCTGCTTGTAGAGCGCGGCGAGCTCACCATCGGGCTCCGCCACCACCGTTGGAGTACCCGAGTCGGCTTGCTCACGGATCGAGCGGGTCAACGGCAGCGCGCCGAGGTAGTCGAGCTTGAGCTCGGCGGCCATCTGCTTGCCGCCGTCGGCACCGAAGATGTGCTCGGTATGCCCGCAATTCGGACAGCAGTACACCGCCATGTTCTCGACCAGCCCGAGGATGGGTACGCCCACCTTGTCGAACATCGAAATGCCCTTGCGCGCATCGATCAGGGCGATGTCCTGCGGTGTGGTGACGATCACGGCGCCGGTGATGGGCACGCGTTGGCTCAGGGTGAGTTGGATGTCGCCGGTTCCGGGTGGCATGTCGACGATCAGGTAGTCGAGCTCGCGCCAATTCGTCTGCCGCAGCAACTGATCCAGGGCCTGGGTGGCCATCGGGCCGCGCCAGATCATGGCCTGGTCGGGCTCGACCAGGAACCCGATCGACATGACCTGCACGCCGTGGCCTTCGAGCGGCTCCATGGACTGCCCGTCCAGACTCTCCGGTCGCCCGTTCACGCCCAGCATGGTGGGCTGGCTGGGGCCATAGATGTCGGCATCGAGCACACCGACGCTGGCGCCCTCGGCGGCCAGGGCCAGGGCCAGATTCACCGCGGTGGTGCTCTTGCCCACGCCGCCCTTGCCCGAGGCCACGGCGACGATGTTCTTCACCTTCGGCAGCAGTTGCACGCCGCGCTGCACCGCATGCGCGAGCACCTTGAAGCTGACATTGGCACTGACGTTGGCGACGCCGGGCACCTGACGGGCCGCCTCGATCAGCGAGCGACGCAGTGTGGGAATCAGACTCTGCGCCGGATACCCCAGTACGACATCGAAAGAGACGTCGCCGCCTTCAATGCGCAAGTTCTTGAGTTGGCGGGTGGAGACGAAATCCTTGCCGGTGTGCGGATCGGTGACTGTGGCAAGGGCGCGGTTCAGGTCGGCTTCGGTCGGTGCGGTCATGGCATTGGGGCTGGACTGGAGGCAGCGGCCAGACAGGCCGCGCGACAGTCCTCAGTCTAGCCGCTGCCCCCCGTATGGACAGCGATGGGCCCAGCGCTGGTGGGGCGACCTCGATCTCGGCAGGTTCGGTTGTCGTTGAGCCCGCGGGGCTTGCCGACGGCCCAGGGCAGTCGAGCCCGCGCCACGGTTACAGCACCGGTTCAGGCACAAGGGCCAACCGCTCGGCGGAACGCCGGATGTTTTGCGCGACAATATCGCTCCCAACGAACCCCGCCCCGAGGAACGCACGCCCGTCGCTTACCGCAAATCGCCTGTAACTTCAAGTACGAGCGTTCGTGTAACCCGCTTGAAGCCTTAAGGTGTTGCACCGAGCGAACACGTGATTCTTTCGGGCTATAGTCGCCCCCTTCGCAGCGGAGAGGGCTGCGGGTGGCCCACAAGGCCGCAATTCGTACAAAGGTCACAGCGTCCCGACGTCATAGCGACGGGCCGTCTGGAGGTTATCGAGTGGATTACGCCCAACAGCAACGCAACCCGGGCAAGCACCTGACCGGGTTCATGATAGTCGTCGTTCTGCATGTCGTGCTGGGTTGGGCACTGCTGAACGGTTTGGCGCGCAAGATCGTCGAAGTCGTCAAGGCCCCGATCGAGACCAAGATCATCGACGAGGTCAAGCCGCCTCCACCGCCGCCGCCGGAGAACCTGCCGCCGCCGCCCAAGACCGCACCGCCGCCGCCGTCGTTTGTACCGCCGCCGGAAGTGCAGATCGCCAATCCGACAGCGGCTCCGACCATCACCACCACGCAGGTTGCACCGCCGCCGCAGGCGCCGGTGGCGATTGCCCCGCCCCCGACACCCGTGGCCCCGCCCGTACCCGCGCGCCAGGCGGTGCCCGCCAAGATCGACGTCAGCACCTGCGAGAAGCCTGAGTATCCGCCCGCAGCCGCTCGTGCCGAGGCCACCGGTATCACCAAGATCCGGTTCACCGTCGACGCGCAAGGCAAGGTGTCGAGCGCCGAGAAGTTGCAGGGGTCAGGATCGTCGCGTGAACACCGCCTGCTCGACAACGCGGCGATCGAGGCGCTCAGCAAGTGCCGATTCAAGCCCGGCACCGACGAACAGGGCCGTCCCGTCGGCGGCACCACGGTCGTCGACTATGTCTGGAAGCTCGACTAGTCGGCGCGCCCCTCGCCTCGCGTTCCCGTTCCGGTTTTTCCGTTCAACCCGCGCAGCTGACGCTCCGATCGAGTTCTGCGCGACCGTTCCTGTCTGGAGTCACCCATGTTCCTGAACAAGCTTCTGCGCGCGCCACTGGCTGCCGCCCTGCTCGCGATCGCCGCGTTTGCAACCACCAGCGTTCCGACCTCCGCACTGGCCCAGGCCTCTGCGCCAGCGGCCGATGCGGCCGCCCCCGCAGCGGCCCCCGCGCCGGCAGCTGCCCCTGTCGCGACGGTGGCCAAGGAGACGGTCGACAACCCCTATGGCCTGGAGGCGCTGTGGAAGCAGGGCGACTTCGTCGCCAAAGGCACGCTGATCATCATGATCATCATGTCCATGGGCAGTTGGTACATCATCTTCACCAAGCTGTGGGAACAACAGAAGCTGCTGCGCGCAGCCAATGCGGTGAACGATGGCAACTTCTGGAAGGCTGGCACGATCGCCAAGGGCGCTGCCAGCCTGGACGAAGGCAGCGCCTTCCGATACATCGCAGAAGCCGGCGCAAAGGCCGACGAACACCATGAGGGCACGCTCACCGAGCAGATCGACCGCCATACATGGATCGGAATGAGCGTCGAGCGTGCAGTGGGCAACATCAACAGCCGCCTGCAGGATGGCCTGGCATTCCTGGCCACGGTGGGTTCCACGTCCCCGTTCGTCGGTCTGTTCGGCACGGTGTGGGGCATCTACCACGCACTCACGGCCATCGGCATCTCCGGCCAGGCCTCCATCGACAAGGTGGCTGGCCCCGTGGGCGAGGCGCTCATCATGACCGCCTTCGGTCTGGCCGTCGCCGTGCCCGCCGTGATGGGCTACAACTGGCTGATCCGCCGCAACAAGGCCGTGATGGAGCGCGTGCGCGCGTTCTCCGGCGACGTACACAACGTGCTGCTGGCCGGCAAGCGCTGATCGGCTGCCGCGACTGCGAAGGAGTGCCCTCATGGCCATGAACGTGGGCTCCCCCGACGGCGACGACGAGCAGATGAACTCGTCGATCAACACCACGCCCCTGGTGGACGTGATGTTGGTGCTGCTGATCATTTTCCTGATCACCATCCCGGTGGTCACCCAGAGTGTGAGCCTCGAGTTGCCCAAGGAGCGCAATGTTCCCACGCAGACGAAACCGGAGAACATCCTGCTGGCTGTGAGCAAGGATGGCGACGTCTACTGGAACACGCGCAAGATGCCGGACATCGAGGCAATCGTCACCGAGCTGAAGAAGGAGTCCGTGAAGGAACCCCAGCCGGAGGTGCACATCCGCGGAGACCTTGCAGCGCGCTACGAGAGCGTGGGCCGCCTGGTGGTGGCCTGCCAGCGTGCCGGTATCGCCAAGGTGGGGTTCATCACCGAACCGCCGCCCAAACAGTGAATCGAGGAGCCTGACATGGCGATGCAAGTCGGCGGTGCCGAAGACGACATGATGGTGGAAATGAACACCACGCCGTTGATCGACGTGATGCTGGTGTTGCTGATCATGTTCATCATCACCATTCCGGTCCAGACCCACGCGGTGAAGATGAACATGCCGGTCAACAGTGCCTCGGCGCCACCGCCCAAGCCGCCGGAAATCGTACGCATCGACGTCGACTTCGATGGCACGATCGGCTGGAACGGTGTTGCGGTGGGCATTGGCGAGGAGGCGCGCACGACCCTGGAAGAGCGGTTCCAGCAGATTGCGGCAATGCCCGATCAGCCCGAGGTCCACCTGCGGCCCAACAAGCTGGTCGAGTACAAGGTCGTGGCCATGGTGATGGCCAGCGCTCAGCGCCTGGGCGTCACCAAGATCGGCTTGGTGGGCAACGAACAGTTCCTCTGACCGCACTTCCCGAATTCAAGACGATGAACAAGCTCCACGCGCTGGCTGCTGCACTCGTACTGTCCGGGGCATTGGGTGCCGCCCACGCCCAGTCGGTACGCCCCGAGATCGGCAAGCCCCTGCAGCAAGCCAGCGACCTCATCAAGGCCGGCAAGGGCCGCGAGGCGATGGCCAAGGTGCGCGATGCCGACGCAGTCGGCGGCAAGAGCGCCGCCGAGCAGTTGATGATCGATCGAATGCGCGCAGCCGCTGCGCAGCGCGCGGGCGACAACGCTGCCACCATTCAGGCGCTGGAGGTGCTGTTCCCGAAGGTGTCGGGTCCCGAGGCTGCACGCACTGCCGAAGCCCTGGCCTTCGCCTATTCGCAACTGCGCGATTGGGGCCGCACCAACCAGTGGATCCAGCGGGCGCAGGCCGCGGGTGCCAACAGCGCGCAGCTCAAGCAACTGCAGGCCTATGTGCAGGGTCAGAGCGGTGACTACGGCGCCGTTGCCAAGGAGGCCTCCGCTGCCGTTGCCGCTGCCGAGCAGGCCGGCCGCCGGCCTGACGAAGGTGACCTGTTGCGCCTGGCCGATGCCCAGCAGCGGACCAACAATCCGGCCGGACAGCTCGCCACGCTGCAGAAGCTGGTGGTGCACTATCCCAAGAAGGACTACTGGGCCGCGTACTTGGGCCGTCTGCAGCGCAAGAGCGGCTTCTCGGACCGTTTCGCGCTCGACGTGATGCGACTCAAGCTCGCCACCGGCAACCTCTCCAAGACCGAGGAGTTCATGGAGATGACGCAGCTCGCACTGCACGCCGGCTACACGGCGGAGGGCAAGGCCATCGTCGACAAGGGTTTCGCATCGGGAGCCCTGGGTACCGGCGCCGAAGCCGAACGCCACAAGCGACTGCGTGACCTCGCCGAGAAGCGCGATGCCGAGGCCAAGGCCAGCATCGACCAACGCGCTGCAGATGCCGCTGCCGCCAAGAGCGGTGACGATCTCGTCCAGATCGGGTACGCCTATGCAACGATGGGCCAAGCCGACAAAGGCGCATCTCTGATCGAGCAAGGTATCGCCAAGGGTGGGCTCAAGCGACCTGACGACGCGCGGCTGCGGCTGGGCATGGCACTCATGCATGGCGGCAAGAACAAGGCAAAGGCTGTGCAGACTCTTCGCAGCGTTCAGGGCACCGACGGCGCGGCCGACATCGGCCGCGCTTGGGCCGCGATTGCACAAAATGGCGGTTGATCGCCGCTCCACCGCGGCTTGAGCCCCCGCGTCCGCTAGCCCAGCGCATGCTGCCCGAGTTCGTCGACGCGCTCGGCGGTGGCGTATTTGCCATCGATACCGGCTTCACCCGGCCACGCTTCGATGCGGCCTACCTCATCGTCCAGGACGGTCGGGCGGCCTTCGTGGACAGCGGCACCAACTTCTCGGTGCCGCGCCTGCTGACCGCGCTGGACGCGGTGGGCATCGCCCGCGATGCCGTGGACTGGGTGATACCGACGCACGTGCACCTCGACCATGCCGGCGGAGTCGGCCTGCTGATGCAGAGCTTGGACAACGCCTGCGTGCTGGTCCATGAGCGGGGCGTGCGGCACATGGTCGACCCGCGAGCGCTTTTCGAAGGCGCCCTCGCCGTCTACGGCGCGCAGGAAATGCAGCGGTCGTATGGCGAGCTCCAGCCCATCGACGCCAATCGCGTCCGAGCCACGCATGAGGGCATGGTGGTCGAATTGGCTGGGCGCCCACTGCGCTTTGCCGACACGCCGGGTCACGCACGTCACCACCATTGCATCTGGGACGAACACACCCGCGGCTGGTTCACCGGTGACACCTTTGGCCTGTCCTATCGTGAATACGACACGGCCGGTGGCGCATGGATCACACCGACCACCACGCCGGTGCAATTCGAACCCGACTCACTTCGGCAGTCCATCGACCGCCTGGTGGCCCAGGATCCGCAGTGCATGTACCTGACGCACTTCAGCCGAGTGCGCGACATCCCGAGGCTGGCCAGGCTGCTGCACGAGCAGATCGACGCATTGGTGGCGCTAGCCGAACCGCTGCGCGGACATCCGGACCGCCATGCTGCGCTGTGCGAACGTCTGCGGCAGTTCTATCGCGGGCAGTTGGGTCGCCATGGCGTGGCCGATGTCGAGGCGGGCGTGCACGCGCTGGCGCTGGACACCGAGCTCAATGCCCAGGGTCTGGAAGTCTGGCTCGATCGGGCGCGCCGCGGCTGACAGCGCAGCGCACCAAGCCGGCTGTCATGGCCTGGGCGGTTGCCAAGCCCGTGGCAGTGCCTGCGCCTGTCGCGCCAGCGCCGTGACACGTGGCCAGTCCGAGGCGTCCAATGCATCGACCGGTGTCAGCCACGAGCCGCCGCACACAGGCACATGCGGCAGCGCCAGGTATTGGGGCGCGCTCTGAATCGAAATGCCACCGGTGGGACAGAACCGCACGTCGGCGAACGGGCCACCCAGGGCCTTGAGCATCGCCACCCCTCCCGCCTGCTCGGCAGGGAAGAACTTCAGCAACCGGTAACCATCGGCGGATGCCTGCATCACCTCGGTGGCCGTTGCGACGCCCGGCAACAGCGGCAGGGCGGCGGCACGGCAGGCCGCGCCCACTTCCGGCGTGTAACCCGGGCTGACCGCGAACCGGCAGCCCGCGGCCGAGGCAGCCGAGACATCGGCCGCCCTGCGCACCGTACCTGCACCCACCACGGCCTGCGGCACCAGGCGCGCGATGGCCTCGATCGCCGGCAATGCTGCCTCTGTGCGCAAGGTCACTTCCAGGACGCGCACGCCGCCAGCCACCAGCGCTTCGGCCAGGGGAACGGCGTCGGCCACGCGATGCACCACGATCACCGGGATCACCGGGCCAAGAGCCAACAGTTCATCGATATCGATCATCTCTCACATCCAGGAAACGGCGCCCTCTTCCGCAGTGCTGACCCGCCGGCGCATTCCGCCGAACAAGTCGCGGCCCATGCCCACGCCGTTCTCAGCGGCATGAGTCGGATCGATTTGCTCTGGTTCACGGGCGTCCCATTCATCCGGCTCGACGCATGCCTGGATGACGCCCGCCGTCGCGTCGACGCGAATCAGGTCACCGTTGCGCACGCGGGCCAGTGGCCCGCCGCCCAGCGCTTCGGGGCTCACGTGAATGGCCGCCGGTACCTTGCCCGAGGCGCCACTCATGCGCCCGTCGGTCACCAGCGCGACGCGATGTCCCTTGCCCTGCAACACGGCCAGCGGTGGTGTGAGCTTGTGCAGCTCGGGCATACCGTTGGCGCGCGGCCCTTGGAACCGCACCACTGCGACGAAGTCGCGCTCGAGTTCGCCTGCCTGGAATGCCCGCTGCAGTGCATCCTGGCTATCGAAGACGATGGCAGGGGCCTCGACCACATGGCGATCCACAGGCACCGCCGAGACCTTGATGACCGCGCGCCCCAGGTTGCCCTGGAGCACCCTCAGCCCACCAGTCGGCGAGAACGGTTGCGTTGCCGGCCGCAGGACATCGTCATCGCCGCTGGCGCCCGTGGCAGGGTTCCATTTCACGCCAACGGGGGTCAGCGCCGGCACCCGCGTATAGGCCAACAGGCCCTCGGGCGCCACGGTGGCGACGTCGGGATGCAGGCAACCCGCGTCGAGCAACTCGCGCAGCACATAACCCGGCCCGCCCGCGGCCTGAAGCGCGTTGACGTCCGCGCTGCCGTTCGGGTAGACCCGTGCCAGCAGCGGAACCTGCCCGGACAGATCGGAGAAGTCGTTCCAGTCGATCACGATGCCGGCCGCGAGCGCCACGGCCACCCAGTGGATCAGGTGGTTGGTCGACCCACCGGTGGCCAACAACGCGACCATCGCATTGACGATGCATCGCTCGTCGACCAAGCGGCCGATGGGCAGATGTGCCGGGCCCCTGGTCCTGGCCAGCAGCGCCCCGACAGCCTCGCGGCTGAGTGCATCGCGCAGCGGCGCATGGGGGTGGATGAAGGCCGCGCCAGGCACGTGCAACCCCATCGCTTCGAGCAGCATCTGGTTGCTGTTGGCAGTGCCATAGAAGGTGCAGGTGCCAGACCCATGGTAGGCCGCCTGCTCGGCCTGCAGCATGCGTTCGCGCGGCACCAGTCCCTGGGCGTACTGTTCGCGCACCTGGGCCTTCTCGCCGTTGGATAGGCCCGTGGACATGGGCCCAGCGGGCACGAACACGCACGGCAGGTGTCCGAAGTGCAAGGCGCCGATCAACAGGCCGGGCACGATCTTGTCGCACACGCCCAGCAGCAATGCGCCGTCGTAGACGTCGTGCGCCAGGGCGATCGCGGTGGCCATCGCAATCGTGTCACGCGAGAACAGCGACAACTCCATGCCGGGCAGGCCCTGTGTCACACCGTCGCACATGGCCGGTACGCCACCGGCGACCTGCAGCGTTGCGCCCCGGCGGCGGGCCTCTTCGCGCAACAGTTGCGGATAGCACTCGTAGGGCTGATGGGCCGAAAGCATGTCGTTGTACGCGGTGACCACCCCCAGGTGTGGCGCACGCTCTTCGACGATCTGCAGCCGTGCATCCGGCGGCATCGCAGCGAACGCGTGGGCCACGTTCGCGCAGCCCATGCGCCGCACGCCCGGGGCGCGCCGCACCATCGCATCCACCCGTTCGAGGTAGGCGCGGCGGCTGTCGGCGCTGCGTGCGCGTATCCGGGCGGTCACTTCGGTGATGAGAGGCTTCATGCCGCGGATGGTAACTCAATATGCGAAAAGCAGGTAATATGATTACACGTGAGTGCCACCCGTCCCCGTGGCTCGGGCAGTTGGCATACCATGATCGCGCATGGAGAACCGTCCCGTGGGAGCACCGCCCCACCTACCCTGGCAGCGCGACCCGGCGCCAGCTCTCGACCGTGTGAGGCATGAGTGGGGGGGGCGCGCCGACCTGTGGGTGTTCGGCTACGCATCGCTGATTTGGCGTCCTGACCTGACATTCGACGAGTGCCGCCCGGCACGTGTGCAGGGTTGGCACCGTGCGTTCCGAATGCGGTCGCGGGTCAACCGTGGCACACCTGAGCGGCCGGGTCTGGTGTTTGCGTTGCTTTCCGGCGGCGCGTGCCGAGGCATGGTGTTTCGCGTGCCACGCCGGGTGGCCCACGACGAACTCGAGCGTCTATGGGCACGCGAAATGCCGACGGGCGTGTACGAGCCGCGCTGGTTGGCCTGCATCACCCCCGCGGGCACCGTGCAGGCCCTGGCCTTCACGCTGAGCAGGCGCAGCCCGAGCTACACCGGCCGCATCGCCGACGACGAGCTGATCCACATCCTGCGCCACGCCAACGGACGCTACGGCAGCACCCTGGACTACCTGATGCGCACAGCGGATGCGCTGCGCGAACATCGCCTTCGCGACCGTGAAATCGAACGCTTGGTCAGCCTCGCACGGCACAACGGGTTGGTCTGAGAGCGACGGAGCCTGCTGTCGCCCGCACCAGTCTCACGCCTGCCGAGGCCAGTCGGCCTGAACTGCCGCCAGATCCTCCGGCGTGTCAACGTCGACCAATACGCCGGGATCGTCCAGCTCGATGCCCGCGCTCGGGTAGCGGGCCACCAAGCGCCTCGCCCCTTCGTCGCCTTGGAGGTGTACCAGTTCGGAGAACAGCTCCGCACCGAACCCCACCGGATGCCCCCGCCTGCCCCGGTACTGCGCAAAGACCACCGCGTGCTGGCCCAGTGCCTCGGCCACGGCAGCCAAGGTTCGGGGTCTGACCAGCGGCATGTCGCCCGGCAGAACCAGCCAGCCCGACGCATCGGGTCGTGCCGCGACACCGGTGGCAATCGAGTAGCCCATGCCCAGCGCGGAGTCGGTTCCGTCGGCCTCTGGCAAAACGACCACGTCGCGTCGCGCGACCCACCGAGCACTCTCGGCCGCCAGCCGTTCGGTGGTCACCACCACGACGGGCAAGCCGCTGGCTATGGCATGGGTGACGGTCTGCCCCAGAACGCTCAACTCGCCCAGCGGCTGGGCCAGCTTGTGGCCCTGGGCTGCGTACCGCGAGCCACGACCGGCGGCCAGGACGACGATGACGGGCGCATTTCTCATGATCTATATCTAGCATGCGGGCACCGCACCACATTCCATAGTCGGAGGTTCACCTAAGGCCTTTCACGTAGGGTGCAGCCCGGCCCCGCGGATCGGCAGGCTCGCCCGATCGCGGCATACTTGTGTGATGAACCGTCGCATCGCGGACCTGCGCAAGAGCTATGAGCGCGCCGAACTCGACGAGTCGGCCTCGTTCGATGAACCCCTGGCCCAGTTCGATCGCTGGATGAGCGAGGCCATCGCTGCCGAAGTCCCGGAGCCCAATGCGATGACGCTGGCGACCGTCGGTTCCGATGGCCGCCCCTCGACGCGGATCGTGCTCATCAAGGGCTATGACGCCCGTGGCATCGTCTGGTACACCAACTACGAAAGCCGCAAGGGACAGGAGCTGGCTGCGCACCCTGTCGCTGCTCTGCAGTTCCACTGGGTCGAACTCGAGCGGGTGGTCCGCATCGAGGGTGCGGTTACCCGGGTCAGCGACGAGGAGTCCGATACGTACTTCGCATCGCGACCGCTGGATTCGCGCATCGGTGCCTGGGCGTCCCCGCAAAGCCAGGTCATCTCGTCGCGCACGGTGCTGTTGGCCAACGCGGCGCGCTACGCCGCACAGTTCGCGCTCTCCCCACCCCGACCTCCGCATTGGGGCGGATTCCGGTTGCAGCCCGATGCATGGGAGTTCTGGCAGGGTCGCAAGAGCCGGCTGCACGACAGGCTGCGCTACCGCCTGGCCGACGGTCGTTGGCTTCGTGAGCGGCTGGCGCCCTGATCTCTTCGCGGGCCGCAGCGCTGGTCAGCGCCGACGATGGCGGCTGAAGGTGCGGCGGAATTTCTCGAGCTTGGGCTCGATCACGTGCGCGCAATAGCCCTGTTCCGGGTGGCGCGCATGGTAGTGCTGGTGGTAGTCCTCGGCCCGGGTATAGCCGGCTTCGCGGGCGACTTCGGTCACGGCGCGACCTTGCAGCGCCGCCTGCACCTGTGCGAGCACGTCGCGCACCACTGCGTCCTGGTCGTCGTCATGGGTGTAGATCGCCGACCGGTATTGCGTACCGACGTCATGACCCTGGCGATTCAGCGTGGTCGGGTCGTGGATGGCGAAGAAGATCTCGAGGATCTCGCTCAGCGACACCTGTTGTGGGTCGAACCGCACCCGCACGACTTCCGCGTGTCCTGTGGCGCCGCTGCACACCTGCTCGTAGGTAGGCGCAACAGCATGACCATTGCTGTACCCTGACTCGACCGCCAGCACACCCTCGACCTGCTCATACACCGCCTCCAGGCACCAGAAGCAGCCCCCGGCCAACGTGATCAACTGCTGAGGTCCCATTGCAACACCTTGCTTCGCCTGCAGGGGTTTGATTGTCGATGGTCACAATCGCAGCGGTGCGCGCCCCGGGGCAACTGCACAATCGACGGCTGGTCATTTCCACCGCAGCTTGACAGGAACCCCAGTGGACAGTGTCATCGCCAACCTCGGTCTGTCGGGCTGGAAGCCGATCTTCGCAGCGTTGCTGCTTCCGCCTTTTCCGTTGCTGCTGCTGATGGTGGTGGGCGCGCGGCTGATGGTCTCGCGCCGGCACTGGCGCTCGGGCTGGGTGGTGATGCTGTCGGTGCTGCTGCTGATGTGGGCGAGTTGCTGCATCGGCGTGGGCCACTTCCTGGAGCGCGCGCTGCTCCATGTGCCGCCCCCGCTCACCGAGAGCCAGATGGCGCCGCTGCGCCGCGAACCGCAGGCCCGTCAGACAGCTGTTGTCGTGCTCGGCGGTGGCCGCGAGCGCGTGGCACCCGAGTACGGTGAGTCGCATCTCGCGCCGCGCTCGATGCAGCGGCTGCACTATGGGCTGTGGCTGGCGCGCAAGCTCAATGCGCCCGTGATGTTCTCTGGAGGCAGCGGGCACGCGCAAGTCGACGGCCCCGCCGAGGCCGATATTGCTGCCCGCATCGCGGCGCGCGACTTCGGCCGGCCTCTGCGCTGGGCCGAAAATCTCTCGCGCGACACGCGAGGCAACGCCGCGGCCAGCCTGGGACTGCTCAAGACCGACGGCATCTCGACCGTGGTGCTGGTCACACATGGCTGGCACATGCGTCGGGCCCAGCGCGCCTTCCAGGAAGCCGCACAACAGCACGGCATGTCGATTCAGGTCGTGAGCGCGCCGATGGGCCTGGCCGCGGCCGAGGTCCGCCCCGTGCTGCGCTGGCTGCCGACCCAGGAAGGGTTCACGCAGGTGCAACTGGTGCTGCGCGAGACCCTGGGGTTCTGGCTCGGCGCCTGAGCGATCACCGCGTGCGGCGCCATTGGCCCGCGGCGGCGGGTACGTCCGTGCCATGCATCGAAGGCAGGTGCATTCCACCGCCCAAAAGGCGAAACCCCTCCGGCCTTGCAGCACGGAGGGGGCGGGTGGCCGTACGGCCACCGTGTGGGGCTCCGGAGGAAAAAGGTCCGGGGCCCCTGCGGCACAGAGACTGCGCACACAGTTGTACCTTCACTTGGAAGGCACTTCCAGATTAGTCGATGGCGCAGCGCGATTCAAGCCCGCTGATCACGGGGTTTGTTCGAAGTGACAACTGCTGCCATGCGTCGACTCAGCGCATCAGCCGCTCGTACACCTGCTGCACACGATCCTGGACTGCGGCTTCCATGCGGATGGCCCGCCCCCACTCCCGGTCGGTTTCGCCCGACCACTTGTGCGTGGCGTCCAGGCCCATCTTGCCCCCGAGGCCACTGACCGGAGAAGCAAAGTCGAGGTAGTCGATCGGCGTGCGCTCCACCAGCGTGGTGTCACGCACCGGGTCCATGCGTGTCGTGATCGCCCACACGGCCTCTCGCCAGTCTCTGATGTTCACATCGTCGTCGGTGACGACGATGAACTTCGTGTACATGAACTGCCGCAGGAAGCTCCAAAGCCCGAACATCAGCCGCTTGGCGTGGCCCGGGTAGGCCTTGCGAATGGAGATGAGCGCCATGCGGTAGCTGCATCCCTCCGGCGGAAGGTAGAAGTCGACGATCTCCGGGAATTGCCTCTGCAAGATGGGCACGAACACCTCGTTGAGCGCAACGCCGAGCACGGCCGGCTCGTCCGGCGGCTTGCCGGTGTAGGTGGAGTGGTAGATCGGGTCGCGCCGATGCGTCAGCCGGTCGATGCGGAAGACCGGAAACCAGTCCTGCTCGTTGTAGTAGCCCGTGTGATCGCCGAACGGGCCTTCCAGCGCATGCAGGTAGCCATTGACTTCGCGCTGCGGCACACCGTTCTCGCTGTGACCGGTATACCCGGGCGTGGCTGTCGGCACGTGCCCCTCGAGCACGATCTCGGCGGTCGCAGGTACCTGCAGCGGGCGCCCGGCTTCGCCGACCTCGCAGTCAACGAGCTCGGTTGCCGACCCGCGCAGCAGCCCGGCGAATTGGTACTCCGACAAGGTATCGGGCACGGGTGTCACCGCGCCCAGTATGGTTGCGGGGTCGGTGCCCAGCGCCACAGCCAGCGGGAACGGCTGGCCCGGGTGGACCTGGGCAAACTCACGGAAGTCCAGCGCGCCACCCCGATGAGCGAGCCAGCGCATGATCACCTCTCGCCGACCGATCACCTGCTGCCGATAGATGCCGATGTTCTGCCTCTGGCGAGGACGGGCCACGCCCGCCTGCGGGCCGCGGGTGACGACGAGGCCCCACGTGATCAGCGGGCCCGCGTCGTCCGGCCAGCAGGTCTGAACCGGCCATCGACCCAAGTCGACATCATCGCCACGCAGTTCCACCTCGCGACACGGCCCATCCCGTCGCCTGACAGGCTTCATGTCCCACACCGCCTTGATCATTTGCAGCAGGCGGCCCGTGTCCTTCAGGCCATGCGGCGGCTCGGGCTCCTTCAGCCGAGCCAGCAGCGCGCCCACCTCGCGCAGGTCCTTGACATCCGACGCGCCCATACCCAGCGCCACCCGACGCGGCGTGCCGAACAGGTTGGCCAGCACCGCGACCGAGTGCCCGGCAGGCTGTTCGAACCACAGTGCGGGGCCGCCCTCACGCAGCACGCGATCTGACAGCGCCGTCATTTCCAGTCGAGGTGACACCGGCTCACGCACGCGGCGCAACTCGCCCATCTGTTCGAGTTGTGCCGCGAAGTCGCGGAGATCGCGATATTTCATTTGTTTCAGTTATTAGAATGTCGTTCTTTATGCTTGACCGGTTATTTCCGGCCTTCCTAGAATGCGTCCAGCCTGAGAATTCAGGGTTTCCCCGCGCCACATCCAGGTTGGGATGGATCGGCGCCCGCTGCCAGAGCCGCACTGGCGCCGCCTCGTAGCGGTCTTTCCAGCAAGCGGCCCATTATCGTCGGCACCCCTCGTGCACGTCTGGCAGGCCCAGTGTCTGCCGCGGTGTCGGTGTGCAGCCGAAGAAAGGTCTTGCATGACAGCGATCGGTCGGTTTCTGGTGCTAGCGCGCCAAGTGGCGAGCAGCACGAATGTCTTTCTGCGCGACGTCGGCGCAGGCCTGCTGGAGGTCAGCCACAACTCGCTGGCCCTCCTGGGCCTGTGCGTCGTCGCGGCTATCCTGTTCGCCGCCGGGCGCCCGGATCTCCGAGTCAGCGTCGAGCGGCACGCCCTGGACTGGCTGCAGGCTCGCCATGAGGCCCGCGAACCCGCTGCGACGGTAGACCTGCCCGCCGAACCCGACGCGGTGGCGCGAGCCACAGCTGTGGACCCGGCGGCACTGCCGCGGCCCCAGGCTGCGGTCGCGCACTGGCTGGCGCGGCGCTATCGGGTCGCCAGCGAGCCCGTCGGCCGTCTGGTCCAGGAAGCTTGGCAGATCGGCCAGCGAGCGAGCCTGGATCCCACCCTCATCCTGGCCGTCATCGCAGTGGAGTCCAGCTTCAATCCCTTCGCCCAGAGTTCGGTCGGCGCACAAGGGCTGATGCAGGTGATGACGCGCGTCCACGACGAAAAGTACGACGCCTACGGTGGAACGCGCGCCGCGTTCGATCCGGTGTCCAACCTCCGCGTGGGCGTACAGGTGCTCAAGGAGTGCATTGCCCGTGCCGGTAGCCTCGAGGCTGGACTGCGCTACTACGTGGGCGCAGCCAACAGCGCGGACGACGGCGGCTATGTGGTGAAGGTGTTGGCCGAGCAGTTCAACCTGCGCCGCGTGCTGGAAGGCAAGGCCGTGCCGGTCACCGTGGCACTGCCGTCGTCGGCAACCGCTGCATCGCCGTCGGGCGCGCTTGCCCCAGTGGCACCGTCGGCCGCCGCAAGCCGGGCGGCAGAGCCGATCCCGGCGGCCGCGGTGGCACCAGCCGGCAGCGCATCGCGGCCCTCAGCAGAACCCACTGGGCAGGTTGCGCTGCTGAACTGACCGCCTGGACAACCGGCCAACCGGGTGCGCGCCCTGTGCCAGCCGCCTGGCGCTAAACTCCGGCCTTCGCGCAACTGGCGATAGGGTCGGCTGCGACCCGAGGTGGGTCACCACCGTGAAGCGCGATCGGCGGTCCCGAGGACGATGCCGAGTCACAGCCGTTCGCCTGGGCCGCCCGCAGCGCACTCGCGCCGGCTTGGCCCGGGTTCGAGGCGGGACCACTCCCCAAGACGAGGACTGCCCTGTCATGTTCGACCGAACCCAATCCACCATCGACCGCATCGACCCCGAGCTGTGGGCGGCCGTCCAGGCCGAGAACCGCCGCCAGGAAGACCACATCGAGCTGATCGCTTCCGAGAACTACACATCGCCCGCCGTGATGCAGGCGCAGGGTTCCCAGCTCACCAACAAGTACGCCGAGGGCTACCCCGGCAAGCGCTACTACGGCGGCTGCGAGTATGTCGATGTGGTCGAGCAGCTCGCCATCGACCGCGCGCGCGAGCTCTTCGGCGCCGCTTACGCCAACGTGCAGCCGAACTCGGGCTCGCAGGCCAATCAGGGCGTGTTCTTCGGCCTGCTGCAACCGGGTGACACCATCATGGGGATGAGCCTGGCCGAGGGCGGCCACCTCACCCACGGCATGGCGCTCAACATGAGCGGCAAGTGGTTCAAGGTGGTGAGCTATGGCCTGGATGCCAAAGAGGCGATCGACTACGACGCCATGGAGCGGCTCGCCCATGAAGCCCGACCCAAGCTCATCATCGCCGGCGCATCGGCCTACGCGCTGCGCATCGACTTCGAGCGCTTTGCCAAGGTCGCGCGGGACGTCGGTGCGCTGTTCATGGTGGACATGGCGCACTATGCCGGTCTCATAGCCGCGGGGGTATATCCCAGCCCGGTGCCCCACGCCGACGTGGTGACCTCCACCACCCACAAGACGCTTCGGGGCCCGCGCGGGGGGATCATCCTCACGCGCCATGAAGAGATCGCCAAGAAGATCAACAGCGCCATATTCCCCGGCATTCAGGGTGGGCCGCTGATGCACGTGATCGCCGGCAAGGCAGTGGCCTTCAAGGAAGCCCTGGCGCCCGAGTTCAAGATCTACCAGCAGCAGGTGGTGCGCAACGCGTCTGCAATGGCCGAGGTGCTCGTGGAACGCGGTCTGCGCATCGTCTCGGGTCGCACCGAGAGCCATGTGATGCTGGTGGATCTGCGTGCCAAGGGCATCACGGGCAAGGAAGCCGAGGCCGTCCTGGGCCGTGCGCACATGACCTGCAACAAGAACGCCATCCCCAACGATCCGCAGAAGCCGATGGTGACCAGCGGCATCCGGCTGGGCTCGCCGGCCATGACCACGCGCGGCTTCGGCGAGGCCCAGGCCCGCGCCACCGCCCACCTGATTGCCGACGTGCTCGACCGCCCTGAGGACGAGGGCCGGATCTCGGCCGTACGGGACAAGGTCGCGGCGCTTGCCCGAGAGTTCCCGGTCTATCGCTGACACGGCCCGCCTGCCGAGCCCGCGACCCGATCCGACGCATCGCCATGCGCTGCCCCTACTGCGCCCACGCCGAGACGCAGGTCGTCGAGACCCGCGAATCTGACGAGGGCGATGTCATCCGGCGCCGGCGGCGCTGCCTGAAGTGCGACAAGCGGTTCACCACCTACGAGCGCGCCGAAATCGCGATGCCGGCGGTGGTGAAAAAGAGCGGCGCGCGCACGGACTACGACCCGGCCAAGCTGCGCGGCTCGATGATGCTGGCGCTGCGCAAGCGATCGGTCAGCGTCGAACAGGTCGATGCCGCGATCGAACGGATCCAGGACAAGCTGCTGGCCTCGGGTGCGCGCGAAGTACCGAGTTCCCGAATCGGCGAACTGGTCATGCGCGAACTCAAGCGCATCGACAAGGTGGGCTACGTTCGATTCGCATCGGTCTATCGCAGTTTCGAGGACGTGGACGAGTTCCGGCAGCTCATCCGCGACATCTGAGCGCGCGCGGGACCGTCCCCTTCGCCTGCAGCCGCCGCGAGGATCCGCGCGGACGACACAGCGGCGCCATCGTCCACTGGGTCAGATGCGCCGGGGCGGCAGGGGTGTCACCCTTACGGGGGGGTGTCCATGGGGCCGCACACCCCCTCTTGGGCGACGCGCAACCACGCGCGCATGCCTACAGTGGCGACCCACGACACCAGTGGTTCCGCCCATGCTCCCGCCTCGCCCACCCCGACAGCCGCACCCCCGGCGTCATCGTCACGCAGCAGCCCCGCGCGGCGCCACCCTGCTTGAAGCCATGTGCGCCTTGGCGATCGTCGGCATCCTCGCGGCGCTCGCCCTGCCCGGACTCCAAGGCTGGATCACCCGCCAGGCACTCCTGGCCAGTGCCAGCGAGCTGGAGGCCGACTTGCAGTTCGCACGGGCCGCCGCCCTGGCGCGACAGCAGGTGGTGCGGCTGGCCGTGCAACCCGCCGGCAGTGGCAACTGCTATGTGCTGCACACTGGCTCGGCTGGTGCCTGCCGATGCGCCGATGCCGGCGGCGGTCCGCGCTGCAGCGCCGAGGCGACCGTCTTGCGCGTCAATGCCTTCGACCCGCGCCGGGTGCTGTCCCTGACGGCCACCCGCGAGGCGGTGGCCTTCGATCCCCGCTACGGCACCGTCACACCCACGACCACTCTGAGGCTGACCGACCCCGCTGGCACCGCCATCCATGCAGTGATGAACGTGATGGGGCGCGTTCGGTCCTGCTCGCCCGGCGCCCGCATCCCGGGTTATCCGGGCTGCTGACCCAGGTGATCGGCGCGCCATGCGACAGACCGCCTGCTCCACGGCACACACACCCGCGCAGGGCTATACGCTGGTCGAGGCGATGGTCACCGTCGCGCTGTTGGCCGTGATGGCCGGCCTGGCCATGCCGTCCTATCTCCACGGCCTGCGCAAGGCGCGGCGCACCGATGCTGCAGCCGCCATAGCCGCCACGACTCAGGCCCAGGAACTGCACCGCGCCAACTCGCCGCGCTATGCCTCGCACTTCGGGCCTGGTGGCCTCGAACGCGTCGGCGAACGGTCTCCCGACGGTCACTACCTCCTGGGCCTGACCGCCGCCACCGCCACGGGCTACCAGGTCACCGCCGTTGCCACTGGCGCCCAGGTCGACGACTCGGACTGCCAATACCTGCGCGCCGCGATGGACGGCACCACCGGTACCCTGGTCTACAGCTCCTCAGCCGATGGTCGCGCCTGGACCAGCAGCGACACCGACCCGTGCTGGCCGCGATGACCGCCCTGAACACGAACGTCGGCGCCGCCACCACAGGCCGCGGTGTGCGACCGGCTCGCTCGACCAGAATGCACCCGCGCGGCTACACACTGGTGGAGTTGCTGGTGGGCATGGCCGCTGGCCTGTGCGTGCTGGCTGGCGCGGGATCCCTCGCCGTCGGCCATGCCAACCATGCCCGCCGACTGGCGCTGGCCACCCAACTGCAGCAGGACATGCGCGCCGCCTTGGACATCGTGGTGCGCGACCTGCGCCGCAGCGGACACGACGGAAGTGCCCACCGATTGCTGCGCGTCGTGGCGGACTCCGCGCCGGCGCCATCCCCAGCGGTCTACCTGCCCGCGCGAACCGCAGGTGCCGACGCCATCGATCTCACCTCGTCGCACGACCGCGACCGTGGCGATGCCGAGAACGGCCACGTCGATTCGGACGAAGCCGGTGGCTTCCGTCTCGATCCGAAGAGTGGCGCGCTTCAGGTGCGCTTGGGCGCCGGCGGCTTCCAGGATCTGACCGACCGGCAGGTCATGACGGTCACGGCGTTCAGCGTTCGTCAGATCGACCGCCCGATCGCCTTGCCGTGCACGGCCGCGGCCGGCTGCGCCGCGCCGGCCGGGTGTACGCAGACGGTTCGGTTGCTTCAGATCGAACTCCGGGCGCAGTCCCGCTCCGACGTGAGCGTGCAACGCGCATTGACGTCTGCCGTGCGCGTGCGCAACGATCCGCTGAAGTGCACGCCATGAGCCGCCGGATCACAGAGCGCGGCTTCGCTACGCTGACCATCGTGCTCGTGCTGTTGTTCACCGCTGCACTGGTAGCCGTCTACAACAACCGGCAAGTTCTCGCCGAGCAGCGCGCGGCGGCGCACAGCGCCCGCGCAGCCCAGGCCATGGCCGCCGCCGAGGCGGGGATTGATTGGGTGGTTGCCCAGGCCAATGGCGACACGATCGACAGCAGCTGTCGCCCGGATGCTGCATCCCCCAGCGGGTTTCGTGACCGCTACCTGCGCATCGATGACGAGGGCCGCATCGGGTTTGCGACCTGGCCCACGGGCACCGGTGAGGGGCGTCCTGACCCCAGCTGTGTCCTGACCGACCGCGGCTGGACTTGCAGCTGCCCATCGGCAGCCATGGCCACACTCGTCGGCGCCGTCGATGATGCACCGTCGACTTTCCGTGTCCGCCTCGGCGCCGCTGGTGGAGCCGGCGCTGGCCCGTATCCGGGAACGGTTGGTTTGACGGTGCGTGCGTGCAGCGAGCCGATTCAAGGACTGGATCCGGGTGACTTCGACGCGCCAGATGCCTGTCACCGCGCCGATGGCGCCGCGGCCCGGGTCGATGCGCAAGCCACGGTCGAAGTGACACTGGGGCTGCTGTCGGCACTGCCGGTGGCACCTGCAGCCGCGCTCACGATCGGGGCCGACGTTCACATCGCGCCAGCGGCCACCATGCACGTGATCAACAGCGATCCGACCACCGGACTGACCGTGCACAGCGGCGGCGCCATCTCCGGTGCACTGGCCACGGTAGGCCCCGCAGGCAGTGCCGGTGCCACACGTACCGCGGACGCCGAGTTGGCCGCGGCAGCCGGTGCAGCCGACGGCCTCATCGAGCGCTATCTGGGCCTGCCCTGGGCGATGTACAGCGCCCAGCCTGCAGCGCGGCGACTCGAGTGCCGTCCTTGCAGCGCCCGCGACGTGCTGCTCGCGTGGCAACGCACCCCCGGCGGCGTGCTGTGGATCGACGGTGACCTGATACTCGACGACGCCGTGACATTGGGCACCCACGACCGCCCCTTGATGCTGGTTGTTCGCGGCAACCTGGAGATCGCGGCGCCGCTGGCTGTGCAGGGCGCAGCGCTGACCACTGGCGCGCTGCGGTGGCGCGCCGCAGGCGCGAGCTGGCAAGGCGCACTGGTGGCGGCTCAGATGGATGTCACCGCCGATGCAGTGGTGGTGCGCGATGCCGCGGTGGTGCGGCGCATACGCACGACGGTGGGATCGTTCGTCCGAGTACCGGGAAGCTGGCGTTCATCATGATCGGCCGTAAAGCCCGGATCCCGCAGCCCAAGATGCTGGTCACCGCACCCCGTGGTGCCACCTTGATCGAAGCCCTGCTGGCCTTTGCCGTGACGGCCGCAGGGCTGCTCGCGCTGGTGCGTGCGCACCTGCAGTTCGACTACGCAGCCGACGTGGCGCGCCAGCGCGGCGAGGCGGTGCGGCTGGCCGAGTCCGACCTGGAGGCGCTGCGCAGCTTCGACCTCGTCGGCAGCCCTGGGTCGGCGACCGACTACGGCACGATCACTTCCACCGTCATTGGCGACATCGACATTGCGCACGCGAATGCCACCTATCGGCTGCAGCGCCAGGTGACACCTGCAGCAGACGGCCGGCATCGCGTGGTATCGGTGCAGGTCGAGTGGTCCGATCGTCAGAGCCAGACGCAGCGCGTCACGCTGCGCGACCTGATCGCGCGGGCAGCTCCCGCCCTGTCCGGCGCGCTGGCGCTTCAGGCGCCGCCAGGTACATATGCTGCGGTCGGCGGACGCCACAGGTCCATCCCGCAGCGTGCGGCCGACTTGGGTGATGGGCGCAGCGTGTTCAAGCCCGTGGAGTCCGGCACCATCGCGTGGGTGTTCGACAACCCATCGGGCGAGATCACATCCAGTTGCACCGTCCCAGCGGACCGACCGAGTGATCGCCTGGCGACAGCCGACCTCGCCGGCGCTTGCACCTCGGTACGCGGCCAATTGCTGGCCGGCACCGTGCGCTTCAATCTGCGCGGCGCGACCCACCGGCTGGCAGATGGCCGCTGGGTGCTCAAGCCGGTGCATCCAGGTGGCGTCGCCTGGGTGCTCACCGACGGCCCGCCGGCGCGCATCATCAGCCTGTGCTCCGTTCCGTCGGGCACACCAACCGGCGCATTGAGCGCCGCCGATTTGTCTGGCTGCTCACGGCTCGACCATCTGGTGGCGCCCTTCGATGCGGCAGGCGCAGCCCCTGCACTGACGGCCGCAGACTCGCAAGCGCCTCGCTGGCCGGCATTGGCATTGCAGGTACGCCTGGCCCTGGACAGCAAAGGCCACCCGGCACCGGCCACCTGCCTTGCCGACAACCCCAGTTCGGCGCGCACGGGCGCTGGCACCTGGCAGGTCGACTACGCGTGCCTGATCCCCGTGAACGCCGATGGCCGCTGGAGCGGGCGCACCACCATCGAACCGCAGCCCTTTGCCGACGCTGGCGTCGCCAGCTGGCCGATCGCTACCGGCACCGACGCCTACCGCGTATGCCGATACGCGCCCAGCGACGCGACCGACCTGCCCGACGATGCACACCCCGCCGACTACGGTCGACATTCGGGCACCTGCGTCGACGGCCGCGCAGGCTGTCCCGGGGTCGCCGGCAACCTGAGCCACCAGAACTTCCTGGTCATCGCCGGCACGCATGCATGCCCCACTGACCATGCACCCGATCCAACGATCGGCGACTTCGTCAACACGAACACAGTCGCACATCAGCCCTGAGCCGATCCCCCGGGCCGGCGCGTCGCATGTCACACTGGTCGCCTGCGGCCACTGCCACGAGCATTCCACCACCTGCCATGCCTGCCCAGCCCGCCGATCACCCGATGCTGATCCGATGCCTGGAACTCGCGCAGCAGTCGGTCGGCCTGTCCGATCCGAACCCGCGCGTGGGCTGCGTCCTGCACGATGCGAAAGGCACGTTTGCCGGTGAGGGTTACACGCAACACGCTGGCGGCCCGCACGCCGAGGTGATGGCACTGCGCGACGCCCGCACCCGCGGCGCCGACCTGCACGGTGGCACTGCCTGGGTCAGCCTGGAGCCGTGTGCCCACTACGGACGCACGCCACCATGCAGCGATGCATTGATCGAAGCCGGTCTGGCACGGGTGGTCGTCGCAACCGTGGACCCCTTTCCACAGGTAGCCGGCCAGGGTCTGGCACGGCTGCGGGCTGCCGGCATCGACGTCGTCGTCGCCGAAGGCGACGTGGCGCTGGCGGCGCGCGAACTCAACATCGGGTTCTTCTCACGCGTCATCCGCTCGCGCCCGTGGGTGCGGATGAAGCTGGCCGCTTCGCTCGACGGTCGCACCGCACTGCCCAATGGAGTCAGCCAATGGATCACCGGGCCGCCAGCGCGACTGGATGGCCAGCGTTGGCGTCAGCGCGCCCAAGCCGTGCTCACCGGCATCGGGACCGTGCTGGCGGACAACCCCAGGCTGGACGTTCGCGACATCCCAACCACGCTTCAGCCGCTTCGCGTGGTCCTCGACTCAAGCTGGCGCACCCCGTTGGATGCTCGCATCCTGCGGCCACCGGGCGACGTGCTGGTGATCGGGGCCAGGCCCGACACCACCCGGCAGGCTGCGCTGCATGCCAGCGGGGCACGAACCTGGCATCCGCCCGACGTCACCGTTGCGGGCACGGTTGCACCGGACGTGGTGCTCACGATGCTTGCCGGGCTGGGGGTGAACGAATTGCACGTCGAGGCAGGACCGAACCTCAGTGGCGCATGGCTGGCAAACGGTGCGGTCGACGAATTGGTGCTGTACCTGGCCCCACGGCTGCTGGGCCCCGGGCGACCGCTGGCGGATCTGCCCGAAGTGCATGCGCTCGACCAGGCCATCGGCCTTCAGATGGTCGATGTCCAGCCCGTGGGCGGCGACCTGAGGATGCGCTTGCGCCGCGAGGGCGGCGACTCATTCATCCGCTGACGATCGCATCGACCCAACGCTCGGCCGGCGCCGCGGTCGGCGGGACGTCAATGCAGTTCGCTGTGCCGAACCGCAGGGGTGCGGAACTCACGCCCGACCACGGCGCGCGCATACAAGTAGTTGCATCGTGCGCGCTCGCTGAGCGCATCCAGATCCACGTGCCCGTGCGCATCGCACGGAAAGGACAACGCGCGCCCCTCGACGAACAGCGACTCGAATCGCAGCTCGAAGCGCTCGCAGGCATCGGTGTACGAATCGAACGACATGGCCACCTCGCACAACAGCCGAACATTGGATGCGCAAAGCATAGGCGGACCACCCGCCCCGCGCGTTCAGCGGGGCTCCGTACACGAGGTCGGCCGCCATCGGCGCCGGCTGTAGGAATTCGTCCGACAGCGGGCACCGATCGCACCAAACCAGCGCAGCTGCCGTCGGCCCTGTATTGCAATGCGCTCGACATGAGCAAGGTTGGCGTCGAGCTTTGCAAAGGGCACAACGAAAACAGCCACCTAAAGGGGTGGCTGCTCGATTGGTCGTGCTTCAAGCGCTGATTTGGCGGAGTGGACGGGACTCGAACCCGCGACCCCCGGCGTGACAGGCCGGTATTCTAACCAACTGAACTACCACTCCGCGTTGGTCTTGAAGCAAGTCTTGCACTATAGCATGTTTTCGAACGCCTTCGCAAGTTGACAGGCCATGGGCGCGACCGGCGCGCACCCGTGACGGGTGTTCGGAGTGGGAGGGGAATGGGTGGGGAATGGGTGGGGCGTGCGTGTGAGTGCGATGAGAGGCGAAGCAGGACAATCGAGGCCATGCCCGCCGCGCTGTTGATGCTCTTGTCCACCCTGCTCTTCTCGACCATGAGCGTGACCGTCAAGCTGGCTTCGGCGATCTACGGCACGGGCGAGATCGTGTTCTATCGGGGCCTCGTGGGTGCGGCGATGATCGGCGTGATCGCACGCTGCAGCCGCACGTCGCTGCGCACTGCGGTACCCGGCATGCATGTCGCGCGCGGCGTCAGCGGCGTATGCGCGCTGATGCTGTGGTTCTACGCCATCGGCAACCTGCCCCTGGCGACAGCGGTGACGTTGAACTACATGTCGTCGATCTGGATGACGATGTTCCTGCTCGGTGGCGCCGTACTGCTCGGCTCTGCGCGCGTGGACCCCAGACTCGTGTTCACCGTGCTGCTGGGTTTCGCCGGCGTGGCGCTGGTGCTGCGACCGACGATCGAGCACAACCAGCTGTGGCACGGGCTCGCCGGCCTGTTGTCGGGCATGCTGGCAGCGCTCGCGTACCTGCAGGTCACCGCATTGGGTCGCGCTGGCGAACCCGAACTGAGGGTGGTGTTTCACTTCTCGCTGTTTACAGTCGCCGGTGGCGCCGCAGTGGCCGCATTCGGCGGCTGGCATGCCCACACGCCGGCCGGCGTACTCTGGCTCATTGCCACGGGGGTTCTGGCCACGCTGGCCCAACTGCTGTTGACACGCGCCTACGCGATCGGGCGACCCCTGGTGAACGCGAGCCTGCAGTACATGGGCATCGTGTTCTCGTTCGGCTATGGGGTGTGGTTGTTCGATGATCCGGTCACGTCGATGGCGCTGACCGGGATGACCTTCATCGTGGCGGCCGGCCTGGCCGCGACGATGTTGCGCCGCAAGGCGGTCGCCGCTGCTCCGGTTGACTCATCTCAAGCATAGACGGGCCTGGCGACGCACACTTCCCATTGAAATGGCCCAATGCCGGGCGCATCTTGTTCCACCCACAACAGGAGTTGGTCATGTACAAGCGCATCCTCGTTCCCACCGACGGCTCGGAGATCACCGCCAAGGCCATCCAGACGGCCGTCGCACTGGCCAAGGCCACCGGTGCCACGCTGACCACGTTGAGCGTGAAGGAGCCTTTCCCGTACAGCGCGATTTCCGAGATGCAGCCCGTGCCGCCGCAGGAGTTCTACGACGCGCAGGAGCGCATCGCCGCCGCTCGAGTCAAGGCAGTGGTCGACTCCGCCAAGGACTCCGGGTTGAACTGCGACGGCTATACCGTCGAGGCCCTGCACCCGTGGGAGGCGATCCTCGACCATGCCAAGCAGCAGGGTTGCGATCTCATCGTGATGGCTTCACACGGCCGCCGCGGGGTTTCGGCGCTGCTGCTGGGCAGCGAGACCAGCCGTGTGCTCACTCACTCACCGCTGCCGGTGCTGGTGGTCAAGTAACCCCGAGGGGCGGCGCATCACGCCGCCTGAGCCTCCGGATACAACCACTGGGCCGGTATGCGCAGGCGCGTGCGCGGCTCGGGCAAGGAGCCCACCACGGCGTGCGCCGCGCGCCCGGTGTCCAGTGTCACCGGCGCCGGCAGCACCCGGCCACTGCGGTCGGTCAGCGCCGCCACCTGAGGTGTGTTGGCCGCAGCTCCCCGGCGCACGACGATCGCGATCTCGCCCGATGCCAATCGCACCAGGCAACCGGGTGGATAGATCCCGAACTCCTTGATCATCAGCGAGGCCATGCGCTCACCCGGGTTCTCGACGAAGAACTGGCGCGCCGCCATTTGGGCGGGCAGCGCCGGCCGGGTTGCGCGGGCGCTGTGCTTGGCCGTGAACTGGTCGGCCAGGCGCAGCAGTTGCGAGCGCAGACCCGGGTGCGTGCGGTTGAGCGGATAGCCGCCGCCGCCGCTGCGCTCGTGATGGTCCTGCACCGCCTCGATCCACTCGGCGTCATCCAGGCCGGCATCGCGCAGCAGTCGCGCGGCCCGCTGCGGATGACCATCGATCAGCTCGCGCTGGCGACGCGTGAGCGGCGCGGCCTGGCGCGCGAGCTGGCCTTGCAGGTCGATGATGCCGAGGTTCATGGTCAGCGCGGCGCCGATGATGCGCTGCCGGTCGAGCTCGTCCCAGCCCAGCCGCTGCGCCATCAGGCTGCACACGCAGGCCACATGCAGGCTGTGATAGACGCCATAGCGTTCGAAGTCCCCGTGGTCCTGGCGCAGGATCATGTACAGCTGCAGATCGGCGTTGACGTTGTCGAGCGCCAATACATGCCGGCAGGCCTCGCGCACGCGCTGCATGAAATACTGCTCGCCGGGGCTGGCCAACAACCGTGACAGCCGGTCGCACAGGGCGTCCCAGCGTTCGAACGGCGTACCCCGCGTCGGGTCGACATGCGCCTTGGGCGGTTCCGCAGGCGCCGCTGCCGGCGCCGGTGCGGGTCGTATGCCAGTTGCCGCGGCTTCCAGCGCGTCGACGAAGATCCCGCGCTCGAGCAGAGCCGACAGCGTGGCTTCGCTGTCGACGAGGTAGCCCGCGGCGAGCAGCAGGTGCCCCTGGCCGTCGCGCACGTTGAAGGGCAACGGCTGGCCGGGCGCCAGCGCGTGACTGAGATCGGCCAACGGCAGCAGTTGCATCGGAGTTCGGACGGCGCGCAGTGCGCTGCCTCGAACTATCGGCACCCCTCAGGACGACTTGAGCGCCGATGCTCAGTGCCCGTGCAGCAAAGTGCGAGCAATTGCAACCACGGTCAGGCCAACGGCGATCCATGTCACCTGCGCGACCGTCGAACGCCAGGGCAGCCGGCGCTGCAGTTGCGGCATCAGGTCGGCCACGGCGACGTAGATGAAGCTGCTGGCGGCGGCCACCAGCAGGTACGGAAAGACGGCTTCCCAGGGTCCGACCACGAAGTAGCCCAGCACTCCGCCCAGCACCGCCGCCAGTCCCGACAACGCATTGAACGCCAACGCCTTGGCGCGGCTGAACCCGGCGTTGAGCAGCACGATGGTGTCACCCACCTCTTGCGGAATCTCGTGCGCAATGATCGCAAGCGAGGTCACCAGCCCCAGCCTCGTGTCAGCCAGGAACGCCGCCGCAATGATGATCCCGTCGCAGAAATTGTGGATGCTGTCGCCCAGCAGCACGCTCCAGCCACCACGGCCCGCCTGCTCGGTATCGAAGTGATGGTGGTGCTCGTGACCGTCGCCTTCGTGGTGATGGCCATGGCGGTAGAGCTCGGCCTTCTCGAGCAGGAAGAAGAACAGCAGCCCGCCCAGCAGCGTCGCAAACAGCGCGGAGGGCGCAACGGCACTCTCGAAGGCTTCCGGCAGCACATGAAGCAGCGCAGTGCCCAGCAGCACACCGGCCGACAGGCTCACGAGGTGGCGAACCAGTCGACCCAGCAACTGCTGGGTGAGCGACGCTGCGATCACGACCGACAACACGCCTCCCAGCGTGGTGGCCAGCACGATGTAGAAGAGAGTCATGTGGGGTCGGCGGGCTGCCCGTGGGCAATGCAATGGCTGGACAAGGTCGTGCCTCGGGCGCGCATCAGCGCAGCCGGCCGCACGGATCCCTGCCACGGGACCTGCCAGGCCCGGGGATCAGCTCACCCCGTGCTGCGCCAACCACGCCAGACAGCGCTTCCAGCCGTCCTCGGCCGGTCCCTGGCGGTAGCTGGGCCGGTAGTCGGCATGGAAGGCGTGCGGCGCATCCGGGTAGACAACGAACTCGGAGCGCCGCGCGGCCACACTGCCCTGACTGAGGGCACCCTTCATCTTATCGACTGTGTCAAGCGGAATGCCGGTGTCCTGCCCGCCATACAGCCCGAGCACCGGGCCGTGCAAGCTGGATGCGATGTCCACGGGGTGGCGCGGCTGCAAGGTCTGAGCCTCGCCGACCAAGCGCCCGTACCATGCCACGCCCGCCTTGACTGCCGGGTTGTGGGCGGCGTAGAGCCAGGTGATGCGACCACCCCAGCAGAACCCGGTGACACCGAGCCTCGATGCATCCGCGCCCTGCGTCTTCGCCCATGCGACGCAGGCATCGAGGTCGGTCATTGCCTGGGAGTCCGGCACGCGGCTCACCACGTCGGCGATGAGTCGGGCGATCTCGGTGTACGCCTTCGCATCGCCCTGGCGAGCAAACATCTCCGGCGCCACGGCGAAGTAGCCCCGGTGCGCCAGGCGCCGCGCCACATCCGCAATGTGCTCATGGACGCCGAAGATCTCGGAGACGACCAGGACCACAGGCGCGCCGGGACGGCCCACCGGGGCAGCGCGGTAGGCCGGCATCGAGAACCCGCCCACCGGTACGGTCACCGGTCCGGCCAGCAGGCCTTCGGCATCGGTGCGAATCACGGTCTGAGCGGTCACGGGCAACACGGCCGCAGCGAAACCCGCGCCAACGGCCCCCTGGACAAAGGCGCGACGATCCAGCGCCCGTGCAGGCGCCAGGCTGTCGACTTCAAGGTCAAGCATGCAGAACTCCTCAGTGGTTCAACCAACAACGGATCGCGGATGCTGCGACAAGTGGCACCTGCTGCGTGCGCCGGGGTCCAACACAACCCGGCTGTCAACCCGGATTTAGCAGCTAGCATCCGTGCCCATGCCCTCCCGCCTGCCGCCCGCTGCCGCGCCTTTGGCCTCCGTCGACATGGGGTCCAACAGCTTTCGACTCGAGATCGGGCAATTCCAGCACGGCCGCTACCGCCGCATTGCCTACCTCAAGGAGACCGTCCGGCTGGGCGCCGGCCTGGACTCCAACGGCTACCTCACCGAGGAGGCGGCGCAGCGCGGGCTGGCCTGCCTGGCGCGTTTTGCCGATCGGTTGCAGGGGTTCGAGCGCGCGCAGGTGCGCGCCGTCGCCACGCAGACGCTGCGAGAAGCCCGCAACCGCGACGCCTTTCTCGTGCGTGCCGAAGCGGCCCTGGGACATCCGATCGAGGTCATCTCGGGCCGGGAGGAGGCCCGCCTGATTTACGCAGGCGTTGCCCACCTGCAGCCCAGCGACGACGCCAGGCTGGTGATCGATATCGGCGGGCGCAGCACCGAGATGATCCTGGGGCGCGGCCGCCAGCCCGAAGTGGCCGAGTCCTTCAAGGTCGGTAGCGTGAGCCTGTCGATGCGCTGGTTCGCCGAAGGCCGGTACACGCAACAGGCCTTTCGCGATGCCCAGGTGGCCGCCGGGGCCGAACTGGAAGAGGCACTCACGGCGTTTCCGCCCGCGCGCTGGCACGAGGCGCTGGGGTCCTCGGGCACGGCCGGCGCCGTTTCGCAGATCCTGCAGGCCAGCGGTCGCACCGATGGGCGCATCACACCCGAGGGCCTGCGCTGGTGCATCGACCAGTGCCTGGCCGCGGGCGAGACGCCACGCCTTGCGCTGCCGGGACTGGCGGAGGATCGCAAGCCCATCATCGGCGGTGGCCTGTCGCTCTTGTACACCCTGGTCACGCACTTCGGCATCGAGGCCCTGTACCCTGCCAAGGGCGCGCTGCGCCAGGGCGTGATCGTCGACCTGCACGAGCGCCATGTCGCGGCGCGCCATGCCGGCGGCGCCGACATGCGCGACCAGACCACGCACGAGCTCCAGCGCCGCTTCGCCGTCGATCGGCAGCATGCCCAGCGTGTGCGTGCGGTGGCCACGGCGATGTTCCGCAGCGCCTGCCCGGACGTCGACGACGAGACGCTGCGCGAGCTCGGATGGGCCTGTGACCTGCACGAGGTGGGGCTGATGGTGTCCCACCACGATCACCACCGCCACAGCGCCTATCTGATGGCCCACGCCGATGCGCCGGGGTTTTCGCAGAGTCAGCAACGCCGCATCGCCGACCTCGTACTGGGGCAACGCGGCGGCCTGCGCAAGCTCGAAGCGCCGCTGGCCAGCGAACGGTTCGCATGGCAAGTGCTGGCGCTGCGACTGGCGGTCATCAAGTGCCACGCTCGCGGACAGGTCAACACGCGCGCGCTCACGTTGCTGCGCGAAGGTCGCCATGCCTGTCTGCAGTTCGGCACCGGCTGGGCTGCCACCCACCCGCGCACGATGCACTTGCTGAAGGAAGAGGCGGAAGCCTGGTCGCGCCAGGGCACACCGCAGTTGTCGATGCAGGTGCGCTGACGCAGGTCGCCGATCGTCGCCGGTGATGCCGCCGGCGCGCCCCCGGCGTGCCTACAGCTTGTCGGCCCCCCGCACCGCGGCCAACACCACCTCGGCCCCGCCCTCGCGCTCGCGATGGCGCAGCCACCACACGGCGCCCTTGCGGATGGCCCAGGCCTGCCCGTGCAGCGCCGGCGCACCGGCCATCAGGTAGGCCGCCACCTGGCCCAGCGTGGGTTGGTGGCCAACCACGAGCACGGGCTCGCGGCTGTCGGGCCAGCGCACTGCCGAAAGCAGCTGGTTCACGCCGGCCCCGGGTGCCAGTGCGTCGACCACGCGCACCTTGCGGCCCAACGCATCGGCGGTCTGCCTGGCCCGCACGGCCGGGCTGCACAGGATGCGGGTGGTCTCGGGCAGCACGTGGTTGAGCCACTCGGCCATGCGCTGGGCCTGCTTCACGCCACGTGGCGTGAGCGGCCGCTCCAGGTCGTCGTCACCCAGTTCAGGATCGCGCGCATCGGCATGGCGCCACAGGATCAGGTCCATGGTGACCGTCGTCCCGCCAGGGCTAGCCCGCTGCGCCGCGCAGGTGCATCAACGCCACTTGGGCGCTGGGTCCGCGTTCGCCCACCCGCGCATAGTGGCCGTCGGACGACTGCTGCCAGGCATCGCGCCCGTCGTGCAGGTAGGGCACCAGGCACTCGTCGATCACGCGCTGGCGCATCGCGGGGTCGCGCACCGGCCAGGCGAGCTCGATGCGGCGGAACATGTTGCGCCCCATCCAGTCGGCGCTGGACAGGTAGAGCACCTCGTCGCTGTCGCCAGGCCCCCACCGGAAGTAGATCACGCGGGTGTGCTCGAGGAAGCGGCCCACCACCGACCGCACCCGCACCCGATCGGTCACGCGGGGAATCCCCGGCGGCAGCATGCAGGCGCCGCGCACGATGAGGTCGACCTGCGCACCGGCCTGGCCAGCCTCCACCAAAGCGCCAATGAGCGCCGGGTCTGTGAGCGCGTTGATCTTCACCACCACCCGCGCGGGGTGCCCGCTGCGCGCGGCGCGCGCCACCTCGTCCAGATGCGACATCATGCGCCGGTGCAACGCGAACGGCGCCGTGACCAGGGCGCGCTGCGCCGGCACCCGCGTGAGGCTGGTGAGCTGGTGGAAGACGCCATCGGCGTCGGCCGTGAGCTGCGCGTCGCTGGTGAGCATGCCCACATCGGTGTACAGGCGCGCCGTCCGCGGGTTGTAGTTTCCGGTGGACAGGTGCGCATAGCGGCGCATCACCGGCTGGCCTCGGCCACCGGTCTCGCGACGGGTCACCAGCAGCAGCTTGGCATGGGTCTTGAAGCCGACGATGCCATAGACCACCTGCGCCCCGACCGCTTCCAGTCGCTCGGCCCAGTTGATGTTGGCCTCCTCGTCGAAGCGGGCCTTGAGCTCCACGACCACTGTGACTTCCTTGCCGTTGCGCGCAGCCTCCAGCAGCAGATCCATCAACACCGAGTCACTGCCGGTGCGGTAGATGGTCTGCTTGATGGCCAGCACGTCGGGGTCGGCGACCGCGTCGCGCAGGAACTGCACGACGGGCTCGAAGCTCTCGAACGGGTGGTGCAACAGCACGTCGTGTCGCTTCAGACACGCGAATGCCGACTCCCCGCGCGGCCACTGCGCCTGGGGCCATGCGGGCTCATAGGGCGCGAAACGCAACTGCGGGGCATCGACCTGGTCGATGAGCTGGTTCAGGCGCACCAGGTTGACCGGCCCGTTGACCCGATACAGCGCTTCCTCGGGCAGACTGAACTGGTCCAGCAAGAAGCGCCACAGCGGCTCCGGGCAGCTGCGCACCACCTCCAGGCGTATGGCCAGACCGAAGTGGCGGGTGGTGAGCCCGGTGCGCAGTGCCTGGCGCAGGTTGGCCACGTCTTCCTCGTCGACTTCGAGGTCGGAGTCGCGTGTCACACGGAACTGCGAGAACGACTCGACGGCGCGGCCGGGGAACAGCGTCTGCAGGTGGGCGCGGATCACACTGGTCAGCAGGACGAAACCCTGCGTGCCCGGAGCGCACAACTCGCGTGGCATCGCGAAGACCCGCGGCAAGGCCCGCGGCACCTTCACGATGGCGATGGTGTTCTCGCGGCCGAACGCATCTCGTCCGCCGAGCTGGACGATGAAGTTCAACGACTTGTTGGCCACCAGCGGGAACGGATGCGCCGGGTCCAGCCCGACCGGCACCAGCAGCGGGCGTACTTGCTGCTCGAACACCCGCCCCACCCAAGCCCGTTGCGCGTCGGTGCGCTCGGTGTGGTTGACGATGAACACGCCCTCGCGCTGCAGCGCCGGTGTGATGTCATCGTTGAGCGCGGCGTACTGCTCGTCGATCAGGCCGTGGGCATCGGCTGCCACCTGCCTCAGCGCGTCGCGCTGAGGGCCGCCACCTGCCGCAGCACGCATGGCTTCCAGCGCGTCGGCGAATCGCACTTCGAAGAACTCGTCCATGTTGGACGAGACGATCGTGATGTAGCGCAGCCGCTCGAGCAGGGGCACGTCCGTTCGGCGGGCCTGGGCCAGCACACGGCGATTGAACTCGAGAATCGCGCGTTCGCGATTGAGCAGCGGGGGCAACAGCGCAGCAGCCGGGGCCTGGGCGTTCATTCGGCCAGTCTATGACCGTTGCAAGACACTTCGATGACAGCCGGTGAGTCTGGTCTGCAGCATCAGTGCGCTTGCTCCCAGTTGGGTCCGGCGCCCACCTCCACCAGCAAGGGTACCGAGAGATCGGCCACGCCACCCATCAGGCGAGGCAGTTCGGCGCGCACCCACTTGAGCTCGTCATGCGGCACCTCGAGCACCAGCTCGTCGTGCACCTGCATCACGATGGCGCTGCGTCGATGCTGCGCGTCCAGCGCATTCTGCACCGACAGCATGGCCAGCTTGATCAGGTCGGCCGCCGTGCCCTGCATCGGCGCGTTGATCGCCTGACGCTCAGCAGCCGAGCGACGCGGGCCGTTGCCGCCGCGGATGTCGGGCAGCTCGATGCGGCGGCCGAACAGTGTCTCCACATAGCCACGCGCGGCGGCCTGCGCGCGGGTGTCGTCCATGTAGCGCTTGACGCCGGCAAAGCGGGCGAAATAGCGGTCGATGTAGTCCCTGGCGGCCTTTTGCTCGATGCCCAGCGCCTGCGCCAATCCGAACGCCCCCATGCCGTAGATGAGGCCGAAGTTGATGGTCTTGGCATACCGACGCTGCTCGGAGGTGACCGCCTGCGGCTCCAGGTTGAACACCTCCGCCGCAGTGGCCCGGTGCACATCCATGCCTTCGGCGAACGCCCGGGTCAGGCCGGGGTCGCCGCTGATGTGGGCCATGATGCGCAACTCGATCTGGGAGTAGTCGGCGGAGACGATGACGTGGTCCGGCGGCGCGATGAATGCCTCGCGCACCCGCCGGCCTTCGGCGGTGCGGATGGGGATGTTCTGCAGGTTGGGATCGTTGCTGGCCAGGCGCCCGGTAACCGCCACGGCCTGCGCGTAGTTGGTGTGCACGCGCCCGGTTTCGGGGTTCACCATCAGCGGCAGCTTGTCCGTGTAGGTGCCCTTGAGCTTGGCCAGGCTGCGATGCTCGAGGATGCGCGCCGGCAGTGGGTAGTCGGCCGCCAGTTCCTGCAGCACCTCCTCGTCGGTGCTGGGCGCCCCCGAGGCGGTCTTCTTGCGCACCGGCAGGCCCAGGCGGCCGAAGAGAATCTCACCAATCTGCTTGGGCGAGCCCAAGTTGAAGGGCTGGCCCGCAATCTCGTGGGCCTGACGCTCCAATTGCAGCATACGCTCGGCGAGCTCATGGCTCTGGCGGGCCAGCACGACCGCATCGACCAGCACCCCATGGCGCTCGATGCGCGCCAGCAGCGCCGACACCGGCATCTCGATGTCCTCGTAGACACGGCGCAGACCGGGCGCTTGCTCCAGGCGCGGCCACAGCGCCTGGTGGACATGCAGCGTCATCTCGCTGTCCTCGCCGCTGTACTCGGTGGCTCGCTCGACGTCCACCTGCGAGAACGGGATCTGGTTCGCGCCCTTGCCACACACGTCCTCGTAGCTCAGGCCGCGGCGCCCCAGGTGCCGCTCGGCCAGCTTCTCCAGGCTGTGCGCCAGATGGGCCTCGAGCACGTAGCTCTGCAACATCGTGTCGTGCCGCCAGCCACGCACCGCGATGCCATGATTGGCCAGGACATGGGTGTCGTACTTCGTGTTCTGCCCGACCTTGGCCGAGTGCTCGTCCTCCAGCCACGGCTTGAGCTCGGCCAGCGCGAGATCGAGCGACAGCTGCGTCGGTGCCCCGGGGTAGTCGTGCCTGAGCGGTACATAGGCCGCCTCGCCCGGTCGCACGGCGAACGACAGGCCGACGATGCGGGCGCGCATCGGGTCCAGCGAATCGGTCTCGGTGTCCAGTGCCACCAGCGCGGCTGCCCGCAGACGTTCGATCCAGTGCGACAGACGCTCGGCATCGAGCACGGTTTCGTAGTGTCGCGCCAGCGGCTCGGGCGGCAGCCCCGCATCCGATGCCGTCGGCCCGCCCTCATGCCGCCCGACCGCAGCCGGCGCGGCGGCGGCCGAAACCCCGAGATCGGCCTCGAGCTCGCGCCGCCAGGACTTGAAGCCGTGGCGCTCGTAGAACGCCAGCAGGCCGGACCGATCCACAGGCAGCAGCGCCAGCGCCTCGATCGATGGCCAACCCGATATATGAGCGGCCAGGTCGCAGTCGGTCACCACGGTGACCAGTCGCCGCCCTTGCGGCAGCCAGTCGAGCGCGCGCCGCAGGTTCTCGCCGGCCACGCCCTTGATGGTCGGCGCCGCGGCCATCACACCGTCCAGTGAGCCGTACTCGGCCAGCCACCGCGCGGCCGTCTTCGGGCCCACCTTGTCGACACCTGGCACGTTGTCGACCGTGTCGCCGATGAGCGCAAGGTAGTCGACGATGCGCGCCGGCGGCACGCCGAACTTGGCCTGCACGCCCGCGCTATCGAGCCGCTCGTTGGACATCGTGTTGATCAAGGTGACACGATCGTTCACCAACTGGGCCAGGTCCTTGTCGCCCGTGGAAATGACGACCTGATGGCCGGCGCCGGACGCCGCACGCGCCAACGTGCCGATGGCGTCGTCGGCCTCGATGCCGGGCACCTGCAAGACGGGCCAACCCAGCAGGCGCACCACCTCGTGGATGGGCTCGATCTGCAGGCGCAGGTCGTCGGGCATCGGGGCGCGGTGCGCCTTGTATTCGGGGTACCACTCATCGCGGAAGGTCGGACCCGGGGCATCGAACACGCAGGCAGCGTGGCCGTGGCCGCCCGAGCCCAGCACCTGGTCGCGCAAGCGCTTCATCATGGCGATGAAGCCATGGATGGCCCCGGTGGGGAAGCCCTGCGGACTGCGCAGGTCGGGCATCGCGTGATAGGCGCGGTAGAGGTAGCTGGAGCCGTCGACCAGCAGCAGCAGCGGTTGCGGGGAAGCAGGCGTTTCCATGGCGTGCATTGTGGCGGCCCCGAGCGCCCGGCGAGCACGGGTCGCCCCCGGGCCCGACAGGCTCCTAGAATGCGCCGATGGCTGTCTTCACCACGGTGTCCGCCCAAGAGGCCGCCGCGCTGCTGGCCCGCCTGGACGCTGGCGAACTGCTGGCGCTGGATGGCATCGGCTCAGGCATCGAGAACACCAACTACTACGTCGACAGCACCCGCGGTCGCTGGGTGCTCACGCTGTTCGAGCGGCTGACGTTCGAACAACTGCCCTTCTATCTGCGGCTGATGCAGCACCTGGCGCAACGCGGCCTGCCGGTACCCGAGCCTCGCGTTGACGCTCAGGGCCAGATCCTTCATTGCGTCGCCGGAAAGCCGGCAGCGCTGGTCAACGCACTGGCGGGCCACCCGCAGCTGGCCCCTGACCTGCACCACTGCGCGCAGCTCGGTGCGCTGCTGGCACGCATGCATCTGGCCGTGGTCGACTTCCCCCTCGAGCAGCCCAACCTTCGCGGCCTGGCCTGGTGGTGCGACATGGCCCCGAAGCTGCTGCCGCACCTCGGCGCCGCACAACGAGGCTTGCTCGCCGATGAACTGGCGTTCCAGCAGCAGCTGGCCCACTCGCCGGCGTACGCCGCCTTGCCCAGAGGTGCCGTGCATGCCGACCTGTTTCGCGACAATGCGGTCTTCGACGGTCTGACCGGCCACGAGAAGCTCACCGGCTGCTTCGACTTCTATTTCGCCGGGACCGATACCTATGTCTACGATCTGGCGGTATGCCTGAACGACTGGTGCATCGACGACGAGTCCGGACGACTCGACGATACGCGCGCGGCCGCGCTGGTTCAGGCCTACGAACAGTTCCGCCCGCTGGCCGCCGCCGAGGCGCGGCTGCTCCCCGCGCTCATGCGGGCAGCGGCGCTGCGGTTCTGGCTGTCGCGCCTGGGTGACCTGCATCTGCCCAGGCAGGCCGCGCTGCTCGAACCCAAGGATCCCACGCACTTCGAGCGGGTGCTGCGCGAGCGCGTGGCTGATCCGTGGCACCCGACACGATGACATCAGTTCGCTTCACATCATGGGTTTGAAACTGCGCGAGGTGCCCGCATCGCAGGGTGCGCTGTGGCTGCGCCAGGGCTTGCTGGCGTTCGGCCGGCGACCGGTGGGCTACATGGCGTTGTTCGTCGCCTACTTCGCGGCCTTCTCGCTGGTCGGCGCCCTCACCGTGGTGGGTGAGTGGCTCGCGTTGGCATCGGTGCCCATGCTGTCGCTGGCCTACATGGCTGCCACACGCGACGTACTCGAGGGGCGGCCCGTGCGCATCTCGCACCTGCTGGCCGTTTGGCGCACGCCCAGGCCCACCCGCCGACATGCCCTGGTGTTATGCGCGAGCTTCGGTGCACTGCTGCTCGCCGGTTTCGCCCTGATCAATTCGGCTGCGGGCGCCGAATTGGCCGAGGCGCTGCAGCCACTGTCGAAGCCGCAGCGCACGGCAGCCGATCTGGCCGAGGTGTTCACCCATCCGGCCGTGGTCAGGCACTTGAACCTGACCATGACGCTGATGGCCGTGATCTCGGTGCCGTACTGGCACGCGCTGGCGCTGGTGCACTGGGGGCGGCAAGGCGCACTGCAGGCGCTGTTTTCCAGCCTGCTGGGGTTGTGGCGCACGCGGGGTGCATTCGTGCTGTTCCTGGTCAGCTTCCTCGGTCTGTCGATGGCCACGGCCGTGCTCATCGGGCTGGTGGCTGCGTTGCTGGCATTGGCGATCGGCGCAGGACCGCTGGTGCTCGCCATCGGAACCGCGGCCTGGCTCGGCATGGCGGCGTTGTTCTATGCCAGTCAGTGGTTCATGTTCGCCGACACCTTCGAGTTGCCGACCGACGAGCCCCCGGCGGAATTGCCCGAACCAGCGACGCCCCCGACCTGATGTCGCTGCCACACGCACTGCTGACCGCCTTGCTCGAGCAGCCGGGTTCGGGCTCCGACCTGGCGCAGCGCTTCGACCGCTCGATCGGCCACTTCTGGAACGCCACCCACCAACAGATCTACCGCGAGCTTGCGCGGCTGCAGGCGCAAGGCCTCGTGCAATCCCACCCGATCGAGAACACCCGCGGCCGCAAGCGGGCCTACCGCATCCTGCCCGCCGGACGCCAGGAACTGGCGCGGTGGGTCGGCGAACCGGCCGCGGCGTCGCCGCTGCGAGACGCGCTCATGGTGCGCCTGCGCGCCGAGGCTCTGGTGGGGCCCACGGCCCTGGTCGATGAGATCCGGCAGCGGCTCCATGCGCACCGCGCGCAACTCGAGCTCTACCTGGATATCGAGCGTCGCGACTTCCCGCCCATCGAAGACGCCGAACCGCGCCCGCGTGCCCTGCAGCACCTGGTGCTGCATGCAGGCATCCTCTACGAGCGCAACTGGATCGATGTGCTCGAGCAAGCGCTGGGCATCCTCGACCAGCCGGCGCCGAGGCCCAGAGCACGATCGCGGTCGTGAGCGCTCGCATGGAGAACAGGCGCACGGTGCCTGGCACGCTGGAGGGGTCGCCAGGCGGTCTGCCACGCGGTGCGCTAAAGTGAGCCGCGCCTCAGACGCTGCCGCATGCCATGAACCACACTCACCCACTTCGCCTGCACGCGGTCGCGCTGGCGCTGGCGGCCGCAGCGCTGTTGCCCGGCTGCGCCGTGATCACCGTCGCCGGTGCGGTCGTGGGCACGGCGGCGAGCGTCGCCGGCACCGCGATCGCCACCACGGCCAAGGTGACCGGGCGGGTGATCGAGAAGACCGTCGATCTCGTGACCGGGCCCGACGCGCCGCCGTCAGCTGACGCTGCGGCCGGAGCCCCTGGGCGTTGATGACTGTCCGTCGATCGACGCCGCGCCGTCGCTTCGTGACCCGCAGCAAGCGCCCTTGGCGAGCGCCGTCACTCGACCGGCGTGAGCCGGGCAATCGCCAGGGCCAGCCATTTCGGGCCGTGGCGCCCGAAGTTCACCTGCGCGCGGGCATCCGCGCCACTGCCCTCGAGCGTGATGATCACGCCCTCGCCGAACTTGTGATGGAACACCGACTGGCCGACTCGCCACGCACCGCTTGCGGCCATGGGTGCAGCCGCAGTCTGCGGGGCGGCTGGCGATGCCTCCCAGGGCGGGGGCGGGCTCACCCGTCCGGCGCCCACCACCGAACCCAGGCCGCTGCCTCGGGCCCAGGCCGACTGGTACTCGCGCGCGTAGCCTGAACCGAAGCCCTGCGTGCGCGGTGTCAGCCACTTCAATGCCACATCGGGCAACTCATCGACGAAGCGGCTCTTGACGTTGTAGCGGGTCTGCCCATGGAGCAGTCGCGTCTGGCTGAAGCTCAGGTACAGGCGCTGGCGCGCCCGCGTGATGGCCACGTACATCAGGCGTCGTTCCTCCTCCAGCCCGTCGTGATCGGACAGCGCGTTCTCGTGCGGGAACAGGCCTTCTTCCAGCCCGGTGATGAACACCGCGTCGAACTCGAGCCCCTTGGCGGCATGCACGGTCATCAACTGCACCGCGTCTTGCCCGACCTGCGCCTGGTTGTCGCCCGCCTCCAGCGCGGCGTGGGTCAGGAAGGCCGCCAGCGGCGAGACGATCTCGCCGGTGTCCGCGTCCGGAGCCGGCGGCACCGCAGGCAGCGCTGCGTTGGCCAGCGCACCCGGGCCCGTCTCGTCCAGCGGCAATGCCACCGCGTCCTTGCCGAAGCCCTCCTGCGTGACGAAGGACTCGGCGGCGTTGACGAGTTCCTCGAGGTTCTCGATGCGCTCGGCGCCTTCCTTCTCGGTGCGGTAGAAGTCGAGCAGGCCGGTGCGATCGAGCACCAGCTCGATGATCTCGCGCAGCGTCAGTCCACGCGTTGCGGTCCGCAAGTCGTCGAGCAGCGCGTTGAAGGCCGCCACGTTGGCTCCCGCCTTGCCGGCCAGCGCGTGTGCACTGTTGTGCAGGCTGATCTGATTGGCGCGGGCGGCATCCTGCAGCGCCTCGACCGTGCGTGCGCCGATGCCCCGCGTGGGGAAATTCACCACCCGCAGGTATGACGTATCGTCGTCGGGGTTCTCGATCAAGCGCAGGTAGGCCAGCGCATGCTTGACCTCGGCACGCTCGAAGAACCGCAGGCCGCCGTACACGCGATAGGGAATGCCGGCGTTGAACAGCGCGCTCTCGAGCACGCGACTCTGGGCATTGCTGCGGTATAGCACCGCCATCTCGCTGCGGCGCAGACCGGCGCGATGCAACTGCTGCGCCTCCTCGAGGAACCACTGTGCCTCGGCGTAATCGCTCGGAGCCTCGAACACCCGCACGGGTTCGCCGGGCCCAGCCTCGGTGTGCAGGTTCTTGCCCAGTCGTCGGCTGTTGTGCGCAATCAGGGCGTTGGCCGCATCGAGGATGTTCCCGTACGACCGGTAGTTGCGCTCGAGCTTGATGACCTGGCGCACAGCGTACTCGCGCTCGAAGTCGGCCATGTTGCCCACTTGCGCTCCGCGAAACGCGTAGATGCTCTGGTCATCGTCGCCCACGGCGAAAACGGCCTGCGGACCGCCCGCGCCGCCTTGGGGCGGGGCAAACATCTTCAGCCAGCGGTACTGCAGGCGGTTGGTGTCCTGGAACTCGTCGACCAGCACATGCGCGAAGCGGCGCTGGTAGTGCTCGCGCAGTGCGGCGTTGTCGCGCAAGAGTTCGTACGTGCGCAGCATCAGCTCGGCAAAGTCGACCACACCCTCGCGCTGGCACTGATCCTCGTAGGCCTGGTAGACCTCCACCAGCTTGCGCGTATGCGGATCGCGGGCATCCACGTCTTTCGGACGCTGGCCCTCCTCCTTGCTGCCGGAGATGAACCACGCCACTTGTCGCGGCACAAAGCGCTGTTCGTCGAGCCCCATGGCCTTGATGACCCGCTTGACCGCCGACAGCTGATCGGCAGAGTCGAGGATCTGGAACGCCTGCGGCAGCGCTGCGAGTTTCCAGTGAGCGCGCAGGAAGCGGTTGCACAAGCCATGGAACGTGCCGATCCACATGCCTCGCACGGGCACCGGCAGCATGGCCGACAGGCGCGCCAGCATCTCCTTGGCGGCCTTGTTGGTGAAGGTGACCGCCAGCACGCCGCCCGGCGTGGCCTGGCCCGTGGCCAGCAGCCAGGCGATTCGCGTGGTGAGCACGCGTGTCTTGCCGGACCCCGCACCCGCCAGGATAAGAGCTGGCTGCGTCGGCAGCGTCACCGCTGCGCGCTGCTCGGGATTGAGGTGTTCGAGCAAAGCCCCGGTCCCACCAACCGCTACGGGTACGCGCGCAGAATCCTCGACATGCATCGAGCCATTCTAGAAGCGCACTCCATCGCAGCCCTGATGCTCGCCGTTGGCTGCGGCATTGCAGCCGCGCAACCACCCGCGCCGGCGCATTGCCCGCCGCGCAGCGCCCGCGTGACCGAGCACTTCCTGAGCGCCGACTGCGCCGACTGCTGGGCCGCACACGCACAGGTGCCGGCCGATGTCCGACCTGCCTCCCCTGTGAACGCAGGTTGGCGCCTCGACTGGATCGTGCCCACCGACACTGGCGATGGCGCCGCGTTGGCCTCCGCGGCGGTGACCGACGCGCCGGAACGCCTGGGGCGTGCGGGTTTGGCTGCACCCGCGGGTATGCAGAGCCTCGTCGTGCTCGACACCATTCGTCCCGCACCCGACACGCGCATGCAACTCGAGACGGGCCCTGCGTGGAGCGGCTACGTGGGCGTGAGACTGACCGTGCGTGGCCGGCTGCCCGCCGGCACCCAGGCCTGGGTGGCCCTCGTCGAGGAACTCGACCCGGGTGCCGAAGGTTCCGCCCAGCCCCGCGTCCTCGTGCGTCGTGTCGCCGGGCCGCTCGCGCTGCATGGCAAGGGCTCGCCAGCTCGCACGGAGCACCTGCGGGCAATTCGCTGGCCGGAGCAAGCGCTCGCGCACCGGGTGCGGGCCCGCGCCTGGATCGAGAGCACCGACGGCCGGATGCTCGGCATGGCCAGCGACACGTGCGCGCTGCGCTGAACGGCTTGGTCGAGCGACGCCAGATCGCGACCGTGAATCACGTTATGCAATGCAACGCATTCGCATTTCTGTTTAGAATAGACGACCGTTTCGGCCATACGCCAAACCCTCCCATGCATCACCGCCGCAGTCTTCTCGCCCTGGCAGCCGCCGTCGCTGCCTTTCCACTGTCTGTTCGCTCCCAAGCGGCGGAACAGCAGCCCGTTCGTGTAGCCGGCGGCTGGCGCATGCATGGCCGCGACTACCAGGTGGGCACCCTGCAGGTTCACTGGGACGACGCACGCATCGAGATCGAGTCCGCTGTGACCGTGCCGAGCCGTCCGCATGCCGTCGTGCCGGAAGCCCACGGCGGTTTCATGGCGGTGGCCACGCGTCCAGGCACCTGGATGCTGCGCGTGGACGCCCAGGGCCGGGTGGCGCAGCAGGTCACCATGGCCGACGAAGGCGATGCACGCACGCTGGACGGGCACGTCGTCGCCAGCCGGGATGGCCAATGGCTCTACTCCGGCGAGACCGACCGCCGCAGCGGCGAGGGCTGGGTCAGTGTGCGAGACGCGCGCACCCTGCGCAAGGTTGCCCAGTTCCGTACGGGCGGCATCGACCCGCACCAGATCCTCGTCGCCGACGACGACATGCTGCTGGTGGCCAATGGCGGCATCCCGCGCACGCCCACCGGCGGCAAGCGCGATCTCGACCAGATGGATCCGGCGTTGGTGCGGCTGAACCCCGGCAATGGCGAAGTGCTGGGCGAGTGGAAGCTGCCCGACCGCCGGCTGAGCCCGCACCACATCGCGTGGAATCACCCGACGCAGCCCGACCAGCGCAGGCTCCTGGGCATCGGACTGCAGGCCGAGCACGACCATGCCGCCCAGAGGCGCGAAGCGCCGCTGCTGGCGGTATGGGATGGCCAGCGCCTGCGCATTCCGCGTCAACCGGTGGTGGAGGGCTATGCCGGCGACGTGGCCGCAGGCCCGGATGGCGGCTTCGTCCTCACGGCGCAATTTGCAGACCGCATCGTGATGTGGCGCCCCGGCCACCCGGACGAACTCACGCCCATCGGCCAGGTCCAGAACCCGTGCGGGCTGTGGCCGCTGGATGGCGCGCAGGGCGTCATCGCCGGTGGCGGCCTGGGACTGGCGCGTTGGCACGCCCGTGATCCGGCTCGCATGCTGCGCTGGCCAGCCGGGCTGTCGGCCGACAACCACTGGGCCGTGCTCGCCGCGTAGAATCAGCCACCGGGCCCTCATTCTGGCGCCCGGTTTCACCGCACGCATCGCCCACGTGTCCATGGAGGCGCGCCGCGCGCGGCCGCCGGATCTCCAGCTCACGCGCTCGCAGCCCAGCGCCGGCACTGCACCAACGCCGCGCCTGTTCCCCCTGACGAGAGAGACCGGCGATGGAGATCTTCGACTACGACAACATCCTGTTGCTGCCGCGCAAGTGCCGCGTCGACAGCCGCAGCGAGTGCGACACCTCGGTTGAGTTCGGCGGCCGCCGCTTCAAGCTGCCGGCCGTGCCGGCCAACATGAAGACGGTGGTCGACGAAGCCATCACCGAGCATCTGGCCGCCACCGGCCACTTCTACGTGATGCACAGATTCGATCTCGACACGGTGGCCTACGCACGGCGCATGCGCGACCAGGGCCTGTTCGTGTCGATCAGCTCGGGCGTCAAGCCGCACGACCGCGACACCATCGACCGCCTGGCCGCCGAGGGTGTGGGGGCCGACTACATCACGATCGACATCGCGCACGGTCACGCCGAGAGCGTGCGCCACATGATCGAGCACATCAAGCAGCGCCTGCCGCAAGCCTTCGTGATCGCTGGCAACGTGGGCACGCCCGAAGGCGTGATCGACCTCGAGAACTGGGGCGCCGATGCCACCAAGGTGGGTATCGGCCCTGGCAAGGTGTGCATCACGCGGCTGAAGACCGGCTTTGGCACCGGCGGCTGGCAACTCTCGGCGCTCAAGTGGTGCGCCCGCGTGGCCACCAAGCCCATCATCGCCGACGGCGG
The DNA here is from genome assembly GCA_023150345.1 of Aquabacterium sp. Classification (GTDB taxonomy): domain Bacteria; phylum Pseudomonadota; class Gammaproteobacteria; order Burkholderiales; family Burkholderiaceae_C; genus Pseudaquabacterium. Next base: position 91,937 of record JAKLLB010000003.1, read on the forward strand.
CATCCGCCACCACGGCGACATCGCCAAGAGCGTGCGCTTCGGTGCCGCGATGGTGATGGTCGGCTCGCTGTTCGCGGGCCACGAGGAGTCGCCGGGACAGACCGTCGAAGTTGATGGCCGGCTGTACAAGGAGTACTACGGCTCGGCCAGCGACTTCAACAAGGGCGAATACAAGCATGTCGAGGGCAAGCGCATCCTGGAACCCATCAAGGGTCGCCTGGCCGACACGCTGCGCGAGATGCGCGAGGATCTGCAAAGCTCCATCAGCTACGCCGGCGGTCGTACGCTGGCCGACCTGCGCAAGGTGAACTACGTGATCCTGGGCGGCGAAAACGCGGGCGAACACCTGTTCATGTAGCAGCTGCGCCGCCGCAGCAGCATCAGCGCGGGATCATGACCGGGCGCTCGCCCTCGCTCCATCGTGCGCGTTCGCGCTGAAGGGCCAGCGGTCGTGGGCGCGCTGCTGCGGCGGGGCCTGCGCAGCCCTGCCCGTCGGCATGCGCCAGCGCCGCGGCCAACAGTGGCTCGGCCGGGGCGCCCAGCGGCTGGTGCCAGTCTTCGGCCACCGCGCACGTGGGCTGCAAACCGTCGAAGTACCGCCCTTCATTGCGAGCGTTCACCGACTCGAAGTTGACGACGTTGTAGGTGGTGCCACAGGTGTCGTCCTTGGGCAGGAAGCCTACCGGCTTGCCGCAGGTGGCGTCGCCCACCAAGACCACGTCGACGTACGGCCGCAACCCGTTGGCGAGTTGCTCGCTGGCCGAACAGGTGCGCGAGCCCACCAGCAGATACACCCGCGCCAAGCCCAGGGCATCGGCCGGACGCGTGAACGCGTAACTGGTGTTCCACTGGGCGGCCTGGCGGTTGTTGTAGAGCAGCGAAGAATATGTGGCGCCGACCGCGCGCACGCCCGCCACGAGTGAGGCAAGGTCGCGCCCGACGCTGACCAAGCCACCGCCGTTGTAGCGCAAGTCGACCACCAGCTCGCGCACGCCAGCTGCTCGAAAGCGCGAGAACGCCTCCGTGGCTGGCGTGATCGCCTGCGTGATCATGTCCTTGACCATGAGGTAGCCCACGGGTCGCCCCCCTGGCGTGTACACCACCGCGCTTCGGGGCACCGGGCTGAGGCGATACACCGCCGCAGCCAGCGTGACCGTGCGCTGGCCGCCGGTTCCTTGCAGCAGCAATGCAAGCGTCTGGCCTGAACGCTCGGCCGTGAGCAGACTGAAGTCGTTGGCCGAGATCAGCTCGCTGGCCGGTCGACCGTTCAGTGCCAGCACCTGATCGCCACGCACGACACCGGCAACGCCGGCAGGCGACTGCGGCTCGACATGCCGCACGTGCAGCGGCAGGTCGGGTCGACCCACGACCTCGACGCCGGCCACCGCCACGCCATAGCCCAGTGCCTGACCGTCGCCATAAAAGCGGTTGAAGCTCTCCGTGCTCTCGAAGTAGCTCCAGCGATCGGCCGGGAAGGTGGCATTGCCGGTGAACAGCAGCGCCTTGAAATACTCATCCAGCGAGGCGCCACCCCAGGGGTCGGGCCGCGGGCTGATGGCGTACCAGAAGTACCAGTCATCGAAATAGTCGCGCAGCGCGGCCTTGCGCGAGTTCGGCTGGCAGGTCAGGGAGACGATGGGATCTCCAGGATCTCCGCCGCCACCGCCGCATCCGGCCAGGAGCGCCAATGCTGTCGCGAGGGCCAGCACCGGACGGGACTGTCGTGGCGCACGCTTGTGCGCGCTTGGCCGCTCGGCCAGCGGGTTCAGGCAAGTTGAGACGGAATGCATCGACGGGCTCCGGTTCGGCCAGTATGGCAGCGCCCGCCCAGGGCAGCCACCTACAATCGGCAACCCCCCAGAATGCGCATTCGTTGACAGGGCCTGCCCTGCGCGTTGTGTCCAATCGTCTCTGCCATGACCGAAACGCCCAAGTCCTTCGAACCCACCGCCATCGAGGCCCATTGGGGTCCGCGTTGGGAGCAATCGGGCCTGTACGCGCCCAGGCTCGACGCGAGCAAACCGTCGTTCTCGATCCAGTTGCCGCCGCCCAACGTCACCGGCACGCTGCACATGGGCCATGCGTTCAACCAGACGATCATGGACTCGCTGACGCGTTACCACCGCATGCGCGGTTTCAACACGCTGTGGGTGCCAGGCACCGACCACGCCGGCATCGCCACGCAGATCGTCGTGGAGCGCCAGTTGCAGGAGCAGGGCATCAGCCGCCACGATCTCGGCCGCGAGGCGTTCGTCGCCAAGGTCTGGGAGTGGAAGGAACACAGCGGCTCGACCATCACGCGGCAGATGCGCCGCATGGGCGCCAGCGTGAGCTGGGCGCACGAGTACTTCACCATGGACGACAAGCTGTCGAAGGTGGTGACCGAGACCTTCGTGCGGCTGTATGAAGAGGGCCTGATCTACCGCGGAAAGCGCCTGGTGAGCTGGGATCCGGTGCTCAAGAGCGCGGTGTCCGACCTCGAGGTGGAGAGCGAGGAAGAAGACGGCCACCTGTGGCACATCCGCTATCCGCTGGCCGATGGCTCGGGCTCGCTGGTGGTGGCCACCACGCGCCCCGAGACCATGCTGGGCGACACCGCCGTGATGGTGCACCCGGAAGACGAACGCTACGCCGCATTCGTGGGCAAGCAGGTGAAGCTGCCGATCACCGGGCGCCTGGTGCCGGTGATCGCCGATGCCTATGTCGACAAGGAATTCGGCACCGGCGTCGTGAAGGTCACGCCCGCACACGACGCCAACGACTATGCGGTCGGCCAGCGCCACGGCCTGGAGATGATCACCATCTTCACCCTCGAAGCCACGGTGCGCACCGATTTGCCCGAGATCCCCGAGGGCCTGCGCGGGCTGGACCGCTTCGTCGCCCGGAAGGCGGTGGTGGCCGACCTCGACACCGAGGGCCTGCTGGTCGAGACCCGCAAGCACCGGCTGATGGTGCCGCGCTGCGCCCGCACCGGCCAGGTGATCGAGCCCATGCTCACCGACCAGTGGTTCGTCGCCATGACCAAGCCGGGAGCAGACGGAAGCAGCATCGCGCGCAAGGCCATCGACGTGGTGGCCTCGGGCGAGGTGAAGTTCGTTCCCGAGCAGTGGGTCAACACCTACAACCAGTGGATGAAGAACATCCAGGACTGGTGCATCAGCCGCCAGCTCTGGTGGGGCCGTGCCCTTCTCCACGCTGGGCTGGCCCGAGCGCACGGTCGAGCAGGACCTGTTCCTGCCCTCCTCGGTACTGGTGACCGGCTACGACATCATCTTCTTCTGGGTCGCCCGGATGATCATGATGACCAAGCACTTCACCGGCAGGGTGCCGTTCCATCATGTCTACATCCACGGCCTGGTGCTCGACGCCCACGGCCACAAGATGAGCAAGAGCGAAGGCAATGTGCTCGATCCGGTCGATCTGATCGACGGCATCCAGCTCGGCCCGCTGCTCGACAAGCGCACCACGGGGCTGCGCAAGCCGGAGACCGCGCCCAAGGTGCGCAAGGCCACCGAAAAGGAGTTCCCGGACGGCATTCCGGGCTACGGTGCCGATGCGCTGCGCTTCACCTTCGCGGCCATGGCGACGCTGGGGCGCAGCATCAACTTCGACAGCAAGCGCTGCGAGGGCTATCGCAACTTCTGCAACAAGCTCTGGAATGCCACGCGCTTCGTGCTGATGAACTGCGACGGGCAGGATTGCGGCCTGGATGGCGTCGCCCAGGCGGCCTGCGCGACCCCCGCCGGCTGCGAAGCCTATCTCTCATTTTCGGCGGCAGACCGGTGGATCACCGGCGAGTTGCAGCGCGTCGAGGCGACGGTGGCCCAGGGTTTCGCCGAGTACCGGCTCGATACCGTGGCCGGCGCCATCTACCAGTTCGTGTGGGACGAGTATTGCGACTGGTACCTCGAAATCGCCAAGGTGCAAATCGCCAGCGGCGGCGCCGCGCAGCAGCGTGCCACTCGGCGCACGCTGATCCGGGTACTGGAGACGGTGCTCCGGCTGCTGCACCCGGTGACCCCGTTCATCACGGCCGAGCTGTGGAACACGGTGGCGCCGGTGGCCGGGCGCAAGGTGTGCGACAGCGTGGCGGCGGCGCCCTACCCCCAGGCCCAGCCCGAGCGCATCGACGCCGCGGCGGACGCCTGGATGACACGGCTGAAGGGTGTGGTGGCTGCCGTGCGCAGCCTGCGCAGCGAAATGGGCCTGTCACCGGCCGAGCGCGTACCGCTCTATGCCATCGGCGACGCCGTCTTCATTGAAGAAGCCGCCCCGGTGCTCAAGGCCCTGGGCAAGCTCGCGGAGGTGCGCTCATTCGACGACGAGGCCGCCTTCACCCAGGCCAGCGCGCAGGCGCCGGTGGCGGTGCATGGGGCGCTGCGGCTGGCTCTGCACGTGGCCATCGACGTGGAGGCCGAGCGCGCGCGGCTGGCGCGCGAGATCATGCGGTTGCAGGGCGAAATCACCAAGGCGCAGGGCAAGCTCGGCAACGAGAGCTTCGTGGCGCGCGCGCCGGCAGCGGTGGTCGAACAGGAGCGTCAGCGGCTCGACGACTTCAGCCAGACGCTCCGCCGGCTGCAAGATCAAGCGGCTCGTCTGTAGGCCGCTCGGGTGACCGGAAGTCGCGCACGACGGGTTGCGTGAGCAATTCGTCGATGCGACGCGCCACACCCCAGGCGCTGCGCACGCGCGACTCGCGGGTGGTGCTGGCCACGCGTGGTGTGATCTGCAGGTTATCGATGTCGTGCAGCGGGCGCCCGGGCTCCAGCATGCCCGGCTCCAGGCTGTCGAACCAGGCCGCGGCCATGCGGCCCGTGCCCAATGCGTCGGCCAGCGCTGCCTCATCGAAGACGCTGGACGGCGCGATGCTCACCATCACCTGGTTCGGGCGACAGAACGGCAGGAAGCGTTCACCGATCAGGCCGTGGTATCGGGTGAAGTAGGTCAGCAGCACCGCCACCGCCTCCGACTCTTCCAGCAACTCGCGCAGTCCCACCGGCTCGACTTTCCAGCGTGCCCAGATGCCATCGTTGGCATGCACCGCCGGGTCGTAGCCGACCACGCGCGCACCGAACGCGGACAGCAACTGGGCCAGGGGCCGCGCGGCGGGCGACATGCCCACCAGACCGACCGTGGAGCCCCCGATCTCGCGGCCCACCAGCAAGCCTTCGGCATTGACCACCGGCACCCGCCGCAGCATCTGCAGCAGCGCCCCGATCACGAACTCGGCCTCGGCCGCGGCGGTGGCATTGCTCGGGCGCACCACCTCCACACCGGCGCGGGCGCAGGCGTCCACATCGATGTTCTCCGCGCCGGCACTCAATCGCCCCACGGCGCGCAGCATGGGTGCGTGGTGCAGCGTTTCTGCATCCAGCGCGACCGACGGCGGAATGATCATCGAGCGCACGTTGTAGAGCGCCTGGCGGAAACCGCGCGGTTCGCGGCCGAGATCCGGCGCGTAACGCACGGCGTGGCGCGCGACCAGCCAGTGCATCACTTCGGGATCCAGCGGTTCGACGATCAGGATATCCATCGGCTCCCACGCACCGGGACGGTCCGTGCTGCCCGTGCCGGAAGGCACCGGACAGGCCGGCACTGACCTGCAGGCATTCTATGTAAGCGATTGTTGACCGACGAAGGGTTGTTTCCCTCACCCCGGTTCCGGGGGGGCACCAGCTCCCTCCCCCCGGTGTGGTGGGGGGACGATCGCGCGCGCGGACACCGGCCCGAGGGTCGCGCCGCGCTGGGCGGTCGCATCATCGACGACGCAGGTAGTGCACGAATTCGGCACCTTCGGCCGACTGCTCGAGCAGTTCATTGCCGGTCTGGCGCGCAAATGCCTGGAAGTCGCGCATGGATCCAGGATCGGTCGCGACCACCTTGAGCACCTGGCCGCTGGACATCTCGGACAGCGCCTTCTTGGCCTTCAGGATGGGCAACGGGCAGTTCAGGCCGCGCGTGTCGAGTTCCTTCTGCGCTTGCATCGTCGGCATTTCGTCGAGCGGAGAAGTTTCGATTCTAGGGGGGTGGCGCGTCCGGTCGGTCAGGGTGGATCGCGACGAGGAGGATCCATGAATACAGGCTCCAGCCCGCGGCTGCGCAACCAGTCGGCCAGTGCATAGCCGGTCCCGGCGGGCCAGCACCTCAGGTCCTGGGGCGCAAACAGCCGGTATTCGGCCAGCTCGGGCGACAACCGGATCTCGCCGGATGCCTGCACGTGGTAGGCAATGATGACCTGGTTCATGCGCTGGAAGTCGTAGACGCCGATCAACGCCGTGTGATGCACCTGCAGCGCGGTTTCTTCGGCCACCTCGCGCGCGATCCCCTCGACCGGTGTCTCGCCCGCCTCCATGAAGCCGGTGATCAGCGCGAACATGCGGTGCGCCCAGGCGGCATTTCGCGCCAGCAGCACCTGGCCACCTCGGTCGGTGCACTCGACGATGGCAGCCAGGACCGGCGTCGGGTTGTTCCAGTGCGTCCAGTGGCATGCCGGGCAGCGCAGCCGGGTACGCGGCCCGCCGTCCTCGACCTGCTCGATCAGGGCCAGCTCGGTGGCGCAGGCGGGGCAATAGCGATAGGCATGGCTCATGATGCGATGCACTCAGGCAGGAAACACGCCGGTGGACAGGTAGCGCTCGCCACGGTCGCAGACCACGAACACGATGGTTGCGTCCTCCACCCGCGCAGCCAGCTGCAGCGCGACCCAGGCCGCGCCCGCGGCCGAGATGCCTGTGAACAGGCCCTCCTCGCGCGCCAGCCGACGGGCCATTTCCTCGGCATCGGGCTGGCTCACCAGCACGAGCTCGTCGACCTGGCCCGGATCGTAGATGCGCGGCTGGTAGGCCGGGGGCCACTTGCGGATACCCGGGATGCGCGAGCCCTCGGCCGGCTGTGCGCCGATGATGCGCACGGCCGGGTTGCGCTCCTTGAGGTAGCGTCCCACGCCGGTGATGGTGCCGGTGGTGCCCATGGCACTGACGAAGTGGGTGACGCAGCCCTCGGTGTCCTGCCAGATCTCGGGGCCGGTGGTTTCGTAGTGCACCCGCGGGTTGTCGGCGTTCGCGAACTGGTCGAGCACGCGCCCGCGCCCTTCGCGCTGCATCTGTTCGGCCAGGTCGCGGGCGTACTCCATGCCGCCCGAACGCGGCGTGAGAATCAGCTCGGCGCCGTAGGCCTTCATGGTCTGCGCCCGCTCGACCGAGAGATCCTCCGGCATGATCAGCACCATGCGATAACCACGTATCGCGGCGGCCATGGCCAGCGCGATGCCGGTGTTGCCGGAGGTGGGCTCGATCAATGTGTCGCCGGGATGGATCTCGCCGCGCTCCTCGGCACGGCGGATCATGCTCATGGCGGGCCGGTCCTTCACGGAACCGGCCGGGTTGTGGCCCTCGAGCTTGCCAAGCACGACCGTGCGGCGCGTCGCCACGGACTGCCCGGGCAGGCGTTGCAGGCGCACCAGCGGCGTTCGGCCGATGACCTCCTCGACAGTGGGATAGACGGGCATGGGCAACTGTTCCTTTGGCGCCCATTGTGGCAGCGCAGCACCGGCCGCGCGGGACCCCCATGCCATAATCCTCCGCCCACGCCGAACCAATTTCGGCGTGCCTCATCGGCCCGCGTGACGAAATCGGTAGACGTAGCGGATTCAAAATCCGCCGCCGCAAGGCGTGCCAGTTCGAGTCTGGCCGCGGGCACCACCCCCATACGCTGCTCATGCTCCCGTTGCCACCGGTCACCCAGGCGTTGATGCTCATCTGCTCGGCGGTGTTTTGCGCCCAGTTGTTGCTTCCGGTGGGACTGATGGAGCGCTTCCTCGCCCTGTGGCCGCTGGCCAGCGGCCTTTTCCTGCCCTGGCAGGTCATCAGCTACGCATTTCTGCACGGCGACTTCACCCACTTGTTCTTCAACATGCTGGGGCTGTACATGTTCGGCAGCGAGCTCGAACGCCTGTGGGGCACGCGGCGCTACTTGCAGGTGCTGGCCGCCAGCGTGCTGGCCGCAGCGGTGGCGCAGCTGGTGGTCACGCTGCTGCTGGGTTCGCGCGGATACACCGTGGGCGCGTCGGGCGCCCTGTTCGGGCTGTTGCTGGCCTACGGCATGCTGTTCCCGAATCGCACCATCATGCCGCTGATTCCGCCGATCCCGATGAAGGCGCGAACGTTCGTGATGGTGTTCGGTGCGCTCGAGCTGCTGCTGGGTCTGTTCGGGCCGACCGGAGTGGCCCATTTCGCGCACCTGGGCGGCATGGCCGGGGCATGGCTGATGATCAGCTACTGGCGGGGCCGCCTGCCCTTCGGCTCGGGCCGGAGACGCTGACCTCGACCGGCCCCTGAACTCTCGGGACTGCCTGAGGCCGGGCCTCCGGGTTCGCGCGCCCGTCCCTAGCCCAGTGCGAACCAGGCCTCGTCCACGCTCGGATAGCGCAGCCGCACGCGCAACTCGCGCTTGAGCCGGTCATTGCGCAGCTGCCTCGACTCGGACAGGAAGCTCATCTGCATCGCGCTGAGCTGAACCCAAGCCTGCTCGCGCGAGATGCGCGCAGGACGCGCCAGGCCGCACAGATCGGCCACATGGTCGAAATGGTCACCCATGAGCAGCCGTGATTCGTCGCACACATGCACCACGCGCTGCGGTCGCCCGCGGTAGAGCGCTGCGATGCAGGCGCGCGCCAAGTCATCGGCGTGAATGTGATTGGTGTAGACATCGTCCTGCGGACGCAGAACCGGCGCGCCACGCCACAGGCGCTCGCGTGGGTCTCCGCCCGGGCGGTCGAATGCATAGATGCCCGGCACCCGCAGGATCGAGACGGTCAGGGCACCCGCACGTCCGTGCCAGCGGACCAGCGCCTCGGCGTCGACGCGGCGAGCGGCGCGGTCGGTGGTCGGGCGCACCGTGCGGGTTTCGTCGAACAACGCGCCGCCGGCATCACCGTAGACACCCGTGGTGCTGGCATAGACCATCCGGCGTACGCGGCCGCCGCGTGCGAGCGCCTGCAGCAGCGCCCGGGTGCGCCCGTCGCGGCGGCCGTGCGCCGGTGGCGGCGCCAGATGCAACACGGCGTCAGCCAGCCCGGCCAGGCGCCCCAGCGTGTCAGGACGGTCGAGATCGGCCACCAGCGGCAGGGCACCGGCCGAACGCAGCTCGCTCACCCGGCCGGCATCGCGCGTGAGGGCCAGCACGCGCCAGCGTTGGCGCAGCAGCCGCACCACGCGCAAGCCAACATCGCCGCAGCCCACGAGGAGCAACGTCGGGCGACGCATGGCGGTGGCGGGCAGGGTCATGAAGCAGGCTCGGCCTTGCCGCGGGCAGGGCCATCAAGGGCTGGGGGCAAAATCCGGGCCCGGTGCAGATGGCCCGAGTCTATCGGGCTGCCCCGCCCGATTCCGGAACCGAGGATCATGAGCTTTCGCGTGAGCGTGACACCCGCCGACCTTCAGTTCGAGGTCGACGACGGCGAGACCATACTGAGCGCCGCCATGCGCCAGGGTGTGGGACTGCCCTATGGCTGCCGGGATGGCGCCTGCGGCTCCTGCAAATGCACGCTGGTGGAAGGACGGGTCACACACCGCCCGCACCAGCCGCAGGCCTTGTCGTCCGAAGAAGAACGCAGTGGCCGCATCCTCGCGTGCTGCGCCGTGCCGGCAAGCGACTGCACTGTGCAGGCACGCGGCGTCGCGGCCGCGGGCGACTTTCCGGTGATCAAGATGCCCACCCGGGTCCTGTCCCTGAGCCGCCCTGCACCCGATGTGGCGCTCCTGCGGCTGCAATTGCCTGGCAACCAGAACTTCCGTTACCACGCCGGACAGTACATCGAGTTCCTCCTGCGCGACGGTGAGCGCCGCAGCTACTCGATGGCCAACGCACCTACGCGATTGGGTACGCCCCCATCGATCGAACTGCACCTGCGGCACATGCCCGGCGGGCTGTTCACCGACCATGTCTTCGGAGGCATGAAGGACAAGGACATCCTGCGCGCCGAGGGCCCGTTGGGCGGCTTCCGGCTGAACGAGGCATCGACGGCGCCGATCGTGCTGCTGGCCTCGGGCACTGGCCTTGCGCCGATCAAGGCCATCATCGAGCACATGCAGGATCAGGGCATCGTGCGAGACGCCACCCTGTACTGGGGCTGCCGCTCACGTGCCGATCTCTACCTGCACGATTGGGCCGTGGCCGCCGCCGCGGCACTGCCATGGCTGCGCTACGTGCCGGTGCTGTCGGAGCCGCGTCCGGGCGACGGGTGGACCGGCCGGACGGGCTTCGTGCATGAGGCGGTGATCGCCGACCATCCCGACTTGTCGGCGCACGAGGTCTATGCCTGCGGCGTACCTGTGATGGTGGAGGCCGCACGGCGCGACTTTTCGAGCCGCTGCGGCCTGGCACCCGACGCCTTCCACAGCGACGCCTTCAGTTCCGCGGCCGACCGCGCAGCGGCGTCATGACCGGGACACTTCGGCCTCGCCGCCGCGATACAGGGCCCCGGCGGGCCGCTGATCGCGGTCACTCGCCCTGCTTGCGGCGGATGTAGCTGGCGCGCTTCTCGTCCTCGGCGTACTGGAAGCGAATCTCACCCTGCCGCCAGGCGCCCAGCCAAATCATGTTGAGCGAGAACGCGTCGTGATCGGCGGCGGAAAACGGTCGGTCGTAGGTGGTCACCACACCGACATAGGGCTTGTCGAGGTTCTCGAGCGCGCCCTTCAGCGCCTCGGCACGGGTGTCGCCACGGGTCTGGAACAGGGCCCGCAACATCAGGTGCACCGCATCGTAGGTCTGCGCCGCGGCCATCAATGAAGCCACAGGCTCCTTGGCGGCCTGTCGCTTGAGCCTGGCGATGAAGGAACTGCGTCGCTCGTTGGCCAGGTTCGGGATGATGGACTGCACCATCATCGCACCCTCGGCGCCGCCACTGGACTTCTCCCACACCTGGCGGAACGACATCGGCCAAGGTCCGTACAGCAGCCCCTCGTAGCGGGTCTCGGCCTTGGCCCGCGCCAGTACCGCCAGCTCCGGCCCCACGGTGTAGCCCACCAGGGCCTGAGCTCCTGCTGCGCGCGCCTGCTGGACCTCGTCACGCAGCGATGCGACACCGAGATCGAAGCGCGCAACGTGCACCGGCGCCAGCTTGCGCTCGGCCAGGAACGCGAGCACATCTTTCAGCCCACCCTCGCCGTAGCCGGTGCGATCGGCGAAAACCGCCACCTTCGTCAGTCCGCGCCGGTCGACGATGTCCTTGATGAGAAACGCCGCCTGCAGGGTGTCGCGCGGGGACACGCGAAAGATGTAGCTCTGCGCTGCAGGGTAGCGTGCCGTGACAGCCGAACCGGTGGACACCGGAACCATCAGCAGATGCTGGTTGTCCTGGAAGACATCCAGCGACTTCAGCGCGACCCCGGTGTTGCAGTAGCCCACCGTGAATGCCACCTTCTCGACCTTGACCAGGTCTTCCGCGGCCTGGCGGCCGCGGTCTGGGTTGGCTTGATCGTCGCGTTGCACCAGCACGACGTGTCGCCCGAGAAACCCACCCGCTTCGTTGATTTCCCGGACTGCCAGCTCGGCGCCCAGCCGGGCGCTGTTGCCGAAGTCGGCCGACCCGCCGGTGAATGGGCAGACAAAACCCACCCTCAAAGCGTTGGCAGGAACCGCTGAAGCAGAAGGCGCCGTCTGTGCCCTCGCGGTTCCGCCCCAGGCCAGCAGCAAACCCAAGGCCCCGACCACCAGCCGGCTGCGCGAATTCGACCCCATCGCAGGACTCCAGCGCCCCGGATGCGGTGCGCAGGCCCTAAGGTAACGACGCGGACCTTAAAGCCGGCTTGCAACTTCGGGTGATCAGGGGTAACCCCGAGGCACGAATGGGGCGCTGGCGTGCAGCTCCTCACGCAGCGACGGTGCCGGGCGCCCGGCGCTACTCGCCGAGATATGCGGCGCGGACCTTGGGGTCGTTGAGCAGTTGCTTCGCGTCACCGCTCATGGTCACCTCACCCGAATCCATCACATAGCCCCGGTTGGCCAATTGCAGCGCGCGGCTGGCGTTCTGCTCGACCAGAAGCACCGTGGTGCCGCGCTGGTGGATGTCGTTGACCACCTCGAAGATCTTGTCGACCATGATCGGCGACAGTCCCATCGAGGGCTCGTCGAGCAGCAGCACCTTCGGTCGGGCCATCAATGCGCGGCCCATGGCCAGCATCTGCTGCTCGCCGCCGGACATGGTGCCAGCCAGCTGGGCGGCACGTTCCTTGAGCCGAGGAAAGATGCCGAAGACCTTGTCGATGTCGGCGTCGACCTCGGCATCGTTGCGCACATAAGCGCCCATCTGGAGGTTCTCGACGATGGTCATGCGCGCGAACACGCCTCTGCCCTCGGGCACCATGACCAAACCCTGCTTGACCAAGTCCCAGGCACCCTGACCGCGGATGCTGCGGCCCATGAACTGGATATCGCCTGCCGCCACCGGCTGGGTACCCGTGACAGCCTTGAGCGTGGTGGTCTTCCCGGCGCCGTTGGCGCCGATCAGGCTGACCAGCTCGCCCTCGCAGACCTCGAAGCTGGCGCCCTTGACGGCCTGGATACCGCCGTAGGCGACCTTCAGGCCGCTGACCTTGAGCAGGACGTTGTTGCTTGACATATGGTTTACCTGCCTCGCGTGGGGGCTGACATCAATGTGCCTTGTGGCCGGCACCGAGGTAAGCCTCGATCACCTTCTCGTTGCTTTGCACGTCGGCCGGAGTGCCTTCGGCAATCTGTTTGCCGTAGTCGAGCACGGTCACCCGGTCGCACAGGCCCATCACCAGCTTGACGTCGTGTTCGATCAGGAGAATGGTGCGCCCGTCATTGCGGATGCGGTCGATCAGTTCGCGCAACACCACCTTCTCGGTGGCATTCATGCCGGCAGCAGGTTCGTCGAGCGCGATCAGCTTGGGGTCGGTGGCCAGCGCGCGCGCAATCTCGAGGCGACGCTGGTCGCCATAGCTCAGGGTGCGCGCCTTGTACTCCGCGTAGCGCCCGATGCCCACGTAGTCGAGCAGTTCCTGGGCGCGCGCGGCGATGGCGGCCTCTTCGGCCTTGAAGCCGGGAGTGCGCAGCACCGCGCCCCACAGCCCGGAGTGCGACCGCACGTGGCGGCCGACCATCACGTTTTCGAGCGCCGTCATCTCGGCGAACAGGCGGATGTTCTGGAACGTGCGTGCGATGCCGGCCTTGGCCACCTCGTGCACGGCCGTGGGCCGGTAAGGCGCGCCGCCCAGTTCGAAGGTGCCGGAATCGGGCGTGTACAGCCCGGTGAGCACATTGAAGAAGGTGGTCTTGCCGGCCCCGTTCGGGCCGATCAGGCCGTAGACCTGTCCCGCCTCGATGGTGATGCCGACATCGGACAGCGCCTGCAGGCCGCCGAAGCGCTTGGATACGTTGCCGACCTTGAGAACGACTTGGCTCATCGTGGACTCCGGTCTCAGCGCGCGGGTGTTGCCGCAGCCTTGCCATGCTCGGGCGAAGGCCACAGGCCGCGTGGGCGCGTGAGCATGATGGCGATCATTGCGAACGCAATGAGCAGCTGGCGCAGGATGGCCGCATCGATGCGGCCGTCGGTGACCCGCTGCAGGTCGAGCTCGCCGGCCACCCAACGCAGAGCCTCGGGCAGGGCCGCCAGCAGCACGGCACCCAGCACCACGCCAGGAATATGACCGATGCCGCCGAGCACGACCATCGCGACGATCATGATGGACTCCTGCAGCGCGAACGACTCCGGCGACACGAAGTTCTGGAAGCTGGCGAACATCACGCCCGACACGCCGCCGAAGGTGGCACCCATGCCGAAAGCCATCAGCTTGAGGTTGCGGGTATTGATGCCCATGGCCTTCGCGGCGATCTCGTCCTCGCGGATGGCCATCCACGCGCGCCCGATCCGGCTGCGCTCGAGCCGGTAGCAGATGACCACGCTCACCACCACCAGCAGCAGGAACAGGTAGTAGTACTTGGTGACGCCCGAGATTTCGTAGCCGAAAACCTCGCCGGTACGCCCGAAGTCCACGCCCAGAATCTTGATGCTGTCGATCTGCTGGATGCCCTTGGGACCATTGGTGATGTTCACCGGGCGGTCGAGGTTGTTCATGAACACCCGGATGATCTCGCCGAAGCCCAGCGTGACGATGGCCAGGTAGTCCCCGCGCAGCTTCAACGTGGGCGCGCCCAGGATCACCCCGGCCACCCCGGCCAGTGCCGCACCCAGTGGTATGACCAGCCACACCGGCGTGTGCATGCCGTTGGGGAACGTGGCCTTGATGAACTCGAAGGTATCGGACAGGTGCGGCGAAGCCATCAGGCCGAACATGTACGCACCCACGGCGTAGAACGCGACGTAGCCCAGGTCGAGCAGGCCTGCGTAGCCCACGACGATGTTCAGGCCCAGCGCCAGCAGCACATACAGCAGCGCGAAGTCGATCATGCGAACCCAGAAATTGCCCGCAGCCTGCGCCACCAGCGGCAGCACCATCAGGGCGATGGCGGCCAGCACGAAGACAACCAGCTTGTTCTTCATCTTTAAGCTCCGGATACGGTGGGATCAGGCACGGTCGGCGACGCGTTCGCCCAGCAGGCCCTGCGGTCGCACCGTGAGCACCAGGATCAGCACGATGAACGCGAAGATGTCCTGGTACTGGCTGCCCAGCACGCCACCGGTGAGGGTGCCGATGTAGCCCGAGCCCAGGGCCTCGATCAGGCCCAGCAGAACGCCGCCGACCACGGCACCGGCGAGGTTGCCGATGCCACCGAACACCGCTGCCGTGAAGGCCTTCAGTCCGGGCATGAAGCCCATGGTGTGCTGCACCGAACCGTAGTTGGCCGCGTACATCACGCCAGCCAATGCAGCCAGCGCGGCGCCGATGATGAACGTGGCCGAGATCACCATGTCGGGACGCACGCCCATGAGCGTGGCCACGCGCGGGTTCTCGGCGGTTGCCCGCATCGCGCGACCCAATCGTGTGCGGTTGACGAGGTACATCAGGCCGGCCAGCGTGATGCCCGTGATCGCCAGGATCAGGATCTGGGTGACGTTGATGACTGCGCCGCCGACGAAGAACGGCTCCGAAGGCAGCAAGATGGGATAGGGCTTGGTGCTGGGTTGCCAGATGATCATCGCCAGGGTCTGCAGCAGCAGGCTCATGCCCATCGCGGTGATGAGCGGCGCCAGGCGCGGCGCATTGCGCAATGGCCTGTAAGCGATCTTCTCGATCAGGAAGTTCAACAGCGAGCACACGACGATCGCCGCCACCAACGACAGGATCAGCAGCAACCAGCCGGGCAGTCCTGCACCCTGCAGCGCCATGATCACGGTCCAGCTGGTGAGCGCGCCCACCATCAGCACTTCGCCGTGGGCGAAATTGATGAGGTTGATGATTCCGTAGACCATCGTGTAGCCCAGTGCCACGAGCGCATACATGCTGCCCAGCACCAGACCGTTGATGATCTGCTGCAGAAAGATGTCCATCAGCGGGTCTCCAGGTGTCTCCGCGACAGCGGGACGCTTTTTGGGTGTGAACGGCACTCGCGGCACGGCCGGCGTCAGCGACGACGACTGCGGGCTGCGCGGAATTGTAGGAGGGGGTCGGCGCCGTCGCGGCAGGGCATTCCCGCTGCAGATCCGAAGATTGCGCGGATCTGCCGGGAGACTACCGTGAGTTCTTCGATTCCTGGTCCAGGCGCCGCAATTCCGCCAGGCGATCGCCGATGCGCTGCTCCAACCCTCGGGGTGCCGGGCTGTAGAACGGCGCCGGGTGGATCCCGTCGGGCAGGTAGCGCTCGCCTGCGGCGTAGCCGTCGGCCTCGTCGTGGGCATAACGGTAGCCCTCGCCGTGGCCCAGTTCGCGCATCAGTGCCGTGGGCGCGTTGCGCAGGTGCGGCGGCACGGGCCGGGTGCCATCGGCAGCCACGAATGCACGCGCCGCCTTCCACGCCGCGTAGACGGCATTCGACTTCGGCGCCACCGCCAGGTACACGACCGCTTGCGCCAGCGCCAGCTCGCCTTCGGGCGAGCCCAGGCGCTCGTACGTCTGCGCAGCGTCCAGGGCCATCGGCAGCGCGCGCGGGTCGGCCAGGCCGATGTCTTCGCTGGCCATGCGGATGACACGCCGGGCCACGTAGCGTGGATCGGCACCGCCATCGATCATGCGGGCCAACCAGTACAGCGCGGCATCCGGGTCCGACCCGCGCACGGACTTGTGCAGCGCCGAAATCATGTCGTAGAAGAGGTCACCCCCTTTGTCGTAGCGCCGCAGCATCCGCCCGAGCGCCTGCTCGAGCAGCGGTTCGTCGATCGGCCCGGCGCGACCAGTGCCCGCCAGCGCCGCCACCGCCTCACAGGCATTGATCAATCGCCGGGCGTCACCGTCCGCATGCGCCACCAGCCGCTGGCGCGCCCCCTCGGTGAACTCGGGCATGGCCAACTCGGCGCGGGCGCGGTCGAGCAGGCGCCCGAGGTCGACCTCGCCCAGCGGCTCGAGCACATGAACGGCCGCCCGCGACAGCAAGGCGGAGTTCACCTCGAACGACGGATTCTCGGTGGTGGCGCCGATGAAGGTGAACAGGCCCGACTCCACGTGAGGCAGGAAGGCATCCTGCTGGGCCTTGTTGAAGCGATGAACCTCATCGACGAACACGACCGTCGGATGGCCGGCGCTGCGTGCCGCGCGAGCCAGATCGACCGCGTCCCGGATGTCCTTCACGCCGGACAGCACCGCCGAAAGCACTCGCAACTGCGCGGCCGGCACCGCCTGAGCCAGCAATCGTGCCAGCGTCGTCTTGCCCACCCCCGGCGGACCCCAGAGGATCATCGAGTGGAGGCGGCCGGTCTCGATCGCCGCACGCAGCGGCTGCCCAGGCCCGAGCAGATGCCCCTGGCCGATCACCTCGTCAAGCGTGCGCGGGCGCAATCGCTCGGCCAGCGGCGTATGCGCATCCGCGGCGGGCAGCGCAGCACCGACCGGAGCGACATCACCGTCGAACAAGGACTCCTGCGCACGCATGGCGCCATTGTCGCAGTGCACCCAGGCCTCGAATTGCGGCGGCGTTCCGGCGCTTTTGCGGCCATGTGCGAACGGCCTGCCGCTGCACACTGCATGACAACGCGTTCGGGACGCCGCCTGAGCAACGATCCCGCACCCCCGTCCATGGAGTTGACATGAGCGCCATCACCACCCCGGAAAGCCAGGCCGTCGCACATGCGGCATCTCGAGCGGTTTCGTCGGGCGCGCTGTTTGCGCCACGCGAGGTGTTGTCATTCAAGCTCGGCACCGAGGAGTACGGGATCGATATCCTGAAGGTGCAGGAAATCAGGGGCTACGAGGCGCCGACCCGCATCGCGGGCACGCCAGGCTTCATGAAGGGCGTCGTGAACCTGCGTGGCGTGATCGTGCCCATCGTCGACATGCGGGTGCGCTTCGCGCTGCCGGAAGTGAAGTACGACGCCTTCACAGTGGTCATCATCCTGAACGTGGTCGGTCGCACGGTGGGGATCGTCGTCGACTCGGTCAGCGATGTGCTGGAACTCGGCGCCGACCAGATCCGCCCGGCGCCGGACTTCAATGCGCAGATCGATGCCGACTACATCACCGGACTGGGCACGGTGAAGGCCGGCGACGGCGAACGCATGTTGATCCTGATGAACATCGAGCAGTTTCTCGCAAGCACAGACATGGGCTTGATGGACATGCGTGTGCATTGAAGCCAGCGCAACGCCCAACCCGCCCCGGACCCCGACCATGAGCCGGCCGCTGCTCGCGATGGTCGCTGCCATGCTGGGGGTGGTCGCTTCCGCCGCGGTCGCCCAGGACGGCACACCACAACGCGCTGTACTCGGGCAGCAAGCCTGGGGTACGCACGCCTCGGGCTATGTCGCCCTCGATGGCGAACGCCTGCCCGTGCGGCAGGCATTGCGCCAGCCGCTCGACGCCGTGCGTGCCAGTTTGGACACCGGCGTGGAACTGCGCGTAGGCGCCCAGGCGCGCCTGCGCCTGGCGTTGCACACGGGATTGACACGCCAGGCCCCCTCGCAGGCGTTCGCGATCACTCTGGCCGCACCGTTCTAGGAGCCTGTTCTCACTGCGGTTGCCTGAGCACCTCGACGCCCGCGGGGATCTCGTAGCGAAAGCGGTCGTCGCCCAGTCGCGGGTTCACCGTCACTTCGCTGAACTGCAGGATCGACCGCTGCCCGAAAGCATCGGTGATCTCGAGTGCAGCCAGCACCCCGGCGCGGAATCCGACCTGCAGGCTGCGAATCTGCCCATCGGCCTGGCGCGGCTGGGCCTGCACCCACTCGAGCCCGTCACGCGGCGGCAACGGCGACAGCGCGAAGTCGCGCTCGAGCGCCTGGCCGGCCAGCAGCGCCGCAGGTGTGGCGCCCATCGCCTGTGCATACGGCCGCACCACCACCTGGTTGAGCTCGACATCGTGCAGCCACACCGTTCGACCGTCGGCCACGATGGTCTGCTCGAACGGTCGTTGATAGGCGAAGCGGAACCGGTCCGGCCGGGCGAACTCGAACTGCCCGGCCGACGACTTGCGGCGTGCGCCGTCGGGTGAGATCACGGTCTGGCTGAATGCGGCACGTGCCGACTTCACATCGCGCGCAAAGCCGCGCAGCAGTTCCACGCCGTCGGCCCACACCAAGCCAGTCGACAGCGCGCATGCCAACGCCAACAGGCTGGCGCGCACCCTCCGGCTGAGCAATGTGCGGGGCGCCGTCATTCGTCGCGCCGCGGCACGAGCAGGTCGCGGTTGCCGTTGGAGGCCATTGCAGATACGAGGCCGGAGCGCTCCATCTGTTCGAGCAGGCGCGCAGCCCGGTTGTAGCCGATGCGCAGGTGGCGCTGCACCAGCGAGATGGAGGCCTTCTTGTTCTGCAGAACGATGGCAACGGCCTGGTCGTACATCGGATCACTCTCGCCATCGGCGCCGCTCCCACCGGCGCCGGTGCCGTCGGCGTCGCCATCGAGCGTACCGCCCTCGAGGATGCCCTCGATGTAGTTGGGCGCGCCCTGGCTCTTGAGGTACTCGACCACGCGGTGCACCTCCTCGTCCGACACGAACGCGCCATGCACGCGCACCGGCAACCCGGTGCCAGGGGCCAGGTAGAGCATGTCGCCCTGCCCCAGCAGGGCCTCGGCACCCATCTGATCGAGGATCGTGCGGCTGTCGATCTTGCTGGACACCTGGAACGACAGTCGTGTCGGGATATTGGCCTTGATCAGGCCCGTGATCACGTCCACGCTGGGCCGCTGGGTGGCCAGGATCAGGTGGATGCCGGCAGCTCGTGCCTTCTGGGCCAGGCGGGCAATCAATTCCTCGATCTTCTTGCCCACCACCATCATCAGGTCGGCCAGCTCGTCGATCACCACCACGACAAAGGGCAGCCGCTCCAGCGGCTCTGGCGCATCGGGGGTCAGGCTGAACGGGTTGGGGATGGACTGGCCAGCCTCGTGGGCCTCGGCAATCTTCTTGTTGTATCCGGCGAGATTGCGCACGCCAAGCTTGCTCATCAGCTTGTAGCGACGCTCCATCTCGCCCACGCACCAGTTCAACGCATTGGCGGCCTGCTTCATGTCGGTGACCACCGGACACAGCAGGTGCGGAATGCCCTCGTACACGCTCATCTCGAGCATCTTCGGGTCGATCAGGATGAGCCGAACATCGCGAGCCTCGGCCTTGTAGAGCAGGCTGAGGATCATGGCGTTGATGCCCACGCTCTTGCCCGAGCCGGTCGTACCCGCGACCAGGCAGTGCGGCATCTTGGCCAGGTCGGCCACCACCGGTGCGCCGACGATGTCCTTGCCCAGGCCCATGGTGAGCTGCGACATCGCGTCGGCATACACCTGTGAGCCCAGGATCTCGGCCAGCCGGATGGTCTGCCGCCGCGCGTTGGGCAGCTCCAGGGCCATCGTGGTCTTGCCTGGGATGGTCTCGACCACGCGTATGCTCACCAGCGAAAGCGAACGCGCCAAGTCCTTGGCCAGGTTCACGACTTGCGAGCCCTTGACGCCGGTGGCTGGCTCGACTTCGTAGCGGGTGATCACAGGTCCAGGCGAGGCGGCGACCACGCGCACGTCGACTCCGAAGTCGCGCAGCTTCTTCTCGATCAACCGGGAGGTCATCTCCAGCGACTCCGGCGTGACCGACTCCTGGCGACCATTGGGCGCGTCGAGCAGGTCCACCTGAGGCAGCCGGGTGTCGGTGAGCTCGGCGAACAGCGGTTTCTGCCGTTCCTTGGCGACGCGGGTCGATCGCGGCACGTCGACCACGGGCGGTTCGATCACGATGGGCGCATGGTCCTCGACCACGGCGCGCTCGACCTCGACCACCTGTTCACGCTCGCGCATGGCCTGCTCGCCGATGCGCTGGTCTTCCTGGCGCTCCCGCGCCTCGTGGCGACGAGCACCGAATCCCTCCACCCACGTACCCAGCGATTCAGCCGTGCGCACCCACGAGAACCGCATCGACAGGCTCACGCCGACCACCAGGGTGGCGATCCAGAACACACCCGACCCGGCGAAACCCAGCCCGCGCATCGATGCCGACCCCAGCACCTGGCCCAGCACGCCACCGGCCTGGCCACCAGGCAGCAGTGTGTCGTAGCGATACAGCCGGGTCCACTCGAGCCCGCAACTGGCCGCGAGCAGCAAGCACAGCCCGAGCCAGAAGGGCCAGCGCGACACCGAGACCCCAGCCGTCGGCGAGCCGCGCAGGCTGAGCGCCAAGCCCTGCAACCATGCGCGCAGGCTCACCAGTGGCAACCACCACGCCGAATAGCCGAACACGAACAGCAATGCGTCGGACACCCAGGCGCCCAACAGGCCAGCGCGGTTGTGCAGCCCCGCGCCCTGCCCGGACGTCGAGAAGCCCGGGTCGGCCGGGTGGTGCGTGGCCAGCGCCAGCACCAGGAGCAGCCATCCGACGACGCCGGCCAGCAGCGCCAGCTGGCGGGTCCAGCGTGGCAGGGGTGCACCAGCGGCGTCGTCCGCGGCGCCGCCGGCCAGGCCGGGCGCACCATCGGCGCGCAGCGATCCGAGTGGAAACGTCATGCGCCGCATTGTGGCGCAAGGTCCCTGCGACACACCGCCCGCCAGGTTGTCGCGGCCAGCCCGGAGCGGCGGTCTGCCGCCCCCCGGCGGCGGGTCCTCACTCGGGCTGGGCGCGCTCCTTGATCACCACCGACCCGTTTTCCTGGGTCTCGATGACGCCGCGCTCCTCCAGGTCCTTCATCACGCGGCTGACCATCTCGCGGGACGCGCCCACCACCTTGGCCATGTCCTGGCGCGAGACCTTGCCGCGTATGAGCTTGACGCCGTCGACGTCCTCGGCCATTTCCAGCAACGTGCGGGCGACGCGGCCATACACATCGAGAAGGGCGAGCGACTCGATCTGCCGGTCGGCGTGCCGCAGGCGACGCACCAGCCCGCGCAGGATGGCGTAGGACAGCGTCGAGTTTTCGGGCAGGCAGCGGGCGAAATCGGCCCGGCCCAGGATCAGCATGTCGGTCTGGATCTCGCAGCGCACGGTGGCCGAATGGGCCTCGTTGTCGATCAGGCTCATCTCGCCGACGTAGTCGCCGGATTCCAGCACGGCAAGGATGACTTCGCGTCCCCGCGAGTCAGAGGTGAGCACGCGGGCACGGCCATTGAGCAAGATGAAGAGCGCGTTGCTCTTGCGTCCTTGCTCGACGACCAGTTCGCCGCGACGGAAACGTCGCTTGACGACGGCATCGGCGATGGACTGTGCCTGTTCGTTGGTGAGCATCGAAAACAGCGGCACACGGCGAATCAGGTCCAGATTCGTCAGCATCGACATTGCGCAATCCCCTCTTACGTCGCTTCGGTTGTTGTCGGGCAGCTGCGGTTGAAGCAGCCGCAGGGAAGAAACGGCGAACGCCCGGGGACCGCAACGCAGACCGCCCGAACGTGATGAATTTCGCTATTGTGCCGATTGACACCGGCTGCGGTATAGCGATCGACCCCCATGTGACAATGTTGCATCGCCGAGGTCCGAGCCCAAGGCTGCGCCCGGCCATACCTGAACTCCCCCGCTGCAACATGAGCCAACCTGCACTCCACGCCCGGGTCCTGATCCTGGGCTCCGGCCCTGCCGGATACACGGCCGCCATCTATGCCGCACGCGCCAACCTCGCCCCGGTGCTGGTTACCGGCATGGCGCAAGGTGGTCAGTTGATGACCACCACCGAGGTCGACAACTGGCCCGCCGATGTCATGGGTGTGCAAGGTCCCGATCTGATGCAACGCTTCCAGCAGCATGCCGAGCGTTTCGCCACACAGATGGTGTTCGACCAGATCCATGGCGTCGACCTGTCGAGCAGGCCGTTTCGCCTGCGGGGCGACAGCGGCACCTATACCTGCGATGCGCTGGTGATCGCCACCGGCGCCAGCGCCAAGTACCTGGGCCTGCCGTCGGAGCAGGCGTTCATGGGCCGCGGTGTCAGCGGATGCGCCACCTGCGACGGGTTCTTCTATCGCAACGAGGTGGTGGCCGTGGTCGGCGGCGGCAACACCGCTGTCGAGGAGGCGCTGTACCTGTCGAACATCGCCCAGCGCGTCCACCTGGTGCACCGGCGCGACAAGTTCCGCGCCGAACCCATCATGGTGGACAAGCTGCACGAGAAGGTGGCCGCCGGCAAGATCGTGCTCGAACTCCACGAGACGCTCGAAGAGGTGCTGGGCGATGCCAGCGGCGTGACCGGGGTGCGGCTGAAGAATGCCCAGACCGGCGAACAGCGCGAACTCACGCTCAAGGGTTGCTTCATCGCGATCGGCCACTCGCCCAACACCGACATCTTCAAGGGCCAGATCGAGATGAAGGATGGCTACATCCTCACGCGAGGCGGCCATGACGGTTACGCCACCATGACGAATGTGCCGGGCGTGTTCGCCGCCGGTGACGTGCAGGACCATGTCTACCGACAGGCCATCACATCGGCAGGCACGGGTTGTATGGCGGCGCTGGATGCGCAGCGCTTCCTCGACCAGCAAGCCTGACTCGACATCCCTGGCTGCGGGTCACCTTGCCGGAGCGAGCGGCGCCGGTGCCGAAACTGGCTATAATCGCGGTCTTTGCCAATTTCGGTGCCGGATTCGGGGCACATATCGGGCGGGACGGGCAGGCCAGCAGGACAGGCAGGCCTGGAGATGGGGTTGCGCCCGTCGAACCGAATCCGCGAATCCGGTGGCTCCGCCTGCAACAGTTCAAAGTTTGGAGAAGCGTCATGGCACGCGTCTGTCAAGTCACGGGCAAGGGCCCGATGGTCGGGAACAATGTCTCCCACGCCAACAACAAGACCAAGCGCCGCTGGCTGCCGAACCTGCAGTACCGTCGGTTCTGGGTCGAAAGCGAGAACCGCTGGGTGCGCCTGCGCGTGACCAGCGCGGCTCTGCGCCTGATCGACAAGGTCGGCATCGATCAGGTCGTCGCCGACCTGCGCGCCAAGGGTGCCCTGTAATCAGGCCACCCACCATCATCAGACCAGGAGCACACCATGGCAACCAAAGGCGGACGCGAGAAGATCAAGCTGGAATCCACTGCGGGTACCGGTCACTTCTACACCACGGCCAAGAACAAGAAGACCACGCCCGAGAAGCTCGAATTCATGAAGTTCGACCCGAAGGCGCGCAAGCACGTCCTGTACAAGGAAATCAAGCTCAAGTGAGCTCTGTCCGGGCCGGGTCATGCCCGGTCTGACACCAAGCGGGCCGCGCCAGTGGCCCGCTGGGTTTGCAGCGGCGCCCTGTCACTTGGCGCCGACGGGCCCGAAGCATCCGCCGTGACGGCGGACAGACCGCGAGCGACACGCCGCTCCTCGCCCAACCGGCCAGCACACCGAGCCCTCAGGGCATGGCGTGCACCCCGCTACATGCGTGCGGCTCGCAGCGTCAGCGAGAAGTTCTCCAAGGCCACGATACCGCTGGCCTCCGCCTTGCGGCACCAAGCCTGCAACTCGGCTACCAGTTGCTCGGCCGACGCGTTGGTGCGCGTCCAGATCTGGCGCAGCTCCTCGCGCATGCTCAGTAGCTTGGCCAGGTGCGGGCTGGCTGCCACCACCTCGTCCAGGCGCGCACGCAACTCCGGCGGGATCTGCTGTGCATCGCGTGGCAGCCAGCGCCGTGCCAGTCGCAACTCGTTCAGCCGCCCGGCATTGCGGGCGCCCTGTGCCTTCAGGTTGCGCAACTCGGTGGCACACGCCTGCCGCAAGGCGCTCGCATAACGAGCCATCACCTCGTAGCGATTGGCGATGACCGCCTCGAGCGTCTTCGCGTCTGCCACGGGCTTGGTGGGGCCGCGCTGCAGGTGCGGCACGGTCTTGCGAACCCGCGCCAGGCCCAGCAACTCCAACGCCCGGATGTAGCCCCAGGCAATGTCGAACTCGAACGGCTTGACCGAGAGCTTGGCCGACGTGGGATAGGTGTGGTGGTTGTTGTGCAGTTCCTCGCCGCCGATCACGATGCCCCACGGCACCACGTTGGTCGACGCATCGGCAGACTCGAAACTGCGATAGCCGCGATAGTGCCCGATGCCGTTGATGATGCCGGCCGCACAGACCGGGATCCACAACATCTGAGCCGCCCAGACCGTGAGGCCGATCGCGCCGAACATCAACAGGTCGATCACCAGCATCAGGCCCACACCTTGCCAGGTGTAGCGGGCATACACATGCCGCTCGAGCCAGTCGTCGGGCGTGTTGTGCCCGTACTTGCTCAGGGTCTCGGCGTTGCGAGCCTCCGCCCGGTACAGCTCACTGCCGCGCAACAGCACCGTGCGGATGCCCTTGCTGACGGGGCTGTGCGGATCGTCGGCGGTCTCGCAGCGCGCATGGTGCTTGCGGTGGATGGCCACCCACTCCCGTGTCACCATCCCGGTCGTCAGCCACAGCCAGAAGCGGAAGAAGTGCGCAGGCAATGGATGCAAGTCCAGCGCGCGGTGGGCTTGCGAGCGGTGCAGGAAGATCGTGACCGCGGCAATGGTCACATGCGTCAGCGCCAGTGTGTAGGCCACCAGGGTCCAGGCGCTGGCACTGCGCCAAAGTCCATGGGCCGCAGCATCGACCAAAGACAACCAGAGCACGGCGGGGTCGGTCATGACGGCACCTTCACGGGGGTTTCAGAATCTGGCCCGTATTCTAGGTATTTGACATCGGACAAGCACAGGCGAGCGGCCCATGGTTGACCCGGTGACTTGCCAGAAGTCCGAGGGGCGCCCCGGGGGTCATGGGCCTCGTGGAGTTGCCCGACGCGCAGTGACAGGTGTGGAGGTCCTCGGATGGCCGCCCGTCATGCGGGGTCGCGCTCCCAGATCACGGCGAAGAAGCCGTCGCTGCCATGGCGGTGCGGCCACAGGCGCAGGCAACCATCGCGAGTGAGGCTGCTGGCGTCAGGCACTCCGGCTTGTTCCAGCACGGGTGCCACATCCAGCCGGCGCAATTCGGGATGCGCGGCCTGAAACGCGTCGGCCACCTCCTCGTTCTCGGTGCGCAGCAGGCTGCAGGTGGCGTACACCAGCCGGCCGCCGGGCTTGAGCAAGCGCACCGAGCTGTCGAGGATCGCCCGCTGCTTGACGGACAGCTCCTGCACCGCCTGGGGCGACTGGCGCCACTTCAGGTCCGGGTTGCGGCGCAGCGTGCCCAGGCCAGAACAGGGTGCGTCCACCAGCACACGATCGATCTTGCCTGCCAGGCGCTTGATGCGGTCGTCGCGCTCATGGGCAATCTGCACCGGATGCACGTTGGACAGGCCACTGCGCTTCAACCTGGGCTTGAGCGCCTCGAGCCGGTGGCCGGACACATCGAACGCGTACAAACGCCCTGTGCTTCGCATGGCGGCGCCGAGTGCGAGCGTCTTGCCGCCGGCGCCGGCGCAGAAGTCGACCACCATCTCCCCGCGCCGCGCCTGCACCAGCAGCGCCAGCAACTGGCTGCCCTCATCCTGCACCTCGATCGCGCCCGCTTCGAACAGCGGCAACCGGTTGAGTGCC
>JAKLLB010000040.1:0-5665 GCA_023150345.1 Aquabacterium sp.
CCTACACCTACGACGCGGTGCACGTGCTGGTCAGCGCCATGCAGGCG
This sequence comes from Aquabacterium sp., assembly GCA_023150345.1. Lineage (GTDB taxonomy): Bacteria > Pseudomonadota > Gammaproteobacteria > Burkholderiales > Burkholderiaceae_C > Pseudaquabacterium. Next base: position 48 of record JAKLLB010000040.1, read on the forward strand.
GCCAACTCGGCCGACCCGAAGGTCTACCTGCCCAAGCTGGCCGCTGTCAGCTACCAGGGCGTGACGGCCAAGGTCGCCTTCGAGAAGGACGGCGAACTGAAGGATCCGGCCATGACCCTGTACATGTACAAGGATGGCAAGAAGGTTCCTTTGAATTGAACTGACAGGTAGCGGTCGCCGAGGCCGGCGACCGCGCGTGCGACAGTTCGACGAACACGCGGGGATGTCGGATCGGCATCCCCGCGGTCATTTCGGTGCATGCGAATACAGCACCGTGGTGAGTCTCCGCCCACGCGGCCACGCTCCTAGCCGCCTGCGGTGACACCCTCACCAGCCTGTACCTGCCAGATGCGATGCGCATACTCTTGAACCGCGCGGTCTGACGAGAATTCGCCCATGGCCGCCACGTTGCGCAGCGCACGACTAGCCCACAGTGCCGGTTGCGCATAGAGGGCGTCGACTCGCGCTTGAGCCTGCACGTAGTCGTCGTAGTCGGCGAGGAGCAGGTAGGGATCGCCGCCCCACAGCAGGGAATCAACGAGATCCCGATATCGAGCGGGTTCGGCAGGCGAATACGTGCCCGATGCGATCGAGTCGAGGACGGCCTTGAGCTGAGGGTTGTGCTCGTAGATGCGCATCGGCTGGTAGCCGGCGCGTCGAATGGCGTCGACCTCATGCGCCCGCCGGCCGAAGATGAAGATGTTGTCGTCGCCCACCAATTGACGGATCTCGATGTTGGCGCCGTCGTCGGTGCCGATGGTCAGGGCGCCATTGAGCGCGAGCTTCATGTTCCCCGTTCCGGACGCTTCGGTCCCTGCGGTCGAAATCTGCTGCGACAGATCGGCGGCCGGGATGATCGTTTCCGCCACCGAGACACTGTAGTTCGGCACGAACGCCACCTTCAGGCGATCGGACACTCGGGGGTCTGCGTTGATGACCAAGGCGATGTCGTGAATCAGCCGTATCACCTGCTTGGCGCGCTGGTAACCCGATGCCGCCTTGCCGGCGAAGATGACGGTGCGTGGCACCCAGTCGACGTGCGGTTGCGCCAGCATGGCGCGGTAGCGCGTGACCACGTGCAGCAGGTTCAGCAGCTGGCGCTTGTACTCGTGGATGCGCTTGACGTGCACGTCGAACATTGAATCCGGATCGACGTCCAAACCGGTGCTGCGATGGATGAGGGCGGCCAGGCGGCGCTTGTTCTCGAGCCGGGCGACTCGAAACGCATGTTGCAGCTCGGGATCATCGGCGCGTGAGGCCAGCGGCTGCAGTGCCGCGAGATCGCGCCGCCAGTGCGTGCCCAGTGTGTCGTCCAGGCACCGGGCGAGTGCTGGGTTGGCCTGCTGCAACCAGCGCCGCGGTGTCACGCCGTTCGTGACGTTGCCGAAGCGCTGAGGCCACAGCGACGCAAAGTCGGCGAAGATGGTCTGCACCAGCAATCGGCTGTGAAGGGCGGAAACGCCATTGACATGCCGGCTGCCTACGATGGCCACATGGGCCATCCGCACACGCCGGTCGCCATCCTCATCGATCAGCGACAGGCGCCGGAGCAGTTGCACGTCACCCGGGTGCAGCCGTGCCGCCTCGGCCAGGAACTCGTGGTTGATGCGGAAGATGATCTCCAGATGCCGAGGCAGCACACGCTGCATCAGCGCCACCGGCCAGGTCTCGAGCGCCTCGGGCATGAGCGTGTGGTTCGTGTAGCTGAACACCTGGCGCGTGATGTGCCACGCAGGCGCCCAGCTGAAACCCTGCTCGTCGATGAGCAGTCGCATCAGCTCTGCGACTGCGATGGCCGGGTGCGTGTCGTTGAGATGGATTGCCACATGCTCGGCCAGGTTGCCGAGATGGCCGTGCTCGGCGAGGTGGCGGGCCACCACGTCCTGCAACGAGGCGGCGGTGAAGAAGTACTCCTGTCGCAGGCGCAGCTCGCGGCCGGCTGGCGTACTGTCGTTCGGATAGAGCACCCAGGAGATGTTCTCGAACTGGTTCTTGTATTCGGCGGCGCGCGCGTAGTCGCCACTGTTGAAAGCCTGCAAGTCGATATGTGCGGGCGCGGCGGCCTTCCACAACCGCAGCGTGGCCACACGGTTGGTGCCGTGCCCCGGCACCACGATGTCGTAGGCCTTGGCGCTGACTTCTGCCGAATGCCGCCAAACCGGCGTGGCGTCGGGTGACTCGGCGCGCTCGACCCAACCGCCAAACCGCACGGGATGCGAGACCTCGGGACGTGGGAATTCCCACGGCGTACCGTCGGCGAGCCAGGGATCGGGGTATTCAACCTGGCGCCCCCCCTGGATGGCCTGGGCGAACATGCCGAATTCGTAACGGATGCCGTAGCCCCAGGCGGGCAGCCCCAACGTCGCCATGGAGTCGAGGAAGCACGCCGCCAGACGACCGAGGCCGCCGTTGCCCAGCCCCGGATCGGGTTCCCGGTCCTGGACGTCCTCCAGCGCCTGGGCATGGTGCCGCACCGCTTCATGCGCATCCAGCCCGAGCGCGGCCAACGCGTTGCCCAGGCTGCGGCCGATCAGGAACTCCATCGAAAGGTACACCACACGGCGAGCCCTGCTGGTGTGGTCCGCAGCCTGCGTGGCAACCCAGCGGCGGGAGAGCTCCGCCCGAGCCACCTGGGAAACCGCCTGCAGCAGATCGCTCGCACCGGCGTCTCCTGGCCAGACACCCACAGTGTCGAGAAGGTGCTGATCCACCCGTTGCGAGACCGATTCCGGCTCGCCGGTGACGAGCGGGTCGTCGCGTTCGCGCATCGCCATCATGGCCCTCCTAGGCACGCCCATGGCATTATTGTTTGGTGCGCCGCTGCAGTGCGCATCACCAAACCCCGGGAGTACCCGCGCATGGCTTCACTCGAGCTGGCATCGAGCCTGGATTTGCCCAAACGCGCCGTGGCATTGGTGCTGGCAGGAGGGCGCGGCAGCCGGCTCAAGCAGTTGACCGACAGCCGGGCCAAGCCGGCGGTCTACTTCGGTGGCAAGTTCCGGATTGTCGACTTCGCGCTGTCGAACTGCCTGAACTCGGGCATACGCCGAATCGGGGTGATCACCCAGTACAAGAGCCACAGCCTGCTGCGCCATCTGCAGCGCGGGTGGGCCTTTCTGAAGTCGGAGATGAACGAGTTCGTCGACTTGCTGCCGGCCCAGCAGCGGGTCGACGAGGAGTCCTGGTACCGTGGCACGGCCGACGCAGTCTGGCAAAACCAGGACATCCTGCATGGGTACCACGCCGAGTACATCGTGGTGCTGGCCGGTGACCACATCTACAAGATGAACTACGCGCTGATGCTGGCCGACCATGTCGCGATGGGGCATCCGTGCACAGTCGCCTGCATCGAGGTGCCGCGAAGCGAGGCAAGTGCTTTCGGTGTGATGGCTGTCGACGAATCGCGCCGCATCATCGACTTCATCGAGAAGCCGGCCGATCCGCCCGGCATGCCGCATGACCCCGACCGCTCCCTGGCGAGCATGGGCATCTACATCTTCGATGCAGCCTACCTGTATCGCGAGCTCGAGCGGGACATGGCTGAGCCGGGTTCGAGTCATGACTTCGGCAAGGACATCATTCCCCGCGTTGTTCGCCAGGGCGACGCAGTGGCGCACCCGTTCGACCTCAGCTGCGTTGGAGCCAAACCCGGCGCCTCACCCTACTGGCGCGACGTCGGCACCATCGATGCCTATTGGGACGCCAACGTGGATCTGACGGCCACGGTGCCCGAGCTCAATCTCTACGACACCCGCTGGCCGATCTGGACCTATCAACCGCAACTGCCGCCGGCAAAGTTCGTCCACAACCAGGACGATCGCCGCGGACTGGCCATAGAGTCGCTGGTGTCGGGGGGGTGCATCGTGTCCGGTCGAGCCTTCCGCACCGTGTTGTTCTCCAACGTGCGCGTGCATTCGCACTCCGAGGTGAACTGGTCGGTGCTCTTGCCCAGCGTCGAGGTCGGCCGAGGCGCGCGGCTCAATCGAGTGATCGTCGATCGCGGCTGCGTGATCCCCAACGGCATGGTGATCGGAGAAAATGCCGAAGATGACGCACGGCGCTTTCATCGCAGCCCCCAAGGGGTCACGCTCGTGACGCGCGCCATGCTGGAGGCGCTCGCGCAGTGACGACAGCACAACCGGTGGCGCACCTGCCAGCGCCCGCCTTGCGCGTGCTGCATGCGGCTGCCGAGGTCTATCCCTTGGTCAAGACGGGAGGCTTGGCCGACGTGATGGCCGCATTGCCCAAGGCCCTGGCGGAGGCAGGAGCCGACGTGCGCCTGCTGCTGCCGGGCTTTCCGGCCGTGCTCGAATCGGTTCTGCATGCCCGCACGGTCGCCGATCTCGGTGCGGTTTTCGGGGCACTGCGTGTTCGGCTGCTGCTCGCCACTATGCCCGGCAGCGGCCTGCCGGTCTACGTGGTCGATGCCCCCCGCCTGTACCGGCGGGAGGGGGGGCCGTACCAGGCGCCCGACGGTGCAGAGTGGTCCGACAACCTGCAGCGGTTCGGCCTGCTGGGCTGGGTGGCAGCTCAACTGGCTGCGGGGGAGATCGACACCACCTGGAACCCGCAGGTGCTGCATGTCCATGACTGGCACGCCGCCCTGGCCTGTGCCTACATCGCCGACCATTGGCCCACGACCACAGGCACCGTGTTCACCGTGCACAACCTCGCGTACCAGGGCCTGTTCCCCCACGACGACTGGGTGTTGCTTGGGCTTTCGGCGCGCTTCATGGCGCCTGCTGCGCTGGAGTTCCATGGGCAGCTGTCTTTCATGAAGGCAGGGCTCAAGTTCGCAGATCGCATCACGACGGTCAGCCCCGGCTACGCGCGCGAAATTGCCACGCACGAATTCGGCTGTGGTCTGGATGGCGTCATTCGCGGGCGCAGCAGCGACGTGAGCGGCATCCTCAACGGCATCGACGACTCCCTCTGGAACCCGGCCACGGATCCGGCGCTTGCTGCGTCGTATGACCGAGTGAACGTGGGCGGCAAGGCGGCGTGTCGACAGGCGTTGCTGCGGGACGCCGGATTGGGCGAAGCCGACCAGGCGTTGCTGATCGGCATCGTCAGCCGCCTGACGGCCCAGAAGGGCCTTGACCTCGTGCTGGCGGCGCTGCCCAGGCTGGTCGAAGCGGGTGTGCAGGTTGTGGTGCAGGGCGAGGGCGACGGCGCATTGCAGGATGCGTTTTCTGCAGCGCAGCGGTCGTATCCGGGTCGGGTGCGTGTCTACATCGGTTACGACGAGGCGCGGGCGCACCAGATGATCGCCGGCGCCGATGCGATCGCCGTTCCGTCGAGATTTGAACCTTGCGGCTTGACGCAGCTATATGGGCTGCGCTACGGCACGGTGCCGTTGGTTCGCCGCGTCGGTGGTCTTGCAGACACCGTGGCAGATGGCATCACGGGTTTCGTGTTCGACGCGGCTTCTGCACCTGCATTCGAGGGCGCCGTTTTGCGGGCCATGCGGCTCAAACGCGACGATCCCCAGCAGTGGGCAGCGATACAACAGCGGGGCATGGCGCAGCGGTTGTCGTGGCAAGACGCTGCGCAGGAGTACCTGGCCCTTTACGGCCAGGCGATGGCCTCGCGCAAGGCCAGGCCGCGACGACACTGAT
>JAKLLB010000040.1:5675-36257 GCA_023150345.1 Aquabacterium sp.
CTGCAGCGCCCAGCTTGGCGTGGCTGGCGGAGGGAGCGGGATTCGAACCCGCGGTGGGCTGTTAACCCACACACGCTTTCCAGGCGTGCGACTTAAACCACTCATCCATCCCTCCGCAGGGAAGCCCGGGATTCTAGCCGGGATCCGGTGGCGTGCCCGTGTGCAAGTCGCGCGCTGGCGCGTGCGGTTCAGCCGGCGGTTCCGGCGCGCTTCATCACCGCCATGGCGCTGGCCACCAGGGCAGAGACCTCCGTCATGTTGCCCGGCACGATCATCGTGTTGTTGGTGCGCGCCAGGTTGCCGTAGGCATCGATGGCCTTCTCGGCCACCTTCAGCTGCACTGCCTGCATGCCGCCGGGCTGCTCCACAGCCATCGCGATCTTGCGGATCGCGTCCGCCGTGGCATCGGCGACTGCCGTGATGGCGGCCGCTTCGCCCTGCGCCTTGTTGATCTCGGCCTGCTTCTCGCCCTCGGATCGTGCGATCGCCGCCTCGCGCTCGCCGGTGGCGATGTTGATCTGTTCCTGGCGTCGCCCCTCGGATGCGGCAATCAAGGCACGCTTCTCACGTTCGGCCGTGATCTGGGCCTGCATCGCGTGCAGGATCGCAGGCGGCGGCGTCAGGTCCTTGATTTCGTAGCGCAGCACCTTCACTCCCCAGTTCAGGGCAGCTTCGTCCAAGGCCGCAACCACCGAGCCGTTGATGGCATCGCGCTCCTCGAACGTGCGGTCCAGTTCCATGCGGCCGATCACGCTGCGCAGCGTTGTTTGCGCCAGTTGGGTGATGGCGACGATGTAGTTCGACGATCCGTAGCTTGCGCGCATCGGATCGGTGACCTGAAAGTACAAGATGCCGTCGACCGTGAGCTGCGTGTTGTCCTTCGTGATGCAGACCTGGCTGGGCACGTCCAGCGGGATCTCCTTGAGCGAGTGCCTGTACGCAGCGCGGTCGATGAAGGGCACGAGGAAGTTCAGCCCCGGCGTCAACGTGGCGTGGTACTTGCCCAACCTTTCGACGACCCAGGCGTTCTGCTGGGGGACAACCTTGACGGAGCGGACGATGAAGATCACGGCCACGACAAATAGCAGCAACGCGATGATTTCCATGGATGCCTTTCGGGGTTCGACTGGGATTGGAAGCTGACAGGATCAGCCAGGAGCGCGCTCGAGCACCAGCAGGCTGCCTTGTACCGAACGGATCACGTGGGCGCCTGGCTCGGCGGGCGCAGCGCCGGCATAGCGTGCGTCCCACTCGGCGCCACGATAGTGAACCCGCGCTGTGCCGTCGGGCCGCCAGGCCGCAACCTGCACGGGGCTGCCCACGTCGAGATTCACATTCGGGTTCGCAGCCACGTCGGAGCGCTTGCTTCGCCGCCGGTGGGCATAGCATCCACCCACAGCGGCGGCCCCGATCACTGCGCCGGCCAGGTACTGGCCGCTGATACCCAGACCGGCATGAGCGGCCAGCGCTGCAGCCGCCGTGCCCAGAGCCAACATCAGCAAGTAGAACGTACCTGTGGCCAGTTCGGCTGCAACAAGCACGACGGTGATCACCCACCAGGTGGTGCTGTCAGTGAAATCCATCGATGCACCTCTCTTTGCGTTCGATCACATCGGTCCGCCGGGGCGCGTCGTCGACGAGGCGACCCCGGCCCGCTGGATCCCTGCGCAGGTGAAGTGTAGCGATCATGCTAGGCACGCGTGTGTCATACCGGCGCTGGAGCAAGGGGCCTACACTTCGCGCTCCGCCGAACCGGGCATGCCCACTGATATCGAGGAGCACACGCGATGCTTCGCTTCCACTTTCCTGTCGTCATCATCGACGAGGACTACCGTTCCGAGAACACGTCTGGCCTGGGTATCCGGGCACTGGCGCAAGCCATCGAGAAAGAGGGCATGGAGGTGCTCGGCGCCACGAGCTACGGCGACCTGAGCCAGTTCGCCCAGCAGCAAAGCCGGGCCAGCGCGTTCATCTTGTCGATCGACGACGAGGAGTTCACGCCCGGTCCCGAGCTCGACCCGGCGGTCCTGAACTTGCGCAAGTTCATCCAGGAGATCCGCTTCAAGAACGCCGACATCCCGATCTACCTTTACGGCGAGACGCGAACCTCCGAGCACATCCCCAACGACATCCTGCGCGAGCTGCATGGCTTCATCCACATGTTCGAGGACACGCCGGAGTTCGTCGCCCGTCACATCATCCGGGAGGCCAAGAGCTACCTCGACGGGCTGGCGCCGCCGTTCTTCAAGGCCCTCATGGACTACGCGCAGGATGGCTCGTACTCGTGGCACTGTCCCGGGCACTCCGGCGGCGTCGCGTTCCTGAAGAGCCCGGTCGGTCAGATGTTCCACCAGTTCTTCGGTGAGAACATGCTGCGCGCGGATGTGTGCAATGCCGTGGAGGAACTGGGCCAGTTGCTCGACCACACGGGGCCGGTGGCCGCGAGCGAGAGGAATGCGGCGCGCATCTTCAACGCCGACCACTGCTTCTTCGTCACCAACGGCACCAGCACCAGCAACAAGATGGTATGGCACCACACAGTGGCGCCCGGCGACGTGGTGGTCGTGGATCGCAATTGCCACAAATCCATCCTGCACTCGATCATCATGACGGGCGCGGTGCCTGTGTTTCTGACGCCCACACGCAACCACTACGGCATCATCGGGCCGATACCGGAGAGCGAGTTCTCGCCCGAGACCATCCGGCGCAAGATCGCTGCCAACCCGCTGCTGGCAGGCCTGGACGCGAAGAAGGTGCGTCCGCGCATCCTCACGATCACGCAGAGCACCTACGACGGTGTGCTCTATAACACCGAGGCGATCAAGACCAAGCTCGACGGCTACGTCGACACCTTGCACTTCGACGAGGCGTGGCTGCCCCATGCGGCCTTCCATGGCTTCTATGGCAGCTACCACGCCATGGGCAAGAACCGCCCGCGTCCCAAGGAAGCCTTGGTGTTCGCCACTCAAAGCACGCACAAGCTCCTGGCCGGCATCAGCCAGGCCTCGCAGGTGCTGGTGCAGGACTCGCAGACGCGCCGGTTGGACATCCCTCTGTTCAACGAGGCGTACCTGATGCACACCTCGACGTCACCCCAGTACTCCATCATCGCCAGCTGCGATGTCGCCGCGGCGATGATGGAGCCACCCGGCGGCACGGCGCTGGTCGAGGAAAGTCTGAAGGAGGCGCTCGACTTCCGGCGCGCCATGCGCAAGGTCGACAAGGAGTTCGGTCGCGACTGGTGGTTCAAGGTGTGGGGGCCCGACCGGCTGGCCAAGGAAGGCGTAGGGCAGGCTGCTGACTGGGTGCTCAAGGCCAACGAGAAGTGGCATGGCTTCGGCAACCTGGCGCCGGGGTTCAACATGCTCGATCCGATCAAGAGCACGGTGATCACACCAGGTTTGGATGTGAGCGGCAAGTTCGCCCGTACTGGCATTCCGGCTGCCATCGTGACCAAGTTTCTGGCCGAGCACGGGGTGGTTGTCGAAAAGACCGGGCTCTATTCGTTCTTCATCATGTTCACCATCGGCATCACCAAAGGCCGCTGGAACACCATGCTCACTGCGCTGCAGCAGTTCAAGGATGACTATGCGCGCAACGCACCGATGTGGCGCATCCTGCCGGAGTTCTGCGCCCAGCACCCGCGCTACGAGAGGATGGGGTTGCGCGACCTGTGCCAGTCGATCCACGAGACCTACGCCCGCGGCGATGTGGCGAGGCTGACCACGGAGATGTACCTGTCGGACTTGCAGCCGGCCATGAAGCCCAGCGACGCGTTTGCTCGCATCGCTCACCGCGACACCGAGCGCGTCGACATCGATCGGCTCGAGGGCCGGATCACGACATCGTTGCTCACACCCTATCCGCCGGGCATCCCGCTGCTCATCCCTGGTGAGCGCTTCAACCGCAAGATCGTCGAATTCCTGCGATTCACTCGTGAGTTCAACGCCAAGTTCCCTGGCTTCGACACCGATGTGCACGGCCTGGTCGAGACCAGCGACGACGCCGGCGTGCGCCGTTATGCGGTGGATTGCGTACGCGGTTGACCGCGGGCCGGTGACACTCGACCGGCCTGCTGGTCAGCGTGCCGGCGTGGCGGACGCTCAGGCGTCCGGGTTGCCCGAGGCCATGTGGCTGAAGCCGCCGTCGACGTAGACCACTTCGGCGCTGATGCCGCTGGCCAGGTCAGATAGCAGGAATGCAGCTGCATTGCCGACTTCTTCGATCGTGATGGTTCGGCGGATCGGCGTGGTGGCTGCAAATGCCGCGAGCAGCCGACCGAAGTCCTTGATGCCGGAAGCCGCCAGGGTCTTGATGGGGCCGGCCGACAGGGCATTGACGCGTATGCCGCGCGGCCCCAGGCTCTGTGCCAGGAAGCGCACGCTGGATTCCAGGGACGCCTTGGCGAGCCCCATGGTGTTGTAGTGGGGCACATAGCGCATGGCGCCCAGGTAGCTCAAGGTCAGCAGCGCCGCACCGGGCCGAAGACGGGGCAGGGCCGCCTTGGCCAGCGCGGGAAAGCTGTAGGCCGAGATTTCGTGCGCGACGCGAAACGCCTCGCGGTTCAAGCCCTCGAGGAAGTCGCCGGCGATCGCCTCGCGCGGTGCGAACGCGATCGCATGGACGAAGCCGTCGAACCCGTCCCAATGCTGCCCGAGTTCAGCGAACAACCTGTCGATCTGCGCATCGTCGGCCACGTCGCACTCGAACACGAGGTTCGAGCCAAACTCGGCAGCAAACTCCTGGATACGCTCCTTGAAGCGTTCGCCGACGTAGCTGAACGCCAACTCGGCCCCTTCGCGGTGGCACGCGCGGGCGATGCCGTAGGCGATTGAGCGGTTGTTCAACACCCCGGTGATCAGCAGACGTTTGCCGGCGAGAAAGCCCATGGGTCGTAGGTCCTGTCGTTGTCGTTGGATCGGTCGGCGATTCTCGCACGCATGCAGGCGGGGTTTGGCATCTCTTGCCGGCATGGCTCTTGCGGGCTACAATCGCCGCTTTCGCTGTTGAGCTGAATGGGCGGATTCATCCAGCCCATTTTTTTTGCTTGGCGGCATTTTTTCCGAACTTTCCGGAACCTTCCAAAGGGTTGCAGCAGGCAGGATGAGTTGGCAGGGCGCCATTGAGCGCACGGTAACAGGCATGGGATATGACGTGGTCGACACCGAGCGGTCGGCCGGGGGGTTGCTGCGCGTCTATATCGACCGGGTGCCGGGTCAGGCCTACGAAACCGGAGCCGGGGATGCGGTCACGGTCGAGGATTGCGAAGTCGTCACGCGGCAATTGCAGTACGTCCTCGAAGTCGAGGCGGTCGACTACGCCCGGCTGGAGGTTTCGTCGCCCGGTCTCGATCGACCACTGCGCAAGCCGGCCGATTGGGTTCGATATTCCGGCCACGACATCGATCTGACCTTGCGCCTGCCCTTCCAGAACCGTCGAAAGTGGCGGGGCGCGCTGCAGCCTCGGGACGGCGGCGGCTGGCGTCTGGTCCTGCCAGCCGTGGGTGGTGCTGAACCCGAGCAGGCACTGGACTTCGAACTCGACGAAGTGCGCGAAGCGCGCCTGGTGCCGGTGATCGACTTCAAAGGGCGTCGCCGCGCGAGCGAGCCGAACAAGCAAGACGGAGGTCAAGACTGATGAACCGCGAAATGCTCATGCTGGTCGATGCCATCTCGCGCGAGAAGAACGTGGACCGCGAGGTCGTGTTCGGCGCGGTCGAGGCGGCGCTGGCGCAGGCGACGAAGAAGCTCCACGGTGGTGAGGTCGACATCAGGGTTTCGGTCGACCGCGACACCGGCGAGTACGAGACGTTCCGCCGCTGGCATGTGGTGCCGGATGAGGCCGGGCTGCAACTGCCGGACTCCGAAGTCCTGCTGTTCGAGGCGAAGGAGCAGATCTCCGACATCGAGGTCGACGACCACATCGAGGAGCCGATCGACTCGGTGCCCATCGGACGCATCGGCGCCATGGCGGCCAAGCAGGTCATCCTGCAGAAGATCCGCGATGCCGAGCGCGAAACGCTGCTCAACGACTTCCTTTCGCGCGGCGACAAGATCTTCGTCGGCACCGTCAAGCGTCTGGACAAGGGCGACATCATCGTCGAGTCCGGTCGCGTCGAGGGCCGTCTCAAGCGCAGCGAGATGATCCCCAAGGAGAACCTGCGCACGGGCGATCGGGTGCGCGCCTACATCGCCGGCGTGGACCCGACAGCGCGAGGTCCGCAGATCATGTTGTCGCGTTCGTCGCCCGACTTCATGAAGGAGCTGTTCGCCCAGGAAGTGCCTGAGATGGAACAGGGGCTGCTCGAGATCAAGAGCTGCGCCCGCGACGCAGGTTCGCGGGCCAAGATCGCCGTCGTCTCCTACGACAAGCGGGTCGATCCGATTGGAACCTGCGTGGGTGTGCGTGGCTCGCGCGTCAACGCCGTCACCAACGAACTGGCCGGCGAACGTGTCGACATCGTGCTGTGGTCGGAAGACCCTGCGCAGTTCGTCATCGGCGCATTGGCACCTGCCAACGTGCAGTCCATCGTCGTCGACGAGGAAAAGCACGCCATGGACGTGGTGGTCGACGAAGAGAACCTCGCGATTGCGATCGGCCGCGGCGGGCAGAACGTGCGCTTGGCTTCGGAGCTGACCGGTTGGCGCATCAACATCATGACCGCCGAGGAGTCCCAGGCCAAGCAGGCCCAGGAGAGCGACGGCATTCGCAAGTTGTTTGTCGACAAGCTCGACGTCGACGAGGAAGTCGCCAATATCCTGATCGAGGAGGGTTTCACCAGCCTCGAGGAGGTGGCCTACGTGCCGCTGCAGGAGATGCTGGAGATGGACGCCTTCGACGAGGACACCATCACCGAGCTGCGCAACCGGGCAAAGGACGCGCTGCTCACGATGGAGATCGCACACGAGGAGTCCGTCGAGGAGGTGTCGCAGGACCTGCGTGACCTCGAAGGACTGGACACCGCGTTGATCGGCAAGCTGGCCGACGGCGGCGTCCACACCCGCGACGAACTCGCCGACCTGGCTGTCGACGAGTTGGTCGAGCTCACGGGCATGGACGAAGCCGCCGCAAAGACGTTGATCATGAAGGCCCGCGAGCACTGGTTCACTGCCTGACCCCGACGATACGCATCCGAACCATCGCACCGCACCGCAAGCCCACGCAAGGAAACTCCCAATGGCCGTGACGACCGTCGCCCAGTTCGCAGCCGAGCTCAACCGTCCCGCGGGGACGCTGCTCGAGCAGCTGCAGTCTGCCGGTGTCGCGAAGAAGTCGCCCGACGACGCGCTGACCGAGACCGACAAGGAGCGGCTGCTGGACTACCTGCGCTCCGCGCATGGCACAGCCGGTGCCGAGCGCAAGAAGATCACGCTGACGCGCAAGTCCACCAGCGAGATCAAGCAGGCCGACGCATCCGGCAAGGCTCGCACGATCCAGGTCGAGGTGCGCAAGAAGCGCGTGTTCGTCAAGCGCGACGAGACACCTGCGTCGGCTGAGGACGCGGCGGCCGCGGCCGAGGCCGAGTCCGCGGAGTTGCAGCGTCGCGAAGAGCAGGCGCGGGCAGAGGCCGAGGCGCTGCGCCGGCAGGCCGAAGAGCTGGCCGCTGCGCAGCGTGCACGCGAAGAGCAGGAGCGCCTGGCGCGCGAGGCCGCGGAAGCCGCTGCGCGTGCAGCTGCCGAGGCGGCTGCACGAGAAGCTGCCGAAGCGGCGGCCAAGGCCGCAGCTGCCGCCGCCATCGAGAAGGCAGCGGCGCCCGCTGCCGAGGCATCGGCTCCAACGGCTGCCGCTGAGCCGCCGGCTCCGGTGGCGGTGCCCAGTCCGGCACCCGAACCTGCGAAGCCTGCGCTGCGCGTCGTCAAGGCCGGCACGGACGAGGCCGCCGAGAAGGCCCGTCTGGCCGAACTGGAGAAGCGCCGCAAAGCCGCCGAGGCGGAAGCGGCAGCCATCCGGGCGATGATGAACGCGCCCAAGAGAGTGCTCACCGCGAAGAAGCCCGAGGAGGCCAAGCCGGTGGCGGCCAAGGAGGCCATCACCGGCACGATCCACAAGCCCAAGGCTGGTGCCGGCGCGACCGGCCCGGCTGCAGGTGCCGGTGCCAAGCCCGGCGACAAGAAGTCGGTCAAGTCCGAGAAGCTGTCGTCGAGCTGGGCTGACGACGCCGCCAAGAAGCGTGCCGCAACCAAGGGCCGCACCGACACCAGTGCCGGACGTGCCGGCTGGCGCGCACCGCGCAGCGGACGCCGGGGAGAGCGCGGCGACAACGACAGCCACTTCGTGGCGCCGTCCGAGCCGCAGATCCAGGAAGTGCACGTGCCCGAGACCATCTCTGTGGCCGATCTGGCCCACAAGATGTCGGTGAAGGCCAGCGAGGTGATCAAGCAGTTGATGAAGCTCGGGCAGATGGTCACGATCAACCAGCAGCTCGACCAGGAGACGGCGATGATCGTGGTCGAGGAAATGGGTCACAAGGCGCTCGCCGCCAAGCTCGACGACCCGGAAGCCTTCCTCGAAGAAGAACATGCCGCCACGCAGGCCGAGCAATCGCCGCGGGCTCCGGTGGTGACCATCATGGGTCACGTCGACCACGGCAAGACCTCGCTGCTCGATTACATTCGGCGCACTCGCGTGGCTGCGGGCGAAGCGGGCGGCATCACCCAGCACATTGGCGCCTATCACGTCGAGACGCCACGCGGGATGATCACCTTCCTGGACACTCCGGGCCACGCGGCGTTCACGGCCATGCGTGCCCGCGGCGCCAACGCCACCGACATCGTCATCCTGGTGGTAGCGGCAGACGACGGAGTGATGCCCCAGACCAAGGAAGCGATCCACCACGCGAAGGCGGCCAAGGTGCCGATCGTCGTGGCGATGAACAAGATCGACAAGCCCGAGGCCAACCCGGAGCGGGTGAAGAGCGAGCTCGTCGCCGAGGAAGTGGTGCCCGAGGAGTTCGGCGGCGATTCGCCTTTTGTCGCAGTGTCGGCCAAGACAGGGCAGGGCATCGACGACCTGCTCGAGCAGGTGCTTCTGCAGGCCGAGGTGCTGGAGCTGACAGCTCCAGTTCAGGCGGCCGCCAAGGGGCTGGTCATCGAGGCCAAGCTCGACAAGGGGCGTGGACCTGTGGCGACGGTGCTGGTGCAATCGGGCACGCTCAAGCGAGGCGACGTCGTGCTGGCAGGGTCGAGCTTCGGCCGCGTGCGCGCCATGCTGGACGAGGCGGGCAAGGCGACGCTCGAGGCAGGGCCGTCAATTCCCGTGGAGATCCAGGGCCTGACCGAGGTGCCTCAGGCGGGCGACGAGTTCATGGTGCTGGCCGATGAGCGCCGTGCGCGCGAGATCGCCACCTTCCGCCAGGGCAAGTATCGCGAAGTCACGCTCAACAAGCGGCAGGCCGCCAAGCTCGAGAACATGTTCGAGAACATGGGCGAGGGTCAGGCTCAGACCTTGGCGCTCATCATCAAGGCCGATGTTCAGGGCTCTCAGGAAGCGCTGGCGCAGTCGCTGGTCAAGCTCAGCACGCCTGAGGTGAAGGTTCAGATCGTGCACGCTGCCGTGGGCGGCATCAGCGAGAGCGATGTCAACCTGGCCATCGCATCGAAGGCCGTGATCGTCGGCTTCAATGTGCGCGCCGACGCCGGTGCGCGCAAGTTGGCCGAGGGCAATGATGTCGACATCCGCTACTACAACATCATCTACGACGCCGTAGACGAAGTGAAGGCGGCAATGGCCGGCATGCTGGCGCCCGAGCAGAAGGAAGAGGTCATCGGCGGGGCCGAGATCCGCACCGTGTTCGTGGCTTCCAAGATCGGCACCGTGGCCGGCTGCATGGTCACCTCGGGGAAGGTCACACGCAATGCGCGCTTCCGCCTGCTGCGCGACAACGTGGTCATCTACACCGGCGAACTGGAGTCGCTCAAGCGCATGAAGGACGACGTGCGCGAGGTGAACGAGGGCTTCGAGTGTGGCATCAAGCTGAAGAACTACAACGATATCGCCGAAGGCGACCAGCTCGAGTTCTTCGAAGTGAAGGAAGTGGCCCGAACGCTGTAAGGCGGGACTCGACGCACCCATGCGACAAGCCCCGCCAAAACCGGCGGGGCTTGTCGCTTTAGGCAAGGACCCACACCATGCGCCACAAGAAAGCCATACCGAACCGCAGCTTCCGCATTGCCGATCAGATCCAGCGTGATCTGGCCGAGCTCATCCGCGAGCTGAAGGATCCGCGCATCGGCATGGTCACGCTCAGCAGCGTCGAGGTGTCACCCGACTATGCGCATGCCAAGGTCTACTTCTCACTTCTGGTGGGCGATCCCGGCGAGTGCGAGGCCGGGCTGAACGAGGCCGCGGGCTACCTGCGCAACGGCCTCTTCAAGCGATTGCAGATCCACACTGTGCCCACCCTTCACTTCCAGTTCGATCGCACCACCGAGCACGCGGCCGAGCTCAACGCGCTGATCCGGCAGGCCAACGCCACGCGCGCCAAGGAATGACCATCGCCCAGGCACCCGCGCAGCCCGCGCGCGCTGACAGCGCGCCGGGCGCGGCGCCGCCGCGTCTGCCGCGGCGGCCGCTGCATGGGGTGCTGTTGCTCGACAAGCCTCTGGGTTGGACCAGCAACGATGCCCTGCAGAAGGTGAAGGGCCTGTTGCGCGCCCTCAAGGGCGGGCACACGGGAACGCTCGATCCGCTGGCCACCGGCCTGTTGCCGTTGTGCTTTGGGGCTGCCACCAAGTTCGCACAGGTGAGCTTGGATGCCGACAAGGCATATCGCGCCACGCTGACGCTGGGCGCCCGCACGCTCACGGGCGATCTCGAAGGCGCCGTTGTCGAGCAGCGTCCCGTGCAGGTCGACGCGCGCTCGATCGCCGAAGCCTGTGCACGCCTGACCGGACCGATCGACCAATTGCCACCGATGCACTCGGCGCTCAAGAAAGACGGCAAGGCGCTGTACGAGTACGCCCGCGCCGGTGTGGATGTCGAGCGTGAGCGGCGCCGAGTGACGATCCATGCGATCGACATCGTCGAGTGGCACGATCGCACGCTGGTGATCGAAGTGGTTTGCAGCAAGGGCACTTACATCCGCACGCTGGCCGAGGATATCGGCCAGGCACTGGGCTGCGGTGCCCACCTTGCAGCGCTGTGCCGAACGTCCAGCGGGCCTGTCCGAATCGACGGCGCGGTTTCGCTGGAAGAGCTGCAAGCGATGTCAGATGCCGACCGACTGGCTCGGCTGCTGCCCCCCGACACGCTCCTGGCGGATTGGCCCAGCCTGAGACTCGACGCCGGCGAGGCCGGGCGGTTCCTGTCCGGACTGCGGCGCAGGGTCGAGCATCCCGACACCGACCGCATGCGCGTCTACGGCCCGCAGCCTGGCGCATTTCTGGGCAGCGCGCACATCCGCGCTGGCGAACTGATCGCTGATCGATTGCTCAGCCCGCCCGAAGTGCACGCCCTGTGCCGCGCGCCGGCCACCGCTTCTGAATTTCCTGAGAGCCTTCCATGATTCCCCAGATCCGAAACATCGCCATCATCGCGCACGTTGACCACGGCAAGACCACGCTGGTCGACCAACTCCTGCGTCAGAGCGGCACCTTCCGCGACAACCAGCAGGTGGCCGAGCGCGTGATGGACAGCAACGACCTCGAACGCGAGCGCGGGATCACCATCCTGGCGAAGAACTGTGCGGTCAAGTGGAAGGACACCCACATCAATATCGTCGACACGCCGGGGCATGCGGACTTCGGAGGCGAGGTCGAGCGCGTGCTGTCGATGGTGGACGGCGTGCTGCTGCTGGTCGACGCGGTCGAGGGGCCGATGCCGCAGACGCGCTTCGTGACCAAGAAGGCGCTGGCCCTCGGGCTGAAGCCTATCGTGGTCGTCAACAAGGTCGATCGCCCCGGCTCCAGATGCGACTACGTCATCAATGCCACGTTCGATCTCTTCGACAAGCTCGGCGCAACCGAGGAGCAACTCGACTTCCCGGTTGTCTACGCGTCGGGCCTGAACGGTTGGGCCGCGCTCGAGCCGGGCACCACTGGCACCGACTTGGCGCCGCTGTTCGAGGCGGTGCTCGCGCACGTTCCAGCCCATGAGGGCGATCCCGATGCACCGTTGCAGCTGCAGATCTGCTCGCTGGACTACTCCAGCTATGTGGGGCGCATCGGCATTGGCCGCATCAACCAGGGCACGCTGCGCCCGGCGATGGATGTGGCGGTATTCGAAGGCCCCGATTCGACGCCGCGCAAGGCGCGCATCAACCAGGTGCTGAAGTTCGAGGGGCTCGAGCGCCAGCAGGCCGACAGCGCAGGGCCGGGCGACATCGTGCTGATCAACGGAATCGAGGACATCGGAATCGGCGTGACCTTGACCAGCCCCGACGACCCGCGGCCACTGCCCATGTTGCAGGTCGACGAGCCGACGCTGACCATGAACTTCTGCGTCAACACCAGCCCGTTGGCGGGGCGCGAGGGCAAGTTCGTCACCAGCCGGCAGATTCGCGACCGACTTGATCGTGAGCTGCAAAGCAATGTGGCATTGCGTGTGCGCGATACCGACGAGGACGGGATCTTCGAGGTGTCAGGCCGCGGCGAGCTGCACCTGACCATCCTGCTCGAGAACATGCGTCGCGAGGGATACGAGTTGGCCGTGAGCAAGCCACGCGTGGTGTTCCATGATGTTCAGACACCGGCAGGCATCGAACGCCAGGAGCCCATCGAGCTGGTGACCGTGGACGTGGAAGACCAACACCAGGGCGGCGTGATGCAGGCGCTGGGCGAGCGCCGTGCCGATCTCGTGAACATGGAGTCCGACGGCCGCGGTCGCGTGCGACTGGAGTACCGCATCCCGGCTCGTGGCCTGATCGGCTTCTCGAACGAATTCCTCAACCTGACCCGCGGCACCGGGCTCATCAGCAACATCTTCGATGGCTACGAGGCCTACAAGGGCGAGATCGAAGGGCGCAAGAACGGCGTGCTGATCAGCCACGAAGACGGTGAGATCGTCACCTATGCCCTGGGCAAGCTCGACGACCGCGGGCGCATGTTCGTCAAGCCGGGCGACCCGGTGTATGAGGGCATGATCGTCGGCGTGCACAACCGCGACAACGATCTGGTGGTGAACGCCGTGCGCACCAAGCAGCTCACCAATTTCCGTGTCAGCGGCAAGGAAGACGCGATCAAGATCACGCCGCCGATCGAGCTGTCGCTGGAGTACGCAGTCGAGTTCATTGCAGACGACGAACTGGTCGAAATCACACCGAAGTCGATCCGATTGCGCAAGCGCTTCCTGAAGGAGCACGATCGCCGGCGCGCTCAGCGCGAGGGTGCATGAGTCTTGCCGGAGCGCTGTCGTGCCCATGAGCCACGGCCGCGCCGTGGCGGCGATGGTGCTGGTCACGCTGTTGTGGAGCATCGCCGGCGTCGTGACCCGGCAGCTCGAAGCCGCGCGCAGCTTCGAGGTGACTTTCTGGCGCAGCGCGTTCAATGCCATGGCGCTGACCGCTGCACTGCTGGTCTGGCGACGCGGCGCGCTGTGGACACGCTTGCGCACCGGCGGGAAAGCCCTGTGGTTTTCGGGCCTGTGCTGGATGGTGATGTACACCAACTTCATGGTGGCGATCACGCTCACCACGGTGGCCACTGTGCTGGTCACGATGTCGATCGCGCCGCTGGTGACGGCCGTATTCGCGCGCGTGTTCCTGAAACACCGTCAGCCGTTGCGCACCTGGCTGGCCATCGCGCTGGCCACCGTCGGGATTGCATGGATGTTCGCTCAGCAAGCGCTGGGCGGGGGCGGTTCGCTGCTGGGCATGTTGGTGGCGCTCGGGGTGCCGCTGGCGGGCGCGGCCAACTGGACGCTGTTGCAGCACATTCAGCATCGGCCGCCGGGCGGTGCGGGCTCGACCGCACCACCGGAACCAGAAACGCCGGACATGCTGCCCGCCGTGCTGATCGGCGCCGTGCTGTCGGCGGCAATCACGCTTCCGCTGGCCTGGCCGCTGCAGGCGTCCTCCCACGACTTGCGCTGGCTGGGCTTGCTGGGCGTGTTCCAGTTGGCGCTGCCGTGTCTGCTGGCGGTGCAGGTGGCGCGGGTGCTGCCAGCACCGGAGGTTTCGCTGCTGGCACTGCTGGAGGTGATCTTCGGCGTGCTGCTGGCCTGGCTGGGAGCGGGCGAGGCACCTGGGCAGGCCGCACTGGTGGGCGGTGCCCTGGTGATCGGCGCGCTGGTCGGCAACGAACTGCTTGGGCTCCATGCCCGGCAGGCACCGAAGGCGCGCGCGCCAGCGGCATCAGACGTGTAGAGCGTGCCCCAGCGCCCTCAGCGCAGCCTCCTGGACGGCTTCGCCCAGTGTGGGATGCGCGTGGATGGTGCCGGCCACATCCTCCAGACGTGCCCCCATCTCAATGGATTGCCCGAACGCGGCCGCCAACTCGCTGACGCCGCGACCCACGGCCTGCCAACCAATCACGAGGTGGTTGTCACGCCGGGCCACGACCCGAACAAAGCCGTCGGTCGACTCCAGCGTCATCGAGCGGCCATTGGCGGCAAAGGGAAAGACAGCGTGCACGGCATCGATGCCCGCGGCCTGCGCATCCGTCGGGTTCGAACCCACCACCACCACTTCGGGGTCGGTGAAGCACACCGCGGGAATCGCCGCGGGCGCCCACCGGCGCTTGTGGCCGGCCACCAGCTCGGCCACCATCTCGCCCTGTGCCATCGCCCGGTGTGCCAGCATGGGGTCGCCGGTGAGGTCGCCGATGGCCCACACGTTGCGCATCGAGGTCCGGCACTGGTCGTCGATCTTGACCGCCCTCCCGGCCATGTCCAGTTGCAGGCCGTCCAGGCCGAAGCCCTCCGTGCGCGGCCGACGGCCCGCGGCCACCAACACCTGATCGGCCGGCAACGGGAACTCGTCGGCGGTGGCGGTGCGCACGCGCACCGCCCTGCCGTCGGTGCTCAGACCCTGAACGCTGCAGCCCAGGTGCAACACCACGCCCAGACGCTTGAGGGTGGCCAGCACCGGCCGGGTGAGTTCGGCATCGTAGGTGGGCAGCACATGGTCAGTGGCCTCGACCACCGCCACTTCCGCTCCCATCTTGCGGTAGGCAATGCCGAGTTCCAGGCCGATGTAGCCGGCTCCGACCACCACCAGCCGGCGCGGCAACGCCGCCGGCGACAACGCCTGCGTCGACGAGATGACCGGACCACCGAAGGGCAGCCCCGGCAGTTCCACCGGCACCGAGCCAGTGGCCAGCAACAGGTGCTCGCAGCGCACGCGCACGGGATCGCTGGCGTCGGATGCGTGTACCTCCAGCGTCTTGCCGTCGATGATGCGCGCGTGGCCGCGGATCACGCGCACGCCGGCCTTCTTCAGCAGCGCACCCACGCCCGTCGTGAGACGCTCGACGATGCCGTCTTTCCAGCGCACCGTCTGTGCCAGGTCGAGCGTGGGCGACTGCACGCGCACGCCCAAGGGAGAACCGTTGGCCTGGTGCCGCGCCTCCTCGTAGGCCTGCGCGGCGTGGATGAACGCCTTCGACGGAATGCAGCCGATGTTCAGGCAAGTGCCGCCCAGGGCAATGCCCTCGACCAGTACGGTAGGCACGCCGAGCTGGCCGGCGCGGATGGCGGCCACGTAGCCACCTGGGCCCCCGCCCAGCACGAGCAGCGTGGATGTCAGATCTTTCATCGCGTACATGGCACACCCTTTTCTCGGGCGTGCCCTCCAATCAAGAACGGGCGGTCTCGGCCAGCAGCAGCGCCGGCGCCTCGAGCAGGGCACGCACGGCCTGGATGAACCGTGCGGCGTCCATGCCATCGACCACCCGGTGGTCGAACGACGACGACAGGTTCATCAGCAGGCGCGGCACCAACTGCTGCTGGCGATAGACCGGCCGCTCGACGATGCGGTTGACGCCCACGATGGCCACCTCGGGGTGGTTGATCACCGGGGTCGTCACGATGCCGCCGAGCGCGCCCAGGCTGGTGATGGTCAGTGTCGAGCCCGAGAGCTCGTCGCGCGTGGCCTTGCCGGTGCGTGCGGCCTCGGCCAGGCGCGCGATTTCGGCACCGATGGCCCACAGGTCGCGGGCCTCCGCGTGGCGCAGCACGGGTACCACCAGGCCGTTGTCGGTCTGTGCAGCGATACCCAGGTGCACCGCGCCGAAGCGTGTCACCACGCCAGCGTCATCGTCGTAGCGGGCATTGACCTGCGGGAACTCGCGCAACGCCAGTACCAGGGCTCGTGCCAGCAGCGGCAGCACCGTGAGCTTGCCCCGTGTGGCGCCGTAGTGCCCGTTGAGCTGGGCCCGCAGCGACTCGAGCTCGGTGACGTCGACCTCCTCCACATAGCTGAAGTGCGGGATGCGCCGCTTGGCCTCCTGCATCTTCTGCGCGATGCGCCGTCGCAAGCCGACGACCGGCACCACCTCCTCGTCATGCCGCTCGACCCAGATGCCCGCAGTGGCCTGCGGCTGCCCGCGTGTGACGAGGAAGGTCTCGATGTCGGCATGCGTGATACGTCCGGCCGGCCCGCTGCCAGGGATGAACTGCAACTCGAGGCCGAGCTCCCAGGCGCGGTGCCGCACGGCCGGCGAGGCCAGCGGCCGCTCGCCGGGCGCTCGCGGCGCTGCCACCGCCAAGGGCGCACTGCGCGGTGCTCGTTCAGCCGGGGTCTGCAGATGGGAGGTCTCGGCCGCAACAGCAGTGGCGGCCACCGCTTCTGCGTGCGGTGCCGGCGGCACCACTGCAGCAGGCTCGTTTGCCGTGCGCGTCGCATTGGTGGTTGGCGCGGACGCAGACGCCTGGGCATTGCCAGCGCCTTCGACCTCGAGCCGAATCAGCTCGCTGCCCACCGCCATCACCTCGCCCACCGCACCGCCCAGCGAGAGCACCCGGCCATGCACCGGCGATGGAATCTCCACCGTCGCCTTGTCGGTCATCACATCCGCAACGACCTGATCCTCGCGCACCTCGTCGCCCGGCTTCACATGCCAGGCCACCAACTCGACCTCTGCAATGCCCTCGCCGATATCGGGCATCTTGATGATGTGAACTCCCATCATGCTTCCATAGCTCGTTTGAGAGCGGCACCCACGCGGGCAGGGCCGGGGAAGTAGTCCCACTCCTGGGCATGGGGGTAGGGCGTATCCCAACCCGTTACGCGCTCGATCGGAGCCTCGAGATGATGGAAGCAGTGCTCCTGCACCAGGGCCGTCAACTCGGCGCCGAAGCCGCTCGTTCGGGTGGCTTCATGCACCACCACGCAGCGCCCCGTGCGCTTGACCGACTCGACGACCGTGGGCAAGTCCATCGGCCACAGCGAACGCAGGTCGATCACTTCGGCATCGATGCCGGTCTCCTCGGCAGCGCAGGCGCTGACCCACACCATGGTGCCGTAGGTCACCACCGTGACGTCCTTGCCCGGGCGAAACACCGACGCCGACTCCAGCGGCAAGCGGTAGTAGCCCTCGGGCACATTGCCCATGGGATGCTTGGACCAAGGAACGACCGGCCGGTCGTGGTGACCGTCGAACGGGCCGTTGTAAAGGCGCTTGGGCTCGAGAAAGATCACCGGGTCATCGCACTCGATCGCTGCAATCAGCAGCCCCTTGGCGTCGTAGGGATTGCTGGGCATCACCGTGCGCAGACCGCACACGTGGGTGAACAAGGCCTCGGGGCTTTGGCTGTGGGTTTGGCCGCCATAGATACCGCCGCCGCAGGGCATGCGGATGGTCAGGGGCGCGGTGAAGTCGCCATTGGAGCGATAGCGCAGACGCGCCGCCTCGGAGATGATTTGGTCGGCTGCTGGGTAGAAGTAGTCGGCGAACTGGATCTCGACCACTGGCCGCAGCCCGTAGGCGCCCATGCCCACGGCAGCGCCCACGAGGCCGCCCTCACTGATCGGCGCGTCGAAGCAGCGCGGCTTGCCGTACTTGGCTTGCAGCCCTTCGGTCACGCGAAAGACGCCGCCGAAATAGCCCACGTCCTCACCGAACACCACCACCTTCTCGTCGCGCGCCATCGACACGTCCAGGGCCGAACGCAGTGCCTGGATCATCGTCATGGGCACGGTATTGCCGGCCTGCTCGGGTGCAGATTGCATGCTCATGCTTCACACCCCCAGCTGTTGCCGCTGCAGCCTCAGATGCGCGGGCATGTCCTTGTAGACGCCCTCGAACATCGTCGCAGCGCTGGGAATATGGCCATCGAGCAAAGTGCCGTGGCGCTCGGCCTCCTTCTGCGCTGTGGTCACCTCGACCTCGAGTTCGCGCTGCGCCTGCTCGTGCTGTGCCGTCGACCATTCGCCCAATGCAATCAGGTGGTCTCGCAGCCGGACGATGGGGTCGCCCAGGGGGAACCGTTGCCAGTCGTCGGCGGGTCGGTACTTCGAGGGGTCGTCGGATGTGGAGTGGGCACCGGCCCGATAGGTGACCCACTCGATCAGGGTGGGCCCGAGATTGCGGCGGGCGCGCTCTGCGGCCCAGCGCGACGCCGCGTAGACGGCGAGAAAGTCGTTCCCGTCCACGCGCAGACTGGCAATGCCGCAGCCCACGCCGCGAGCGGCAAAAGTTGTGCTTTCGCCTCCGGCGATGGCCTGGAATGTGGAGATCGCCCACTGGTTGTTGACCACGTTGAGGATCACCGGTGCCCGGTAGACGTGGGCGAACGTGAGCGCGGTGTGGAAGTCGCTCTCGGCAGTGGACCCGTCGCCGATCCAGCCAGAGGCGATCTTGGTGTCACCGGCAATGGCCGACCCCATGGCCCAGCCGACCGCCTGGATGAACTGCGTGGCCAGATTGCCCGAAATCGAGAAGAACCCGGCCCGCTTGTAGGAGTACATCACCGGCAACTGCCGGCCCTGCAGTGGATCACGGGAGTTGCTCATGAGCTGGCACATCAGCTCAACCATCGAGACATCGTCACGCGCCAGCAGCAGACCCTGCTGCCGATAGGTGGGAAAGCTCATGTCGCCAGGCTGCAGGGCGAAGGAATGCGCCACCGCGATGGCTTCCTCGCCCAGGCACTGCATGTAGAACGACAGCTTCTTCTGGCGCTGCGCGATGAGCATGCGGGCATCGAAGATGCGCGTCTTCATCATCGCCCGCAGGCCCTTGCGCAGGCTGACCGGGTCGAGATCGGGATTCCAGGGGCCCACGGCGCGGCCTTGCTCATCGAGCACGCGTATCAACGCGTAGGCGAGGTCCTGGGTGTCGAAGTGGGCGGTATCTACCGGCGGCCGCCGCACGGTACCCGCAGGGGATACGTGCAGGAAGGCGAAATCGGTGGCTTGACCCGGGCGCCCGGTGGGCTCGGGCACATGCAACCGCAATGGCGTGGGATCGCTCATGCGCGCAACGCTCCTGGGCTCGATCGTGTCGAGCGTTCATGGGACGAAGGGCACCCAGCTCAACCCGGGCGCTTGGGCCCAGACAGGCGGGTGGTCTGCGGAATCCGGTACAGGATCGCTGCGGCCGGCTCCAACAGGCCAGAGGTTAACGCATTTTGCGCGCGCGACCGGATCGACTTCCGGCGCATCAGGGTCAGCCAGTGGCCGCGCGCGCCGCATGCAGCCGCAGAATCACCGTGTTCGGTTGCCACAGGCCAGGAGGCGCTTGTCATGCGTTTGCTCAGAGTCGGACCGCCAGGTCGTGAGGTGCCCGCGGCGTTGGATGCGGGCGGTGCATTGCGCAACCTTTCCTCGGTTTGGCCTGTCCACGGCGCGCATGGCCTGCAACCCGAGGGACTCGATCGCCTGCGCTCGCAGGACCTGTCGTCGCTGCCGCTCCTGTCCGCCGACTCGCGTCCGGGTGTGCCGTGGAGCGGCTGCGGAAAAATCGTGTGTGTCGGCTTGAACTATGCGGATCACGCCGCCGAAGCCGGCTTGCCGCTGCCCGCCGAGCCGGTGCTCTTCTCCAAGCCCACGAGTGCCATGATCGGCGCGCGTGATGCGGTGGTGCTTCCGCAGGGGTCGATGAAGTCCGATTGGGAGGTGGAGCTGGGCGTGGTGATCGGCCGCAAGGCCCGCTACGTGACGAAGGACCAGGCTCTGGAACATGTGGCGGGGTATTGCGTGGTCAACGATCTGTCCGAGCGCGAGTACCAGCTCGAGCGCGGCGGCACATGGGACAAAGGCAAGGGCTGCGACACCTTCGCGCCCGTGGGACCGTGGCTGGTCACTGCCGACGAAGTGCCGCAACCGCAGGCGCTGGGGCTGTGGCTCGATGTCAACGGGCGTCGCTTCCAGAACGGGAGCACCGGCACCATGGTGTTCGGCGTGGCCGAGCTGGTGAGCACCATCAGCCGCTACATGACCCTGTATCCGGGCGACCTGATTTCCACCGGCACCCCGCCGGGCGTGGGCATGGGCGCGAAGCCGCAGGCGATCTACCTGCGCCCCGGCGACGAGATGCGCTTGGGCATCGACGGACTGGGCGAGCAACACCTGCGGGTGCACGCGTGGGACGCGGCGCTGCTCGACAGCATGGCGCGGGAGAGATCGTGACCGATGTACGCATGTTGTCCGGGCTCGATGCAGCGTTTCTCTACCTCGAGACTCCCGAGATGCCGATGCATGTGGGGGCACTGAGCGTCTATGAGCTGCCCAAGGGCTACAAGGGCCGCTTCATCACCCGCCTTCGCGCCCACATGGCCGAGCGCATACCGCTGGCACCGGCGCTGCGACGCCGGCTGTGGTGGATGCCCCTGAACCTGGCCAACCCGGCGTGGGTGGACGCGCAACCCGACCTGAACGTGCATGTGGTCGAGGTGCGCCTTCCACCATCGGCACGACGCGGCGACGGCATGACCGAGCTCGAAGACGCGGTGGCGCGGTTGCATGCCCAACTGCTCGATCGAACTCGGCCACTGTGGAAGTTCCATGTGCTCGAGGGGCTGGCACCGTCTGCTGACGGGTTGCGCCGTGTCGCGGTGTACTCGCAGCTGCACCATGCGGCCGTCGACGGGCAGGCCGCGGTGGCGCTGGCGCAAGTGATACTGGACACGCAGCCGCAGGGGCGGGCGATCGAGTTGCGGCCCAGCCGACGGGCGCGCGTCGATCGCCTGGGTGTGTCGGACATGCTGCGCAGTGCCATCGCCAGCGAGGCGCTGCAGGTGGCGCACATCGTGCGGCAACTGCCCGCCACGCTGGGCACCGTGCTCGACACCGCGGCCCTGGTACTGGGTCGTGGCGGCTGGCTGCAACGCGGCGGCGGCAAGAGCGCCCGCTCGGTGAGCAACCTTACGCTGGCGCCACGCACGGCGTTGAACCACTCCGTCGGCACGAGCCGTGCCTATGCCACCGTGAGCCTGCCGTTGGACGAGCTGAAGGCCTGCGGCCACCGGCACGAGGCGACGCTCAACGACTTGGTGTTGCTGCTGTGCGGCAGCGCGCTGCGCTCGCATTTCCTGGTGCGCGGCGATCTGCCGCGCAAGTCGCTGGTGGCGGCGGTGCCGATCAGTTTGCGCGAGAAGGGCGACACCCGTGCCGACAATCAGGCGTCGATGAGCCTGGTCAGCCTGGGTACGCACGTGGCCAGCCTGCGGCGGCGCCTTGCGCACGTGAAGTCGGCCACGGCGGCGATGAAGTCCACCATGGGCAGCCTGCGCAGCATCCTGCCGACCGACTATCCGTCGATCGGTGTGCCGTGGATCGCCGAAGCGGCGGCCGCGCTGTACGGCAAGGCACGGGTGGCCGATCGCATTCCGCTGGTTGCCAACCTCGTGATCAGCAACGTGCCGGGGCCGCCGTGTCCGCTGTACCTGGCCGGCGCCCGCATGCTGAACAACCACCCCACGTCCATCGTCGTGCATGGCCTGGGCCTGAACATCACGGTGCAGAGCTACGACACCCACATGGACTTCGGCCTGATGGCCGATGCACAAGCCATGCCGCAGGTGCGTGAACTGGCCCAGGGCATACGAGACGCCTGGCTTGAACTGCAAGCCCTGTCGTCGGCCGCTGTCTCGCGCGCGACAGTTCGGCCTAGGGCAAGCGCTCCAGCGGCCAAGCGCCGGCCAAGCTAGTATCGAGAGGCCCGGGAGTTGGGCCCGGGTACCGACGACGATCGCATACGCATGGCCCTGAACCGGCGCGCCAAGACGACACGAACCGTGCCTCCCGGGCCCGACGCCATCAGCCCACCCGGGCCGTGGTTGATGATGCTCGAGGCGCGCGCGCCCTGGGAGTACGCCGCCATGGTGGCCGCCGCGCCGTGGCTGCGCCAATTGCCGACGGGCGACGGCCATCCGGTGATCGTCTTCCCCGGCTTGGGCGCCACCGACATCACCACGGCGCCGATGCGCAGCTTCCTGTCCGATCGCGGCTACAACCCCTACCCGTGGAAGCAGGGCTTCAACTTCGGCCCGCGCCATGGCGTGCTCGAGGCCTGCCACGAGTTGCTGCGCAACGTCTCGCGTCGTCATCGCGAGAAGGTGAGCCTCGTGGGCTGGAGCCTGGGCGGCGTCTACGCCCGCGAGCTGGCCAAGGCGCAACCCGAGCACGCACGTTGCGTCATCACGCTGGGATCGCCGTTCGCTGCACACCCACGCGCCACCAATGCCTGGCGGTTCTACGAGATGGTGAGCGGCCAGGCCGTGGAGCACGACGAAGAACTGCTCGCCCAGTTGCGGGTGCCGCCGCCTGTGCCCACCACCAGCATCTTCAGCAAGACCGACGGCGTGGTGGCGTGGCAGTGCAGCCTCAACCCGGACGAACCCCGTACCGAGAACATCGAAGTGCATGCCAGCCACATCGGAATGGGCATGAACCCGTTGGCGCTCTATGCCATCGCCGACCGGCTGGCACAGGACCCGGAGCATTGGACGCGCTTCGATCTTCGCGGCGCGCGCCGCTGGTTCTACCGCATGACACACCTGTCGCCCATGCAGGCCAACACGTGGTGAACGTGGCGCAACAAAGGAACATTCGCGCCAACGGCCTGGACTTCGTGATCGACGTGCAGGGCCCGGCCGACGGCGAGCCGCTGCTGCTGATCATGGGTCTGGGCATGCAGCTCACCGCGTGGCCCGAGGAGCTGGTGGCCGATCTGGTGCAGCGCGGCTATCGCGTGATCCGCATGGACAACCGGGACATCGGCCACAGCCAGCACCTGGACCACCTGGGCGTACCCAGCTTGCTACGCGCCGGGCTGCGTCATGCGTTGCGCCTGCCGGTCAAGTCGCCGTATTCGCTGGCCACGATGGCCGAGGACGCCGTGGCCGTGTTGGATGCGCTGGACATGGACAGCGCCCATGTCTGCGGCGCCTCGATGGGCGGCATGATCGCCCAGCACATGGCCGCACGCTATCCGCGTCGCGTGCGCAGCCTGACCCTGGTGATGACCACCTCCGGCGCACGCCATTTGCCGCAGCCGAAGCCCGCGGTGCGTCGCGCGCTGCTGTCGCGGCCCAAGGGGCGCGACCTGGCATCGCTGGTGGCGCACTACCAGTACTTCTTTCATCTGATCGGCAGTCCGGGCTTTCGGCCCGAACCAGCGCAGATGCGCGAACGGCTCGAAGCCAGCCTGCGCCGCAGCTATCACCCCGCGGGCACCGCGCGCCAGATCCTGGCCATTGCGGCCGATGGCGACCGCTCCGCGCTGCTGGGCCGCATCCGCGCGCCGGTTCATGTGATCCACGGGCAGGATGACCCGCTCATACCCGTGGCGGCCGCGCACGACCTGGTGCGCAAGATCGCCCATGCGAGCGTCGACCTCATCGAAGGCATGGGTCACGACCTGCCGCTGCCGTTGATGCCGCGGCTGGCCGAAGGCATCGACCGCAACGCACGACGCGCGATGGGTTGACACGCGCGGCGCGCCGGGCGGTGCGCTCGAGCGAACCCAGCCTTCGTTGAGATGGGCCACGGTTACACTGGCCACGTGACCGCATGGATCCATTTCTACCGCGAAGCGCTCATGGGGCTACTGCGCAGCGGCGCAGGCGTGCACGGGCGCACACCGATCGCGAAGCCAGGCGCCGACGCTGACGTTGCCAGTCGCCCGATGATGCGCAACCGCTTGGAACGCATGCGCGAACACAAATGAGCCCCTGGCGCCTGTGCGTGGCGCCGATGCTGGACTGGACCGATCGGCACTGCCGCTACTTCCACCGGCTGATCACGCGCCGCACACGGCTGTACACCGAAATGGTGACGACGGGCGCGCTGCGCCACGGCGACGTTGCGCGGCACCTGGACTTCGACGCGGCGGAGCACCCGCTCGCGCTGCAGATCGGCGGCAGCGAACCGCCGGAGCTGGCGCACGCGGCACGTCTGGCGCAGCGCTGGGGTTACGACGAGGTGAACCTGAACTGCGGCTGTCCGAGCGAGCGCGTGCAGCGAGGCGCCTTCGGCGCGTGCCTGATGGCCGAGGCCTCACTGGTGCGCGACGGCGTGCGGGCAATGCGCGAGGCCACCGATCTGCCGGTCACCGTGAAGCACCGCATCGGCATCGACCGGGTAGAGAGCTACGAGTTCGTGCGCGACTTCGTCGGGACGGTGGCCGAGGGCGGCTGTACGGTATTCATCGTGCATGCGCGCAACGCATGGCTGCAGGGGCTGAGCCCGAAGGACAACCGCGACATTCCGCCGCTGCGCTACGAACTGGTGCATCGGCTCAAGCGCGAGTTCGCGCACCTGACCATCGTGATCAACGGCGGGATCGCCCGCACCGAGCAGCTGCATGAGCACCTGGCGCTGCTGGACGGCGTGATGGTGGGCCGCCAGGCGTACCACCACCCGGCCTGGATGGCGTCCTGGGATGCCGGGTACTGGCCCGCCAGTGAGGGCGTACCTGATGCCAGTGCTGCCGCAACGGACACCCGCGTTCTGCCGGAAGACCCGGGCGACGAGTGGCGCGAAGGCATTGAGGCGGCCATGGTGGCGTACATGCAGGCGCGACAGGCCGAGGGCGTGCCGTGGGCGCATGTGGCGCGCCCCATCCTGGGCCTGTGGAACGGGCGGCCGGGGGCGCGGCGCTGGCGCCAGGTGTGGAGCGATCATCGGCTGAAGGCGCTACCTGCGCGCGACGTGTCGGCGCTGGCCCGGACGGCGCGCGTGGCCTGCGCATCCGACGCTCAGGACGATGCGAACGCGCCTGCACACGCGGCGACAATTGCCACCGCGCGACGCTCCTGACCGGGGCTGCGTCACACCGGATTCATCCACAAGGAAAGTCGACATGCACAACGTGCTGGGCATCATCGGCGGCAGCGGCATCTACGATCTGACGGGCCTGACCGAGACCCGGTGGGTGACCGTGGACACCCCCTGGGGCAGACCCTCCGACGAGCTCTACACCGGGGTTCTGCCCACTCCCGCCGGCCCACTTCGCATGGTGTTCCTGCCGCGCCATGGCCGAGGCCACCGCATTCCGCCGGCCGAAGTGAACTACCGGGCGAACGTGGCGGCCATGAAGCACCTGGGTGTGACCGACCTGTTGTCGGTCAGTGCCGTCGGGGGCTTGAGGGCAGACCTGCCACCCGGCACGTTTGTCATCGTCGACCAATTCATCGACCGCACCATCGCACGGGCCAAGAGCTTCTTCGAAACCGGGCTGGTGGCACATGTGTCGATGGCCCATCCCGTCTGCCCGCGGTTGGGCGACCACCTGCAGCGCGCTCTGGCTTCGTTGCAGGTGCCGCATGTGCGCGGCGGCACTTACCTGGCGATGGAAGGACCGCAGTTCAGCACGTTGGCCGAGTCGCGCCTGTACCGCAGCTGGAACTGCGATGTGATCGGCATGACCAACATGCCCGAAGCCAAGCTCGCGCGCGAGGCCGAGCTGTGCTATGCGTCGGTAGCCATGGTGACGGACTTCGACTGCTGGCATCCGGACCACGACGCCGTGACCGTGGAGGCAGTGGTGTCCGTGTTGCTGTCCAACGCCGAGAAGGCGCGTTCGCTGGTGCTCGGTGCGGCTCAAGCCCTGGGAGCCGACGACCACGGTGCGCAGTGCGGCTGTCGGCAGGCGCTGCAGCACGCGGTGATCACCGCACCGCAGTTTCGCGACCCCGAGGTGGTGCAGCGGCTGAAGTTCGTCGCCTCGCGCGTGCTGTGACGAGGGCATGGCATGAAAGTTGACGGGCGGGCGCGCCGCACCATCTGGCGAGAGGCGGGCGCACAGGCTGTCCAGGTGATCGACCAACGCGAACTGCCGCACCGCTGGCGGGTGCAGGTGCTGGGAACTCTCGAGCACGCCTGCACGGCTATCGCGCAGATGTGGGTGCGCGGTGCGCCCCTGATCGGTGTGACCGCCGCCTACGGCATGGCCTTGCAGTGCGTGGCCGATGCGTCGGACGAGGCGCTGGGGCATGCGCGGGTGCTGCTGGACTCCACCCGACCCACGGCGGTGAACCTGGCATGGGCCACGCGGCGCATGCACGAAGCGCTGCTGCCCATGGCGCCAGCGCAGCGCGCCACCGCTGCCTGGGCATTGGCAGACGCCATGGCCGAAGAAGATGTGGCCGTGAATGCGGCAATTGGCGAACATGGGCTGGTGGTGCTTCGCGATCGCGCGGCCGCCCGCAGGCATGATGGCGCTGCATTGCAGATCCTCACGCACTGCAACGCAGGCTGGCTGGCCGCGGTGGATTGGGGAACGGCGCTTGCACCCATATACCGCGCCCATGAGGCCGGACTCGCGGTGCATGTGTGGGTGGACGAGACGCGTCCACGCAACCAGGGTGCCAGCCTGACGGCCTGGGAACTCGCCCAGGCGGGGGTGCCCCACACGGTGATCGCCGACAACACCGGCGGCCACCTCATGCAGCGCGGCCAGGTCGACGTGGTGATCGTGGGCGCCGATCGCGTGAGTGCCCGGGGCGATGTCTGCAACAAGGTCGGCACCTACCTGAAGGCGCTGGCCGCCCGCGACAACGACGTACCGTTCTATGCGGCCGTGCCGTGCTCCACACTGGACCTGGGCATCGACGACGGTGTGGCGGGCATCCCGATCGAAGCACGGTCCCCGCGCGAGGTCACCCACATCAGCGGCCGGGACGCCCATGGCAGCATCGTCGAGGTGCAGCTGACCCCCGACGGTTCGCCCGCGCTGAACGTCGGATTCGATGTGACACCGGCGCGCCTGGTCAGTGGCCTGATCACCGAGCGCGGCGTCGTATCACCGTCCGATGTGCACCTGTTGGGCCGGATGGTGTCGCCGCAACGCCCGTCACGTTGACCGCGAAAGCCGCGAGCGTGGCTTCCGTGCGCGCCTCGGGCACACCCATCAACCGCAGGTAGGTGCGCAGGTTGACAGCGGTAGCGGCCTGAGGTGTGTCGGGGCGGCGCGCAAAACTGCGCGACGCCGCCCACTGCAGCAGCAACTCGTGTTCCTGAAACTCGGCGTCGAGCTCGAGCCTGGACAGCTTCTGGCGCAGCCGCGGCGCGGCGTCGGCGAGGGCGCCGTGCGCCATGGACTTGAGCGCACGCCGTACGGTACGCAGGGGCTGAATCACGTTGCGCTGCCAATGAACCACCGAGGTCATCGCCGCGCGCATGTCGCGCACGCCAAGCACGCGACCCTGGCTGCCCAGCCAGCAGCACAGCAGCAGCAGGTTCACGTCGACGCCGTGGTCGTCCTGCAGCGCCAGGCACGCAGGTGCGATGCCGGCGGCAGCGTACAGCTTCAACGAGTGGCGCCAGAAGGGCTGGCGCCGTCGCGCGGTGCTCACGTGACGGTGCGCACCGCCTCGGCGCACGGCTGCGCGGCCGGACCGTGACCTGTCCAGCGCTTGAAGAGCTGGTGCTCGATGCCGACTTGGTCGAGCGCCTTGCCGATGCTCTGGTGGATGATGTCCATGATCGACTGCGGCTGGTGATAGAACGCCGGCATCGGAGGCAGGATCACGGCACCGCAGTCGGCCGCGCGCGTCATCAGCTCGAGGTGCCCCTTGTGCAGCGGCGTTTCGCGCACCATCAGCACGAGCTTGCGGCCCTCCTTGAGTTGGACATCGGCCGCCCGCACCACCAGGTTGTAGGTGAACGAGTTGGCGATTGCCGACAGAGTCTTGACCGTGCACGGGGCCACGATCATGCCGCGGGTGCGGAACGAGCCGCTGGCGACTGCTGCGCCGACATCCTTGTTGCTGTAAACCACGCTGGCCAGTCGGCGCACGTCGTCGACGGTGTACTCGGTCTCGATGGCCAGGTTCATGCCTGCGGCTTCCGACAGGATCAAGTGCGTCTCCTGGCCCAATGCCTTGAGCACGCGCAGCATTTCCACGCCATAGACGACGCCGGTGGCGCCGGTGATGGCGACGATCAACGGAAGACTCATCGGGCACTCCTGTGGCTGGATGTGGGAAGGGTGATGGTGCAGGAGCTGACGGAGCTCGGCAAGGGGTGGCCCGGGTTCACGCCGCCATTGCGGGCAATTCGGATTGCACCGCTTCGTCGACTGGGTATCCGGCCGCTTCCAGCGCTGCAATCACGGCTGAGATGTCGCGGGTGTGGAAGCGCACGATCACAGGCCGCGCGGCATCGCAATTGCCGTTCCCCTCGTCGCGGCGGCCCACGGGGTAGATCGCCTGGGGTGGCGCACCGACGGACTCGCAGATCTGTGCGATGCGCACCAAGGTGCCCGTGCCCATGCGCAGCGGAGCCAGGGTCACGCCGCTGCGGCGCTCGCGGGCGCCCAGGCAGCGTGCTGCGTACTGGAAGATCTCGTTGGCCGAAATGACGCCGACGACCTGGTCGCCATCCATCACCGGGAACTGGGCCACGCCCAGCTCCTGCCCCTTCAGCAGGCAATGCTCCATCGTGTCCGAGGCCTGCACCGTGGCCGGTGAGCGCAGCATCACGTCCTTGACTTTCAGCCGCGTGACGAAGAAGTTGAATTCGTCGGAGTCCTGCGTGCGCAACACGAACTGCCCCATGCGCAGCAGTCCGGCGCGTGTGACCAGGCCGCGCAGGCGGCCGTTTTCGACCACCGGCAGCGCGTGCAGGTTGTTTTCGCTGATCAGTCGCTTGGCCTCCGAGACGAGGGTGTCGCTGTCGATCGTCAACGGGTGGGGATGCATGTAGTTGCGAACCAGCATGGCAGTGGCCTTCAGTCTCTGGTGTTCAAAAGTGTCCGCCTATGCGCGCCAGCCCCAGCGCCGCCAGCGTCATCGCGTTGTCGATTTCGCCGCTGGCGACGCGACTGCCGATCTCGGCTGCATCGAGCAGGACGACGTCGATGTCTTCCCCGGCGTCGGGACGGGGCGCAGCGCTGCGGTTCACGTTGCGTGCCAGGTAGATCCAGGCGCGGTTGGCCAGCAATGCCGGCTGCGGGTGCACCACGCCCAACATCTGCAGTGGCTGATCCGTCGCGTAGCCAGTCTCTTCGGCGAGCTCGCGTGCTGCGCCTTGTGCAGGCTGCTCCGCGACGCCATCGTGCAAACCGCCCGGCAGTTCAAGGCTGTCGCGGCGCGAGCCATGGCGGTACTGGCGAACCATCACGACTTCGCCTCTCGGGGTCAGCGGCAGCACCGACAGCCAGTCGACCATGTGCACCACGTGGAAGTCGCGCGCCTGGCCCGTGCGTGGCGACTGCGCCCGGTCACGAAACACCCGAAAGATGCCGGCATCGAACACCGGGTGCGACTGCAGCAGCGGCCAGGGTCGCGTCATGCCGCCTGCGCCTGTGTGCGCGCCTGCGCGCCCTGGTACAGCCGCACGAACTCGTCGACGGCAGCCCGGGCGAAGTCGTTCGTGTACAGGTGCAGATCGAGTTCGCGCACGCCCTCGCGGCGATCCAAACGATCCTTCAGTCGCTGGACGAATGCGGCGTCGGCGACGGGGTCGTAGATCGGGCGTCCCTCCTTGTCGAGCGACGACCAGCCCTTCCGCGGAACAAGGAAGGTCCAGGGGCCGCGCGCCTGGTTCAGCCGCTGGGCGATCACATCGGCGGCCGCGCGCAACTCGTCCGCAGTGGTACGCACCTGCACGCGCAGCGCATCCTGTACGTACTGGACGCGGTCCTTGGTCTTCTCGAGCATGTCGGCACGCCCGCCGTAGGACAGGATGTCCAGGCCGCAGGGCGCCAGCACCATGGGGATGCCGGTGGTCACGGCGGCCATGAGGCGGTCGGGCCCGGGGTCGCGGTTGCCGTGAAACAGGTGCTCCATGACGCCGCCGATGCACAGGTCGAGCACGCCCTGGAAGGCGCCGTCGCGTATCATTTCCTCCATCGCGCGATCGCCCTTGCCTTGCGCATGGCAGACGATGGGAGTAAAGCCCGCGTCCTCCAGCATCCCCAGCGCCGCCTGTACCGCCATCTCGCCGAAGCCGAAGGACGACACCGCAACACACGGCTTGTCGAAGTGGATCTCGGTGCCCTGGGTCATCTCGACCATGCCGCAGATGGCGCCCACGGCGTTGGTGATCTGGGCTCGCAGCAGCGGATTCATCTTCACGATGTCCAGCACCGTGTGATGCATCGTGATGTCGCGCGTTCCCACGTACTTGTCGATGTAGGCCGGGTGCGCCGCCATCGGCGAAGCCATCACCTTGGGCATGCCGAAGGGCAACTGCTTCATGATGGATGTGGCCACCAATGTGGCTGTGCCGCCACCGATGCCGATGATGCCGTGCACGCGCCC
>JAKLLB010000041.1 GCA_023150345.1 Aquabacterium sp.
CGGTCGGTGCGGCGGCTGGACGCGAGGTGCTGCGGGCCTGGCTGATGGCGGCTTGTGCCGCCTCGGCCGGACGGCTCACGGTCGGCGCTGCGGCGGTGGCTGGACGCGCAGGCTTTGCGGCCACGGTGGGGCGCGCCGCCGCTGCCGCCGGCCGGGCGGGAGGTGTGGGCGCCGAAGCCGCGGCCGTGACCGACGCCGCTGTACCGGTGGCATCGACTCGGAACGACTGCACCACGCCGGCCAGGCGGGCCGCCTGCTCGCGCAGGCTTTCCGCTGCCGCGGCGGATTCTTCGACCAGCGCGGCGTTCTGCTGCGTCATCTGGTCGAGCTGGCTGACCGCGCCGTTGACCTCGTGGATGCCGCGGCTTTGTTCCGCGGACGAAGCGCTGATCTCGCCGATGATGTCGGTGACCCGCTGCACGCTGGCCACGATCTCGCCCATCGTGCTGCCGGCGTCCTGCACCAGGCGCGAGCCGGCCTCGACGCGGTCGACGCTGGTGCCAATCAGGGCCTTGATCTCGCGGGCGGCTTCGGCGCTGCGCTGGGCCAGCGAGCGCACCTCGCCGGCCACCACCGCGAAGCCGCGGCCCTGCTCGCCGGCACGGGCGGCTTCCACCGCCGCATTGAGCGCCAGGATATTGGTCTGGAAGGCGATGCCGTCGATGACGCCGATGATGTCGGCGATCTTCTTGGAACTGGTGTTGATCTCGTCCATGGTCGAGACCACCTGCGCCACCACCTCGCCGCCGCGCTGCGCCACATTGGACGCCGAGCTGGCGAGCTGATTGGCCTGCGCGGCTGCATCTGCGCTCTGGCGCACTGTCTGCGTGATCTGCTGGATGTTGCTCGAGGCCTGCTGGAGGTTGGAAGCCGTCTGCTCGGTGCGCTGGCTCAGGTCCTGGTTGCCCACGGCGACTTCGGAGCTGGCCGTCTGGATGGAGTCGGTCGACTCGCGCACCTGGCGCACGATGACGCGCAGGGCGTCGCGCATCTCGGCCAGCGATCGGGTGACCTGCCCCAGTTCGTCGTGGCGGGTCAGGTCGAGCTCGACCGTCAGGTCGCCGTGGCCGATGCGTCCTGCTGCATGTGTCAGTTCAGCCAGCGGGCGCCGGATCGACCGCACCAGGAAGAAGTTGCTGGTGGCGAGCGCGGCCACGATGAGCACCATCACGGCCGAAACACCCCACACGGTGCGCATGCGCTCGGCACCGACGGCCTCGCGCAGGGCGGTGGCACGCGCTTCCTGCGCCGCCAAATACTCACGCTGCAGCTGGCCATACGCGGCCACGGAGGGCTTGACCTTGTCGTTGACGAGCGTGCGTGCGCCGTCGACGTTGCCGTCGGTGCGCAGCTTGCGGGCTTCGTCGCGCAACCCAATGTAGGTCTTGCGGGCGTCGGCCACCCGGGCCAGCAGTGCCTTTTCGTCGGCAGTGTCGGCTGCGGCTTCGATCGCCTTCTGCAGTTCGGAAATGCGAGCCGTCGTGGCCTCGATGTCGGGCTTGAGGGTGGTGACCAGTGCATCGTCGGCGGTGGCGACGGTGGCCAGCACCCGTGCGGCGTTGGCTTCGGTCAGGCCCGCCCACTGGCTGGCATCGCGCACTTTCTGCTGTTGCGATGCCTGGGCGGCGTTGGTGGCTTCCTGCGAGCGAATGGTGCGGATGCTGGAGGCGGTGGTCATGACCACCACCATCACGCCCAGCACGATGGTGGGCAGCCACAGCCGCTGGGCGATCGAGAGCCCCTTCTTCATGGTGCAGATCCTGTCGGGGCGCTGGCGCGTGGCCATGCGCCCGGTATCACATCGAAATCAGCGGACGCAGCGGCGCCCGCACGCGAACGGCGGCGGGGCGCGGTCTCAATGTGTGGCCGCTTCCATCAGACCCATGTCGGCGCTGCTCATCAGCGACTCGATGTCCATCAGGATCAGCATGCGCTCACCCACCGAGCCGATGCCGGTGATGTAGGAGGTGTCGATCGTCGCATTGGTGGCCGGAGCCGGGCGGATCGTCTCGCCGTTGAGCTCGATCACGTCGGAGACCGAGTCGACCACAGCACCGACCACGCGGCCCTTGACGTTCAGCACGATCACCACGGTGAAGTGGTTGTACTCGGCTGTCTCGCAGCCCAGCTTCAGGCGCAGGTCGACGATGGGGACGATCACGCCGCGCAGGTTCACCACGCCCTTGAGGAAGGCCGGTGCGTTGGCGATGCGGGTGGGCTGCTCGTAGGAACGGATCTCCTGCACGCGCAGGATGTCGATGCCGTACTCCTCGGCACCGAGTCGGAAGGTCAGGTACTCGCCGTTGCGGGCGACGGCGTGGGCGCGACGTGCGGCTTCCTGTTGCGCGATGCGCGACCCTTCTTGGATCATTTCCATGGTGTCAGTCCTTGGTGTGAGGCGGGGGGCGCCGACCGGCCCTTCCCAGTAGGTATCGGCAGCTGGTCGGCGAACTGAAGGGTGTGGCTTTCAGGCAGCAACTGTGAGGCGGAACGTGCCCACGACTTCCGAGAGCCGGCGGGCCTGGTCTTTCAGGCTCTCGGCGGCGGCGGCAGACTCCTCCACCAGCGCGGCGTTCTGCTGCGTCATCTGGTCGAGCTGCACCACGGTGCCGTTGACCTGGCTGATGCCGCTGCTTTGCTCGCTCGCCGAAGCGCTGATCTCGCCGATGATGTCGGACACCCGCTGCACGCTGGCCACGATCTCGCCCATCGTGCTGCCGGCGTCCTGCACCAGGCGCGAGCCGGCCTCGACGCGGTCGACGCTGGTGCCGATCAGGGCCTTGATCTCGCGGGCGGCTTCGGCGCTGCGCTGGGCCAGCGAGCGCACCTCGCCGGCCACCACCGCGAAGCCGCGGCCCTGCTCGCCGGCACGGGCGGCTTCCACCGCCGCGTTGAGCGCCAGGATGTTGGTCTGGAAGGCGATGCCGTCGATGACGCCGATGATGTCGGCGATCTTCTTGGAACTGGTGTTGATCTCGTCCATGGTCGAGACCACGCGGCTGACCACGTTGCCGCCGCGCTCGGCCACCTGCGCAGCGCTGGCGGCCAGCTGATTTGCGGTGGACGCCGCATCGGCACTTTGCCGCACCGCGCCGGTGAGCTGCTCCATCGAGCTGGCCGTCTGCTGCAGGCTGGTGGCGGTCTGCTCGGTGCGCTGGCTCAGGTCCTGGTTGCCCACCGCCACTTCGGTGCTGGCGACCTGGATGCTCTCGGACGCCTGGCGCACCTGCCCCACGATCCGGGACAGCGACTGCTGCATCCGTGCGAGCGACCGCATCATGTCGGCCGCCTCGTCGGTGCCGGCGGTGTCCGGCGCGTGCTGCAGGTCGCCGCTGGCGATGATGTCGGCAAAGGCACAGGCCTGCTGCACCGGTGTGACCACGGAGTGCGCGATCCGCCAGGCTGCCAGCACGCCTGCGGCCAGGCACACCACAGAGCCGACGACCAGCACGGCGAAGATGGCCGCGATCATCGACTCGACCTTTTCGAACACCGCGGCGCTCTTGGTCGCGAGATTCGTTTCGATGTTGGCCAGCAGGGCCGCAGCCCCCTGGTAGCCCTTGTCGCCGGCCTTCAGGTCGGTGAAGGCGTCCTTGGCCTCGGCGTAGCCGTTGGTCAGCAGCTTGGCAGCCACCGGCTCCACGGCCTTGCGGTAGTCGGCGATGTGCGTGCGGAACGCGGCCAGGTTGTTGCGTTGCTCGTCGGTGACGGCCAGCGGCTCGAACTCCTTCATGCCCTTGTCGAGCGCGGTCATCGACTCGTCGAACGTGGCCTTGGCGCGCCGCATGTCCTCGTCGTTGAAGATCGAGGCAATCATGGTGGCGGCGGCGCCGTTGGCCTGCAGCAGCTTGGCCTTGCCCAGCGAGGCCACGGTGTTGGCCGGGATGAGCTGGTTCGTGATCCCGTACAGGCCCTTCTGGGCCACGTACAGCCCGAAGCCGGCAATGCCCACCAGCACGGTGGACATCAGCAGCAGCGCGCCAAAGCCGGCCAGCAGGCGATTGCGGATGCGAAGCGTGCGTAACATGGGTGACTCCGGTTAGGGGCTGGAGGACGGAAGGTGCGGTGATCAGTGCGTGGCCAGGCGGAATGCACTGACCGCATCGCTCAAACGGTGTGCCTGTTCGCGCAGGCTCTCTGCGGCTGCGGCCGACTCCTCGACCAGCGCGGCGTTCTGCTGCGTCATCTGGTCGAGCTGCACCACCGCGCCGTTGACATGATTGATGCCGCTGCTTTGCTCGGTGGCTGCCGCACTGATCTCGCCGATGATGTCGGTGACCCGCTGTACGCTCGCCACGATTTCGTTCATGGTGCTGCCGGCGTCCTGCACCAGCCGTGCGCCGGTCTCGACCTTGTCGACACTGGTGCCGATCAGGGCCTTGATCTCGCGGGCGGCCGAGGCGCTGCGCTGGGCCAGCGAGCGCACCTCGCCGGCCACCACCGCGAAGCCGCGGCCCTGCTCGCCGGCACGGGCGGCTTCCACCGCCGCATTGAGTGCCAGGATGTTGGTCTGGAAGGCGATGCCGTCGATGACGCCGATGATGTCGGCGATCTTCTTGGAGCTGGTGTTGATCTCGTCCATGGTCGAGACCACCTGCGCCACCACCTCGCCACCGCGCTGCGCCACGCTGGAAGCCGAGCTGGCGAGTTGGTTGGCCTGCGCCGCCGAGTCGGCGCTGTGGCGCACGGTGCCGGTGAGCTGCTCGATCGAGCTGGCGGTCTGCTGCAGGTTGGACGCGGCATGTTCGGTGCGCTGGCTCAGGTCCGCGCTGCCGGTGGCCACCTCGGCACTGGCAGTCTGGATGCTTTCCGCGCTGTTGCGGATCTGGCCCACCAGCGTGCGCAGACTGCCCTGCATGGCATCCAGGCTGCGCAGCAGGTCGGCGGGCTCGTCGCGGCCATGCGTGTCCACGTGGCCGGTGAGGTTGCCCGCCGCGATGGCCTGCGCCAGGGCATTGGCATGGCGCATGGGGGCAAGGATGGAAGCAGAGTTGGCCAGGGTCAGGGGCACCACCAGTACCAGGGCTACAGCCAGGGCTGCCGAGAACGCGATCAAAGCCTGTTTCACCGAAGCTGCGGATTGCTCGCGCGCCTGGCCTTCGAGGCGGGTGACCTCGGCGCGAAGCGCAGCGATCGACTTCTCGGCCGCATGGGCCTGCTCCTTGGCCTTGGCCGCCGCCTTGTTGGCCCCGGTGGCCGAGTCATAGGCGGTGGCCTCGATCTGCTTGATCACATGCTCGAACGTACCGGTGTACGCCGCCAACTGCGCGTCCAGGGTCTCGACCAACTTGGGGTCCAGGCCGAGGGTGGACTCCTTCAGGCTCTTGAGCTCGGCACGCACCATGCGGGCCGCCTCATGCCAGCGGTCGCGGTAGCGCGCCACCTCGGCCGGCTGCTCGTAGCCGATGAGCATGTCCTTTTCATAGCGCCGCAGATGACCGGCCTGCTCGGTGACGGCCAGCAGGTGTGCGGCTGCGTCGCCACTGGCCGCGATGTAGGCGCCGCTCAGCGACTGGATGCGGAACATGCCCACCAGACCGGCACCGCCCACCAAGGCCAGCAGCGCCACCACCAACACGATCGCGCCCAGCATGCGCAGGCGGATCGTGAAGCCGCGCAGCATCGAAACCGTGATGTTCATCGTGGCTCTCCCGGCGCAGGTGCTGCCAGAGCGGCCCCGCGCAACCGTCGTGGAGGGATCAGTGGCGCGTGCGGCGCACCAGGCTGCCGATGTCGAGGATCAGCGCAACCCGGCCGTCGCCCATGATGGTGGCGCCCGAGACATCGTTGACCCTGCGGTAGTTGGCTTCGAGGTTCTTGACCACCACCTGTTGTTGGCCGAGCAGCTCATCGACGAGCAGCGCCACGCGCTGGCCCTCGGCCTCGACCACGACCATGATGTTGCTCACATGCTCGAAGTCGAAGCGCGGCACCTCGAACACTTTCTCAAGGTCGATCACCGGCATGTACTCTTCGCGCACCTGCACCACGCGGCCGGTCGTGCCGATGGTCTTGATCATGCCGTTCTGAACCTGGAACGACTCGACCACCGAGCCCAGCGGCAGGATGTAGCACTCGTCGCCGACGCCCACGCTCATGCCGTCCATGATGGCCAAGGTGAGCGGCAGGCGCACCTTGACGCTCATGCCGTAGCCCTCGGCCGAATCGATCTCAACCGAGCCGCCGAGCGACAGGATGTTCTTCTTCACCACGTCCATGCCCACGCCGCGTCCGGAGACATCGGTCACTTCGTCGGCGGTGGAGAAGCCGGGCGCGAAGATGAGGTTCCAGCACTCCTGGTCGGTCATCGAGTCGGGAGCGTCGATGCCCTTCTCGCGGGCCTTGGCGATGAGTTTCTGGCGGTTCAGGCCACGGCCGTCGTCGCGCACCTCGATGACGATGCTGCCGCCCTGGTGCTGTGCCACCAGGGTGATCGTGCCGGTTTCGGGCTTGCCCTTGGCCGCACGGTCGGCAGGCAACTCGATGCCGTGGTCGCAGCTGTTGCGCACCAGGTGGGTCAGCGGGTCGGTGATCTTCTCGACCATGCCCTTGTCGAGTTCGGTGGCCTCACCCACGGTCACCAGTTCGACCTTCTTGGACAGCTTGGCGGCCAGGTCGCGCAGCATGCGCGGGAAGCGGTTGAAGACCATCGACATCGGAATCATCCGGATCGACATCACCGCTTCCTGCAGGTCGCGCGTGTTGCGCTCCAGGTCGGCCAGGCCCGAGGTCATCTGTTGGTACAGGCCGGCGTCGATGCCCTTGCTGTTCTGCGCCAGCATGGCCTGCGTGATGACGAGCTCTCCCACCAGGTTGATGAGCTGGTCGACCTTCTCGACGGATACACGCAGCGTGGCGGAGTCCAGCCCGGCGCCTTTGGGTTCGACCTTCGGCGCGGCCTTGGGTGCCGCGGTGGCCTTGGGTGCGTCGGTCGCAGCGGCCACCGGTTCGGCGGGGGCGGGCGCCGCTGCCGAACCCGGCGATCCGGGTGCGTCGTCGAAGAAGCCGTAGCCCGGGTCGGTACTCGGGGCCTCGGGCGGCGGCGCGCCGGGCGCTCCCTCGTGGAAGCCGTAGCCCAGTCCCAGCGGCTCCAGTCGCACCGATTCGCGCGGCACGTGGAACGTGAACAGATCCAGCAACTCGCTGTCGCTGCTGGCCGTCGTGATCTTGAAGCGGCGCATGCCGTCGGAGCCACGGCCGGCGTCCAGCGGCTCGATGGTGCCCAAGCCGGTGATCTCCTTGAACAGGTCCACCAGGTTGTCAGCCATGCTCATGTCGGGCAGTTCGCCCACCGTGAGCTCGAGCAGGCGCACATCGTTTTTCAACGATGCCGCCGCGGGGGCTGGTGCCTCGGCCGAGGCATGGACCACGGGCGCATTGGCCGGCGTGTCGACCGTGCCGCCGTCGCACAGGGTCTTGATGCTGAACAGCAGCTCGGTGGTGTCGATCACGCCGC
Organism: Aquabacterium sp.; assembly: GCA_023150345.1. Classification (GTDB taxonomy): domain Bacteria; phylum Pseudomonadota; class Gammaproteobacteria; order Burkholderiales; family Burkholderiaceae_C; genus Pseudaquabacterium. The sequence goes on from JAKLLB010000041.1 coordinate 7,457, forward strand.
CGCCCGAGCCCTGGTGCCGTGCCAGCAGTGCCTTGAGGGCATCGCCAGCGGCCAGCAGCACATCGACCATCTGGGCAGTGGGCTTGAGTTCGTGGCGACGCAGCTTGTCGAGCAGCGCCTCCATCTGGTGCGTGAGTTCGGCCACGTCCGTGAAGCCGAAGGTGGCGGCGCCACCTTTGACCGAGTGGGCGCAGCGGAAGATGGCGTTGAGTTCCTCGTCGTCGGCGGCGGTGACGTCGATCTCGAGCAGCATCTGCTCCATCGACTCCAGGTTCTCGCCGGCCTCTTCGAAGAAGACCTGGAAGAACTGGCTCAGGTCGATGCCAGCGGACATGTGCGCGCCGTCGTTGCTCGTATCTGCCATGGCAGCAGTCTCCGGATAGCGGTGTCGAATGTGATTGATGCGCAGGTCAGCGAATGACCTTGCCGATCACCTCGATCAGCTTCGCGGGGTCGAATGGCTTGACCAGCCAGCCCGTGGCACCTGCGGCACGACCTGCCTGCTTCATCTGGTCGCTGGACTCGGTGGTCAGGATCAGGATCGGCGTGGCCTTGAACTTCGGGTTCTCGCGCAGCTTCTTGGTCAGGCTGATGCCATCCATGCGCGGCATGTTCTGGTCGGTCAGCACGAGGTTGAAGTCGCGCTGGCTGGCCTTCTCCCAAGCGTCCTGCCCGTCGACGGCTTCGACGACGTTGAAGCCGGCGTTCTTCAGGGTGAACGTCACCATTTGACGCATGGAGGCGGAATCGTCGACGGCGAGGATAGAGTGCATCGCTTTCTCCGGGGGAATTCGTGAGGAGGTGGGGTCTTGACCGTGAAACCTAGAACAGCTCGATCGAGCCGGCGTCCATTTCGTCCTGCGTGACGGGGTTCGGGCGCAGCGGTGCTTCTTCGATCACCGCGCAGCCTTCGTCGCCGTCGTCGCCCATGACGTCATAAGCCAGGCGATCGGCGCAGTTGCGCAACCGCCGTTGCAAGTGGGCAATCAACTGGGTGGACATGTCCTGGAACTGCAGCGCGGTGACCGCACCGCCCATGTGCTGCAAGGCTTCGTTGAGCGCGCCGGTGTCCAGCTCCGGATGCTCTGTGGCCAGGTTCTGCAATTTGCTCAGTTGCCCCGACACGCCATAGAAATGACCCATGAGCGTCTCGGTCGCGTCGGTCAACAACCGGGCCAGTCGCTCCAGGTCGTTATTGGCCACCATCAGGTTGTCCTGCACGTCCGCCGCGGTCAATAGCGGCATCGTGGCGGTGGACACCAGCGGTGCTGTCTCGTTGTTCAACATCGTCGCTCCGGTTTTGAGGTCGAAGACCGGCCGTCGGAAGTCGGCTTGGTGACTGCATTCTTCGGCACGGCGTGGGGAAATATTGAGCCGATCACGGCCGGAAAGGCCGGTCTTTTCCGCGCCAGGGCTCACGCTGAAGCCGTTGTGCCAGCGTTTGGCGTGGTCGCAGGCCCACGGTCAGGCCGCTCGCGCCATACTTGGACCCATGTCGTCGCCCGCTGCCGATCGCCCGCCACTGCGCCTGCTGCACCTGGAAGACTCCGCGCTGGACCACGACCTGGCCATGGCGCAATTGCAGCGTGCGGGTCTTCGGGTGGTGGCGCGCCGGGTCGACAACGAGGCGGGCTTCAGGCTCGCACTGGCCGAACAGGAGTGGGACATCGTGCTGTCGGACTTCAACCTGCCGGGCTTCAGCGGCCTGCAGGCGCAGGAGATCCTCAAGGCCGGCGGCGTCTCGGTACCGTTCATCCTGGTCTCGGGCGAAATCGGCGAGGACACAGCGGTGGCGGCCATGCGCAACGGCGCCAGCGACTACCTGATCAAGAACAACCTGGCCCGGTTGGCCCCGGCGGTGGAGCACGCAATCGAAGCCGGGCATGAACGCCACCGGCGGCTTCAGGCCGACCGCGAGCTGGCCGCATCGCGAGAACGCCTGTCGGAACTCGCGCAGCATCTGCAAACCAGCATCGAGATGGAGCGCGCCGCAATCGCGCGCGAAATCCACGATGATGTCGGCGGCGGCTTGACGGCGATCAAGTTCGACCTGGCCTGGATCAGCCGTCACGTCGACGCGCCCGGTGTGCAGCAACGTGTGGCCAGCGCGCTGGAGACGGTCGACCTGGCGATCGAGGCCAGCCAGCGCATCATGCACAACCTGCGACCCGCCATCCTGGAGCAGGGCCTGGTGGCTGCCCTGCAGTGGATGGCCAGCCGGTTCGAGAAGCGCAACGGTGCGACCTGCGTGTTCCGTACCAGCCACGAGACGCTGCTGCTGCCGGCAGGGGTGCCGCTGGTGGCCTATCGTTTCGCTCAGGAAGCACTCACCAACATCAGCAAGCACGCGGCGGCCACGCGCGTGAGCATCGACCTCACGCTGGCGCGCGGCGTGCTGTCGCTCGAGGTGACCGACAACGGGCGAGGGCTCTCGGCGGCCGACCTGGCCAAGGCGCGCAGCTTCGGCCTGCGCGGACTGCAGGAACGTGCCGGCACCGTCGGGGGCTGGGTCGACATCTCCAGCAGTGACACCGGCACGGTGGTGATGCTGTCGGTGCCAATGCGGGGCAAGGGCGACCCCCGCCAGGAGAGCCTGTACGAAGACGAAGCCGGGCACGACCCGTCGACCTGGGGGGATGCATGATCAAGGTGATGCTGTGCGACGACCATGCGTTGATCCGCCGCGGGATCCGCGACACCTTGTCCGATTCACCCGACATCCAGGTGGTGGGCGAGGCGGGCGACTACGGCGAATTGCGCGCGTTGATGCGCGGCACGGCCTGCGATGTGCTGGTACTCGACATCAACCTGCCCGGGCGCAGCGGCCTGGATGTGCTGCACACGTTGAAGGACGAAGGGTCGGGCGTGAAGGTGCTGGTGGTCAGCATGTACCCCGAAGACCAATATGCCATCCGGGCGCTGCGCGCGGGCGCCTTCGGCTACGTGAACAAGGGCGGTGACCCGCAACTCATCGTGCAGGCCGTGCGCACGGTGGCCCAGGGTCGCAAGTACGTCACGCCGGAGATTGCTCAGATGCTGGTGGAAAGCCTCACGGCGCCGGTGGCCGAGAACGCGCACGACAAGCTGTCGGACCGCGAGCTGCAGACGCTGGTGATGATTGCCTCAGGCAAGCGCCTGTCCGACATCGCCGAGGAACTCAAGCTCAGCCCGAAGACGGTGAGCGTCTACCGCGCCCGCGTGCTCGAGAAACTGGGCCTGCAGAACAACTCCGAACTCACGGTCTACGCCATCCGCAACGGTCTGGTGGGGCAGTAGGGCCGCCACAGACGGAAAGGCGACACCGCGTGTCTGCGGTGCCGCCGTTGATGGGGTGCCTCGATGACCAACCGTGATGGGCGCGGTCACCTGGGCCGGATGCCCAGGGGGAGGGCTTCTCGCTCAGCGCCTGCGGCGCCGGGTCAGTGCCAGTGAGGCCAGGGCCAGTGCCAGCAGCGCAAGCGCGTCGGGCTCGGGCACATCGCGGGTTTGGGAGTAGCGCTGCAGGAAGCCGGCCAGATTTGCACTGTCGGTGGGATCGACGGCCCAGACCAAGATGTTCTTGGTGATCCAGATGTCGCGCTGAGGCGCGAACTCTGCCGTATCGTCCAGCCGCATGAAGTCACTGTCGTCCAGGACGCTCCACTCCACCCATTTCGCACCCAGGTCGTCCAGGCCTGGCGCGGTGCCGACGGTCTCGCGGATGTACATGCCCAGGTCGTTCGAGCCATCGACGGCCCGGCCCATGCCGGCGTCGGTGATGGAGAGCAGGTTGTCCTTCACCCAAAGCGCCGGATCCATCACCGTGACGTGGAACGAGATCGACAGATCGACGAATGCATAGACCCCGTCGCCGGTCACGCTCAAGGCACCGCCGAGCACGCTGAAGTCCAGGCCCGGACCAGGATCGAGGCCGCCATCGTGCAGCGGGTCCACCGTCACATTCAGCGGGTTGAAGGTGCGGCCGTCCGAGGAAACGAAGCTGTAGCTCCATTGGTCGAACAGTTTGTCGCCGGCGCGAATCGTGGCACCGCCGGCGAGGTCACCCAGCGTGACCGGATCGGCCAGCGCGCCGCCGGCCAATGCGACCGACAGTGCGAGGCCACCAAGCGCCTTCTTCAGCAGGGTACTCATGTCGAAACTCCTTGCGTCGATCGTCTATGGGTTCAGGGACCGGGTGATCGTCTGTCTGCCGCGCGTCAGTTCACCGCGCAGTTGGCCAACGTGCACTTCGGGATGCAGACCTTCACGTCATTGGGCGTGATCTTGCCGTCGAAGTCGCTGTCGCGCGGATCACCCGGCGCGGCGATCTGGCCCCGCGCAGCGCTGATGGCCTTGAGGTCGAGCTGGTTGATGGCGCCGTCGGTGTTGACATCGCACACCGCAGTGGCAGCGGTGGCGATCGTGACGTCGTAGACGATCGGGGAGTCACCGGCCGTATTGGCGTTCAGGCGCACCTCGGCCTCGATGTAGCGGCCGGTCTGCGCGAACGAGGCGCCGTTGGTGACCGGCAGCCAGGGCGCACCGAGCAGACCGCCGGTGGTGTCGGCCGAGCGCACGCGGGCCGTCACCCCGCCACCCGGTGGCACGGTAGCGGACCACGACACCTTGCCCCAGGCGGTGCCGGGAGCGCCACCGTCTTGCACCACTGACCATGTGCCGGTACTCACCGTGATGTTCGCGGCCGCGAAGCCTGATGCATCGGAGTAGGTGTATGGGTAGAGGCCCGACGGCAGCACGCCCAGCGCTGTGCCATCGCTCTTCTTGAACTTCGAGATCTTGCTGGTACCCAGGTGGGTCTGCCAGACGTCGCTGACGCTGTCGGGCATGATGCCGCGGCTATCGCCGTCGGTGCCGGCCTGCGCGGGCTTGTCCCAGACCACGGCACCGGCCGGCGTGAACTTGGCAACCCCACCGCTGGACTTGCTGACCAGGATGTTGCCGTCACCGTCGGTGTTCACGCCCAGCGATGAGTAGTAAATCGCGGCCGGTGAACTGAACGTGTTGGTAGCCGAATCGAACTTGGTGAAACTGTCACCCGCACCGCCCAGGTAGACCAGCGTGTGGCCATCGCCGGCGTCGCGCCCCAGCGCAATGCCGTAGTTGCCGTAACCCGCGAATGAGGATACCGGCCACGGGCCGACGTTGCTCGCCGTGTTCTCGATCTTGCCCAGGACGCTGCCCAGAGATGCGCTCCACAGCACGCCATTGCGGTCGATCAGGCATCCATAAGGCGACCAGGAACCCGCATTGGGATTGCCTGCCGTTGGCGCTGTGGAAATGGGGCCAGCCAATGTGGCGCCGGTCGCGGCATTGACCTTGTAGTAGCGCTGGCTGTAGTAGAGGCCGACCCAGAGGTTGCCATCGGTCCCGATGCACAGGGCGCGCCCCAGGTTGCCCGACTCGAGCGGGAATGCCGGCGTGCCATCGGGCACCCTCACGATCCAGGCAATGCGCTCATCCTGGATTTCGCCCGGATCGATGATACCGTTGGCATTGGTGTCGACCAGCGGCTTCATCTCGCCGGCTTCGATGACGCCGTTGCTATTGGCATCGACCGAGGTGTCTTCCACGCCGTTGCCGTTGCGGTCGATGTAGCTGTTGGACAGAATTTTGATCAGCAGCGCCGGGCGCCCGTCGAAGTGGCGGTTGAGCACGTAGGCGTTCCCGTCAACGTCGACCGCGGTGCGCGACGGAGCCGGTCCGCTCCAGGCGCCGTGATCGCCATAGCTGTTCACGCCTTCGCTGAACCACGTGTGGTAGCGACCCACCTCGCGTCCCGGCGACGGGCCGACCTGCGTGGTGTCGAACTTCGACAGGGTGTCTTCGCCAGCATTGGCGATCCACAACACCGGGAAACCCACGCCCGACTTGTTGAGCTGGAGCTGGTCGGCAATGCTGTGATTGACGTTTTGCAGCACGCCCAGGTCGAATTGCGCGTTCAGCGTGTAGGTGACCGATGCGGCCATCGATGCCGCCGAAACCAGCATGGCGGCAGCGGCCACCGGGAGTCGGGGCAGCCTCAGCGCCGTGTTCAGCCGTTCGAGACGAGTCTTCATCATCACCTCCACAAGGTGTTGGTTCCGTTGGTCGGGATCGTGCCGCTCGTGACCTGCGTACCCGCGTCAGCGCTGGCCGTTGCCGCTGCAGGTGGGCGTACGGCGTACATCAAGACATGACCCTGAAGGGACGTGATCGGCTTCGGCGCCGAATCACCGACGCGCTGCACATACAGCCTCGACACCCCATCGCGCAGGCTCATGAAATACAACGAGCGTCCGTCGGCCGACCAGGCCGGGCTGTCGTCGTGTGCTGGGTGCTGCGTGACGTTCAGCGCCTGGCTGCCATCGGCGTTCATGACATAGATTTCGCCTGAGGCGCGGCCGATCCGTGGCCCCTCACGGTTGGATACGAACGCGATGCGAGCGCCGTCGGGCGACCAGGTGGGTGCGCTGTCGTCGAACGTGTCCTGGGTGAGTCGGTCGGTGCGATCGGCGGCGATGTCCACCACATGGATCTCGCCGCCCTTGCTGCCGATCGCCGCATAAGCCAGGCGCTGACCATCGGGCGACCACCGGATTTGCACGTTCTTGGTCTTGCTGGCTGCCTTGGAAGTGAGATCGCGCCGCTGCCGATCCTGCAGTGCAACCACCATCACGTGGCTGCTGGAAAGCATGCCGATCTCGGTATGAGCCACCCGCTGCCCGTCGGGCGCCCAATGGGGCGGGCCCTTGTCGATGGGCGTGTCGGTCAGGCGTTGGAGGCCGCCGGAATCGACATCGACCAGGCACACATTGGCATGTCGATCCCGGTAGGAGCGAAACGCGATCGTGCGCCCATCGGGCGACCACTCGGGTGCGTTGTCGGGCAAGGGATGGTCGGTCAGCCGCCGCAGATGGCCGCCGTCGGCATCCATGACGTAGATCTCCATGTTGCCATCGCGCATGGAGGTGAAGGCGATGCGCCGGCCATCGGGCGACCAGGCGGGCTGCGTGTTCTCGCCCGGGCCGGTCGTCAGGGCCTTGAGGCCGGACCCGTCGGGCCTTACCGAGTAGATCTGCGCGTCGCCGCCTGCCGTCGAGACGAACACAATGAGGCCGTCGGTCTCAGGCGCAGCCAGTCCGCCGAGCGGCAGCACCGACGCCGCCAACCCTGCAACCCAGGCCCAGCAAGGCCATCTCATGGCGCGGCCTCGGATGGCTATTGCAGGTTCAGTACGTCGCCGCGCGCAAGCGTGCGGCCTCGGCCTGTGACGACACTGGCGCGGTGCCGGCCAGACGTCGCCAGGTTCATGCTGGCATTGAGGGCGCCGTTGCCGTCGGCCAGGAAGGTCTGGATCTGTGTCTGCCCGTGCGCGTCCTTGACACTCACGGTCACGTCTTGACCGGGGGTGAGCCCGCCAGCGGTGATGGTGAGCCTGCCGCCGGAAACCGCCGAAGGGATTGAGACCCATGGCTGGGCTGCCCATGCGGCAACGGTCATCGATGCTGCCGCCAGCACCGCGACGGTTTGCACTGTGGACCTCAGGACTTGACGAATGTTCATCAGCGGCTCCTCGCGTGATCACCGATCCAGAGCAAGCCCGCGGGCGGCACGGCGCCGCGGCTGGCTTTGGTGATCCGCATGCATAAGCCGCGCCAGCACGGCTAAGTGCTTGAAAACATTGACGTCGTCAGGGGATTGATAAAAGCGAACGCCGGGTTGTGTAAAGCGGGCCGACAGCCCATGTCTTTAACACCCTAGGAGCCCGACAGGCTCCTAGACGGCGTGTGCCAGCGCTAGCGCGACGCTGGATGCGACCCGGGCGGATCGCCTCAGGCCGCGAACTCGGCCGAGCCGACCACCACGGTGGCGTGGTCCGGCAGCCAGGCGGCCAGTGCCTCGACGGTCGTGCCCAATCGGGCGAGCAACGGTGCGTGGGTCAGGCGCACCGTCTCGCAGCGGTCCAGAGCATCTTCGCCGGCGTCGGCCATCGTGCTGGCCAGTCGGACGATGGCGCCGGATACCGAGAACGGCTGCGCGGCCATGGGGTGGCCAGCGGTGTAAAGCGCATCGACAAGTGCGATCGGCAGGTGCCAGCGTGCCGCAAGTTCAGCCGACACCTCGGCGTGCGTGCAGCCGAACTGTCGCCGCTCGACGTCGAACACACTGTCCGGCGCACCCGCCATCGATTCCACCAGCGCCACCTGGCCCGGCTCGGCGATGAGCATCAGCAACTGACCTGAACGCAGCAGCAGGCCCGCCATCTCATCGAGCCCGGCTTCGCGGTGCACCATGCGGGCCAACACCCGCGCGTAACCGGCGGTGGCCAGGTTCTGCGCCCAGAAGCGGCGCCGGTCGAAGCCGGCCGGGCGCGGGAAGGCGTCGGCCAGGCAGGCGGTGAGTGCCAGGCCGCGCAGCGCGTCGAGCCCCAGCAATGCCGCGGCATCCTGCAGGTGCCCGACCTGCCGGCGCATGCCGTAGCGCGCCGAGTTGGCCATGCGCAGCACGCGCATCGACAAGGCCGTGTCCTTGCTGATCAGGTCGGCCACTTCGCCCAGCGTGGTCTGTTCGCGGCCGAAGGTGTCGAACAGCTTCAGCGCAACTTCCGGCAGTGCGGGTAGGCTGTGTGCGCTGGCAAAGAAGCGGTCGATGGCGGCCATGGCTGTGACATTGGGGTGACGGACGAACCAGCCATTCGGGTGTGGGTGACGTCCGATCCCTGTTGGCCGTGCCTGCTATATCGGCCTGCTGCCGATCGCCTGAAGTCTGCTCCGATCGGCCGGCGCCGGCAAGGTGCCGCGCCGCAGGCGCATGTCACGTGCCCCGCAGTGTGCAGAGCGCGCCAGGTCAGCCGAAGCGCGCCAGCACGCGCTCCAGGGCTGCGCTGAACGGCTGCTCGAGCATGGGCAGCGTCAGCAGCATGCCGACCAGGCCGACCGACAGGGTGACCGGGAACCCGATGGCGAAGATGTTGATCTGCGGCGCGACGCGCGAGATCACGCCCAGCACCAGGTTCACGAACAGCAGCATGCCCACCAGCGGCAGGGCAATCCACAGGCCCAGCGCAAAGACCTCGGCGCCCCAGACGTGGGGCCGGGCCTGGTGCAGGAACGCAAACGGCTCGGGACCAGCGGGAAACACGTTGAAGCTGCCCACCAGCGCGGCCAGCAGCGCCAGATGCCCGTTGACGATGACGAACAGGAAGGCGACCATGGTGCCGAAGAATCGGCCTGAGGCGGTGCCTTGGCTGGCAGTGGCCGGATCGAAGAACCCGGCGAAGTTCAAACCCATCTGCAGGCCGATCACTTCGCCAGCCAACTCGAGTGCTGCGAAGATCAGCCGCACGGCAAAGCCCATCGTCACACCGATCAGCACCTGCTGCACCACGAGCAACACCGCCTGCGGCGTGTCCAGCGCCACCACCGGCATCGATGGCATCGACGCCTGGGCTGCCACCGCCAGAAACAGTGCCAGACCGATCTTCACCCGCATGGGTACGGCACGTTGGCTGAACACCGGCAGGCTCGACAACAACGCCAGTGCCCGCAGGAACGGCCACAGCAGCGGACTGAGCCAGCCCATCAACTGGGCTTCGGTGAAGGTGAGCACAATCGTTGCGTCGATTCAGCCCACCGCAGACGGGATGGACTGCAGCGTCTGCTGGATGTAGTCGACCAGCATGGTCATCATCCAGGGGCCTGCCACCGCCAGCACGGCCACCGCTGCGAGTACCTTGGGCACGAAGCTCAGGGTGGCCTCGTTGATCTGGGTGGCCGCCTGGAAGATGCTGACCACCAGGCCCACCACCAGCACGGCCACCAGCAGCGGCGCCGACACCATCAGCAGCATGTACAGGCCCTTCTGGCCGACGGTGAAAACGTGTTGCGGATCCATGAGGTGACTTTTCGGTATCGGTGGCCCGTGCGGGTGCGGGGCCTCAGCCAAACGATGCGGCCAGCGAACCCAGCAAGAGGTTCCAGCCATCGGCCAGCACGAACAACATGAGCTTGAACGGCAGCGCCACGAGCACAGGGCTCAACATCATCATGCCCAGGCTCATCAAGACGCTGGCCACGATCATGTCGATGATCAGGAACGGGATGAAGATGAGAAAGCCGATCTGGAAGGCGCTTTTCAGCTCGCTGGTGATGAAGGCCGGGACGATCACCTTGAACGGCATGTCCTCGCTGCGGGTCCCGGCCTCCACCTTGGCCAGACGGGCGAACAGCGCCATGTCGCTCTGCCGGGTCTGCTTGAGCATGAATGCGCGCATCGGCTTCTCGCCGCGCCGCAGGGCTTCGTCGAAGGGAATCTGCTGTGCAGAGTAGGGTTGCCACGCCTGTTCGTAGACCTGGTCGATGGTTGGCGACATCACGAAGAACGTGAGGAACAGGCTCAAGCCGATGATGACCTGGTTCGGCGGTGCGGATTGGGTACCCAGCGCCTGGCGCAGCAGCGACAGCACGATGACGATGCGGGTGAAGCCAGTCATCATCAGCAGCAGTGCGGGCAGGAACGAAAGCGCTGTGAAGAACAGCAGCGTCTGGATCGGCACCGAGTAGCTGGTGCCGCCAGCGCCCTGGCCCACCACCAGTGGCAGGTTCGGTCCGGCTGCAGCCTGCGCTAAAGCCTCGCCCGTCCATGCCGATATCGCCGACAAGGCCACGAGCGCGCCGCATCGGGCCCACGAACCCCAGAAACGCGTGCGATCAGCGGCCACCGGCATCCCCCGAATCGGTGGGACCTGTGGCAGCGCGGCGCTGGCGCGCGAGCAGCGAGGCAAACGGCACCTGCTGGGCGGCGGGGGCCTCGGCCTGCGGCGACAACGTGTGCAGATTGCTGATACCGCCGGGCGTGACGCCCAGCACCAGCCAGCGGCGCTCGTCTCCCTGGCCCACTTCCACCGTGAGCAGGCGCTGATTGGGCGCCAGCGGCAGCACGGCGACCACGCGCATGGGTCCCTGGCTGGCCGCGGCGCCCAGTGGCGTGCGGCGCAGCAACCACAGGGCCAGCGGGATCAGCGCAATCACCGCAACGAAGGCGGTGATCGGTCCGAGCAGCGAGTTCATGGGTTGTGCCAGGAACAGTGGGTTTCTCGCATCAGCCGCGGCTCAGCCGGCGCATGCGCTCGCTGGGTGTGACGATGTCGGTCAGGCGGATGCCGAACTTGTCGTTCACCACCACCACCTCACCCTGGGCAATGAGATAGCCGTTGACCAGCACGTCCATGGGTTCGCCTGCGAGCGTCTCGAGTTCCACCACCGAGCCCTGCGCGAGCTGCAGGATGTGCTTGATCGGGATCTTGGTGCGTCCCAGCTCCACGGTCAGCTGCACCGGGATGTCCAGGATCATGTTCAGATCGTTGGCCTGTGCGCTGCCCGCACCGGTGGGCGCGAAGTTGGCAAACGCCGCCGACGACACCGACTCCACGGCGTCGGCCACTGCCGTGCCGCCGCTGGGCTTGGACTCGGCCAGGGCTGCGGCCCATTCGGCGGCCATGCGGTCTTCTTCGGACATTTCACCGGTGTTGACTGGTTCAGCGTTCATGGTCGTCTCCCAACCAGCCTGCGGGGGCGCTGGTCAGCATGCGGTCTATCTTGATGGCGTAGCGGCCGTTTGAGGTGCCGTAGTGGCAGTCGAACACGGGCACCCCGTCGATCTTGGCCTTGATCATGGGGTCCAGGTCGAGCTCGATGAAGTCACCCGGCTTGAAGGCCAGCAACTGCTCCACCGTGGCGCCGGCATGGGCCAGCTCGGCCACCAGCTTCACGTCAGCGGACTGGATCTGCTGCTTGAGCAGCTTGACCCAGCGGCGGTCGGGCTCGTTGGAATCGCCCTGCATCGTGCTGTAGAGCACGTCGCGGATGGGCTCCAGCGTGGAGTAGGGGATGCAGAAGTGCACCGTACCGCTGGTCTCGCCGATTTCCAGCGTGAACGAGGTTGCCACCACGATCTCGGACGGCGTGGCGATGTTCGCGAACTGCGGTTGCATCTCCGAGCGCTGGTACTCCATCTCGACCGGATAGATGCCGGTCCAGGCCTTCTTGTACTCGGCCATGATGCACTCGACCAGGCGCAGGATCACCCGTTGCTCGGTGGGCGAGAAGTCGCGGCCTTCGATGCGGGTGTGGAACTTGCCGGCGCCGCCGAACAGCGCATCGATCACCGCGAACACCAGCGTCGGGTCGCACACGATCAGGCCCGAGCCGCGCAGCGGCCGCACGCTGACAATGTTGAAGTTCGTCGGCACCACGATCTCACGCAGGAAGGCGCTGTACTTCTGCACCTTGATGCCACCGATGGCGACTTCGGGGCTCTTGCGGATCAGGTTGAACAGACCGATGCGGATGTTGCGCGCGAACCGCTCGTTGATGATCTCCATCGTGGGCATGCGCCCACGGACGATGCGCTCCTGGCTGGCCAGGTCGTAGTCGCGAATGCCCCCTTGCGGGATGTCCTCCTGCTCGAGCTTCTGGCTCTCGCCGGTGATGCCCTGCAGCAGTGCATCGACTTCGTCCTGCGACAGGATCTGCTGGTTCATGGCTCGGACCGTTGATGACGCGTGACTTCCCGACCGGCCGCCTTCGAGCCGGCTTTGCCGTTCCGCTGGTGGCGTCCCCAGGGGTGGGCGACGCTGCGGGCGTTGGGCAGGTGAGCCATCACTGGATGATGATGTTGGAGAAGTGCACGGCCTTCACCGGGTACACCACCGGCGCCTTCTTTCTCTTCTTCGCTGCGCCGCCATGTGAGCCATCGTCGGCCTCGACATCGAGGTCGAATCCCAGCGGCGTCATGGTCTCGCGACGGATCTCGCGCATCAGCTTGAGCTTGCCCTCACGCGTGAGCAACTCGCCGGCCGTCTTGTGCGCCAGCAGCATCAGGATGTTGTTGCGTATGGCGGGCATGTAGGTCTTGAGCTCCTCACCCACCTTGGGATCGTCGATCTCGAGCGTGACACCGATCTGCGCATAGCGCTCGGCATCGCGGTCGGCCAGGTTCACCGTGAACGGGTCGAGCGGCACGAATATCGGTGTGTGCTTCTTGTCGTCCTTGTGGGCGGGCTCGGCTTTGTCCGCCTGGGCCTCGGCCACCGGCTCATCACCTTCCTCGTCGGCCGCCTTGGCCTTCTTCTTGATCAGGAAGAACGCGGCGCCACCACCTGCAATCACCACCAGCAGTGCGGCGGCGATGATGATGATGAGCTTCTTCTTGCCGCCGAACTTGGGTGGCGGCGGGGCGACGGCTTCGGCAGTGGCGGTGGACATGGCATCTCCGGGTTCGAAACCCGCCCTGAACCACCGCATCGACGGTTCAGGGCCTGGTGTCGATTATTCGGAGTCGGCCTGCGTGCGATGGCGGGAATAGCGGGGCAAACGTCGGTGTATTGCCCCTTGGGCACGACGCCGGCGGTTCGCCGGACGGCCCTCCGCCCCGCGGGCTGCCGGATTCGCGCTTGCGAGCGGCCCGGCGCGCTCACTGGCGACCTCTCGCCTTATGCCACCAGGTCGATCAGGCCTCGCCGAGGCAGTGGACGAACGGCGGCCTGAACGGGCATGGTCTCGCCGGCGGCCGACTCGCGACCGCCCGCGGCGGCGTTGGCAGGGGCTTGTGCGTCCGGCGCTTGCCGCTGCGGCTGCTGGAACACACCTCCGCCAGTCAACGTGAGGCCGGCGTCATGCAGTGCGCTGGCCAGTGAGGGCAGCGACGCCTCGATCGCCTGACGCGTGGCGGCCACTTCGGCATGGAAGTCGACGCGCGCGCTGCCGCCGTCCAGCGCGATCTGTACCGCCACCGGGCCCATTTCGGCCGGATTCAGCTCAATGCGGGCCTGCTCGACACCCGCACGCACCAGCAGCGTGACCTGCGCCCCCAGGGCCGGGGCGAACGTCGGACTGTCGAGCGTCATCGGCAGCGTCAGCTGTGCCGCTTCGGCAGGCCGAGTCGATGGCATGGCGACCGACCCGGGTTGTCCCAGGTGGGGCAGGCCGGCCGTGGCGATGGGTGTCGGGGATGCCGAGGAACTGGTTGCCGGTCCGGGGCCCGCTTCGACCGGTGCTGCCAGGACGGGGCTTGCGTCGGGCTGCAGGCGTTCCATCGCGACACGCAGGAGCGTACTTGCCGCAACAGGCGCCACCGCAGCGGGTTCACTGTTGGCTTCCGACGCGCGCATGCGTGACGTCGTCGAGTCGCGCGCCACACCCGAACCCGACGCGCGCGTCCCGTCGCGCTCGCTGCGACCCATGCCGGCACGCGCAGGACCTGTGGCCGAAGTCGCTGCCGAGCCCGTGCCCGGCAGCAGCGTGGTCGGGCCAGGCAGACCCGTTGCTTGCGCGTTCATCGCATCGGCTCGCGGTGCCGCCATGGCGGCGTCGGGCGGAGTCGGCGCTGTCCCGGGGCCCTGGCTGGCCGGGGTCATGCCACTGGCTTGCGGCAGGCCCTCCGAGATTGAATCCGCGCCTGGCCGCGCGAGCCCAGGCATCGCGCAGTCGCGATCGATGCCGGTCGTGGCGGTTGCGCTCTCGTCCGGTTCGGGCGCCTGGGCAGGCAGCGGCACGGGTTCTGCCGACTGCCGCGGGAACGCCGGTGCGCTCAGGCGTGTCTGCGCTGCCGGGGGCGGGGCGGTCGGAGTCGGCACCACCGATGCCAGCCCCGTGGACAGCACAGGCGCGGCAGCCGCAGCAGGTACAGACAGCGGCTGGGTCAGGTCTTGTGGAACGGCCGACGGTGGAGCGGCCGTGGGCACCGCCTCGCTTGCAGTGGAGACCGGGGCACCGGAACGGCCGGAGCCGGCTGCGGAAGCTGTAGCCGCATCGGCGGCCGCGGTGGGCGCCGGTGCGAGCGGCGCGACCGGCGCGACCGGCGCGGCCCCCGCATCGGTTTGCGTCTGCAAAGTCAGTTGCGCGACCAGAGCTTGCGCGGCCATCGGGTCCGCGCTCCAGTTGTCCTGCGCGGCCGAACCGCGGCTGCGCCGCGGGTCCATCGGCTCGCAGCCATCGGCAGGCTCGCCGACGGCGACGCGTTGCCGAACGTCGGACGGCCCCGGTCGGTCGCGCCGCTGACCCGGCTGTGTCGGCGTTGCCGGCACGCCAGGTGCCCGCGCTGCACGTGCCGCGCGCACCGCAGCGCTGGGCCCGCCCTGCGCGACGGCGGGTGGGGGGCCGCTGGGGTCGGCGTCGGTGCGGCTGTGCTCGAGCGCTTGTGAGAAGGGTAGCGATCCCGCATCGTCCTCTGGACGCGCTCCTCCGGCCTTCGCTCCGGATGCGGGCTTCGCTGGTGTGGGTTGGAGCAGAGTCAACAGGGCCATGGCGCCTCCCGTGTGGTCGTCTTCGTGGCAGGGCGGGTGGTGGCGTCGCCGTTGCGCCTCAGATCAGCAGCGCGCTCGGTCGCGACGCGCTGAAGCTGCGCGCGGCGGCCTCGTCGCTGGCGACCTGCTCGCGTCGCTCGGCACGGCGATGCTGTTCGGTCTGCCTGCGTTCGATCAACTTGCGCACCGCGGCCACCCGCTGTTCGCGGGCAATGAGCTCGGCGCGCGCCTGGTCGACCCGGACCAGCGCCTGGTCGGCCGCCTGCCCCTGCATGCTGCACGCCTGGTCGAGCCGGCCCGAGAAGCCCTGGTAGCACTGCAGCAGCTCGATCGCGCCCGAGCGGCGGAACTGCGCCGACCAGCGCTGCTGGTATTGCTCACGGTA
The DNA here is from genome assembly GCA_023150345.1 of Aquabacterium sp. Classification (GTDB taxonomy): domain Bacteria; phylum Pseudomonadota; class Gammaproteobacteria; order Burkholderiales; family Burkholderiaceae_C; genus Pseudaquabacterium. Next base: position 23,125 of record JAKLLB010000041.1, read on the forward strand.
CTGGGTGAGTTGCTCGGCCTGGGCTTCGGCTTGGGCACGTGCGCGTTCGAGCTGGGCCAGCAGCGCCTGGGCGGCATCGCGCTCGGCTTCGGCTTGCTGGAGCAGGGTCTGCAGGGTGGCCAGGGATTGCATGTCGGATCCGGTTCAGAGGGGGGGTGGGTTCGCTCTCGGTAGCGGGCGCGGGTGTCGTCGGGTCACGCGCCCACGAGTCGGCACAGCTGGTGGCGGCTGGGCTCCATCGGCGCGCGGTCGTGCATGTCCTGCTGGAGCAGTGCCAGCAACTGCGGTTGCAGGCGCACCGCCACGTCCAGCTCGGGGTCTGCTCCGGGCTGGTAGGCGCCCAGCTGGATCAGGTCGCGCGCCTTGGTCAGGCGAGACAGCAGGCCGCGCACGCGCCGGGCCGCCTCGAGCTGCTCCCGTGGGGCCACGCTGGTCATCACACGCGAGATCGATCGCTCCACGTCGATGGCCGGGAAGTGGCCGCTCTCGGCGAGTTCGCGCGACAGCACGATGTGGCCATCGAGGATGCCGCGTGCCGCATCGGCGATCGGATCCTGCTGGTCGTCGCCCTCGCTGAGCACGGTGTAGATGGCGGTGATCGAGCCGATGCCGTTGAGCCCGTTGCCCGAGCGCTCCACCAGCTGGGGCAGCTTGGCGAAGCACGACGGTGGGTAGCCCTTGGTGGCGGGGGGCTCGCCGATGGCCAGCGCAATCTCGCGCTGCGCCATGGCAAAGCGGGTGAGGCTGTCCATCAGCAGCAGCACATGGCGGCCCTCGTCGCGGAAGTGCTCGGCGATGGCCGTGGCATAGGTGGCACCCTGCATGCGCACCAGCGGTGGGGCGTCGGCCGGCGCGGCCACCACCACGCTGCGCGCCAGTCCATCGTCGCCGAGGATATCCTCGATGAACTCCTTCACCTCGCGGCCGCGTTCGCCGATCAGGCCCACCACGATCACGTCGGCCGCGGTGTAGCGCGCCATCATGCCCAGCAGCACCGACTTGCCCACGCCGGTGCCCGCGAACAAGCCGATGCGCTGGCCGCGGCCGATGGTGAGCATGGCATTGATCGCGCGCACGCCGGTGTCCAGCGGATTGCGCACGGGGTCGCGGTCCATCGCGTTGATCGGGCGGCGAGCCATCGGCTCATTGCGCACATGCACCAGTGGTCCCTTGCGGTCCATCGGCTGGCCCTGCGCATCGACCACGCGGCCGAGCAGGCCGTCGCCCATGGGCAGGTGCAGACCGCGGTCCTCGGTACGCCGCCAGAGCTGGTTGTCGCGGCCCAGCAGCGGCGGCGCATGCGGCACGGCGCGCGGGCTCACCCGCGCGCCGCTGGTCAGGCCATGCACCTCGCCCGTGGGCATCAGGAAGGCGCGGTCACCGTTGAATCCGACGACCTCGGCCAACACCGGTTCGCGGGCCTCGCCATGCACCTCGCACACCGAACCCACCGGTGCGCGCACGCCGGCGGCCTCGAGCACCAGGCCGGTCACCCGCACCAGAGTGCCCTGGTTTTGCAGCGGGGTGCGCAACGATGCGTACTGCTCCAGGTCGCGCAGGTAGTGCATCCAGCGCTGGGTGCGCGCCGAGACGGCGGTGTCGATGTCGACGGCGGCGACTTCTTCCAGGCTGTAAGCGGACATGGGTCAAGTTCTCGGCGGGCAGTCACCCCGGATCGGGGCACAGGCGTCAACCGATGTTGACCCGGATGGCGGCAGGCGTCCGCGGGAATAGAGCGCCAAAAACCGCTCGACTCCCGGCTACAAGGGGCGATCGCGCGCTGCCGAGATGGCGGGGAATGCCGTGACTACGGACAGGTCATCCCGACGGTGTCGGACGCGTGCGCGCCTGCGGCGTTGATGGCGTGAACAGTGACAAGCGATCGCGCACGATCGTAGCTTGCGATGAAGATGACTTCGCCACCTGCGGCCATCTGCACGTGATAGCCGCCGTGTGCCCCGCTGCGGCCAAATGACTCGCAGTCCAGACGTGCGCCAGCGATCATTCGATGCAGCCCCCAGGGATAGCTCCCCTCGCGCTCGAGGTCGGCCTCGAGTCTGGCCAGCCAACGCCCTGTCAAGAGTGCCGCGGTGCCAAGGGTCAGCGCGGTGAGCGCACCGAAAACGCGGCGCTTTGCAATCGGGTTCATTTGATCGTGATCGTGATCCGTGTTCTGGCCAGGCGCGGTTGCGTCGTGATCTCGAACAGCTTCACAATGTTCTGGTTCGACAGCCGAACGCACCCGTGTGAACAGTAAAGGTAACGCGCTTCGTTGTCACCGAGTACCGCTGCCAGTAGTCGCTGCGGAACGGGAGGCTTCTCGAAGTTGCCAGCCAACGGGCCTCGCGTGCCGTGAATGCCGTATGTCGTGTAACGACCCGTTCGAGCGTCGTTGAGCGGCAGGAAGTATGGGCCGTATGGATTGCGCCAGGGTTCCGTGCTCCAGGGCACTGGTCCATGCGCGGGATTGGTCTTGTCCTTGATCCAGGTACCGCCGACGTAGGTGCCTTCAGGCGTGCCGGAGTCCCCACAACCGGGGACGATATTCGCGGACAAGAGCAGGCGTCGGCCATCCGAGGCGGCTTCCGAAAGCGTCAGCCGACCTGCATTGCGCTCGACAACGATCGAAAGTGCTGGCTCGCGAGCGTCCGACATCTCATCCCCCCTCAACGTGACTTCGAAGGTGTGATTCTCTTGCAGCTCACCTTCGGTGCGAGAGACGAGACGAATTCAAGTTATGGGGTTGCGGTTTGCGATTGCCGTTCAAGCCTCAGCCGCGCCGTCGGCCAGCGGCCAGTCCACGTCGGTGCCCAGCGCCTGCACGGCCTGCAACCAGCGGCTCTCGATGCGCGCGTCGACGGTACCGGCGTCGCTCTCGATCAGGCAGCCACCGCGTGCGATGGTGGGCTGGCCCACCAGACGCGCACCCCGTGCGGCCAGCAGCTCGCCGGCGCCCTGGGCGATCATCGGCTGGTCGTCCGGATGAACGTACACGGTGATCTGCTTTGCGCTCATCAGCACGGCGTTGATCGCGTCATGTGCAACCTGCACCACCAGTTCGGCACGGGTGGCCAGTTCGCTGCGCACGATCTGCCGGGCCAGTTGCGTGGCGATGCGTGCCACGCTGGCGGCCATGTGCTGCTCCAGGGCGCCCATCTCGCGGTCGAACCCTTGCACGACCTGACCGACCTGGGCCGCCATCTGCTGCGCGAAGCTTTGCTTGAAGCTCTCCAGCGCCACCAACCCGTCGCGATAGCCGTCGCGGTAGCCTTCCTGCCGGGCGGCGGCCACAAGTGCCTGCACCTGATCGGGCGGCGGCTCGGTCGGTGCCTCGGGTTGCGGCCGGGTTATGCCCGGTGGCACTGCATTGGCGTCGACGCCCTCGCCGAACGTGGTGGGCGTCCAGCTCGCGAAGCCTTGCAGTTCCTCGCGCGGTATGAAGCGCGTATACGAGTTGCCGGCGCGCGAGTTCGGCGGTGGCGGCACCTGCCGCGGGCCCGTCGGCTTAGACGAACTCATCGGCGCCTCCGCTGGCGATCACGATCTGTCCTTCGTCGACCAGGCGGCGCACGGTCTTGAGCATTTCCTTCTGCTCGGCCTCGACCTCGGACACGCGCACCGGGCCGCGCGACTCCAGGTCTTCGCGCAGCGTCTCGGCTGCGCGGGTGGACATGTTGCGGAACACCTTTTCGCGCAGTTCGGGCGTAGCGCCCTTGAGCGCAATGACCAGCGACTCGCTTTGCACCTCCTTGAGCAACGCCTGGATGCCCTTGTCGTCGAGCTTGTTCAGGTCGTCGAAGGTGAACATGTTGTCCATGATGCGCTGGGCCAGGTCGTTGTCGGCCTCGCGGATGAAGTCGAGCACTGCGGTCTCGACCGAGCCGCCCAGCAAGTTGATGATCTCCGCCGCGGTCTTGACGCCGCCCAACGACGCCTTCTTCAGCTTGTCGCCACCGGCGAGCACCTTGCTCATCACCTCGTTCAGATCCTTCAATGCCGATGGCTGGATGCCATCGAGCGTTGCGATGCGCACCATCACTTCGTTGCGCTGACGCTCGCTGAAGGCCTTGATGATGGCGCTGCTCTGGTCGAAGTCCAGGTGCACCAGGATGGCCGCGACGATCTGCGGGTGCTCGTTGCGCAGCAGCTCGGCCACGCTGCCGGCATCCATCCACTTCAGGCTTTCGATGCCGGTGATGTCGCTGCCCTGCAGGATGCGGTCGATCAGCAGGTTGGCCTTGTCGTCGCCCAGAGCCTTCTTCAACACCGCCTTGACGTACTCGTCGGTATCGGCCACCAGCATGTGCTGCTGCGAGGCCATGTCGGAGAACTTGTCCAGAACGCCTTCGAGCTTGTCCTTGGAGACGACCTTGAGCTTCGCGATGGTCTCGCCCAGGCGCTGCACTTCCTTGGGCGACAGGTGCTTGAAGACCTCGCTGGCTTCTTCTTCGCCCAGCGACATCAGCAAGATGGCCGCGTTCTCGAGACCCTGGTCGTCCATCTCGGTTTACTCCAACCTCAGGCCACTTCGCCGGAGACCCAGCCGCGCACGATGTTGGCCACCGCGGCCGGGTTCTGGCGTGCCAGGCCGCGTGCTCCCTCGAGCTGCTGCTGGGCCTTGGCGGGCTCGACGGGCACGGTGGGCAGCACCTCGACGGGCGCAGGCAGCTTCTCGGTATCGCCGACCACCGCATCGAGCTTCGGCTGCGCGGGCGGTGGCTGGATGCGCTTGAGTGCCGGACGGATGGCGCCGAACACGAGCATCAGCGCCACGAGAGTGGCTCCGACGGGCACGGCGCCGGCACGCACCAGGTCGGTCACCCAGGGTTGCTGCCACAGCGGCACATCCTCGGGCTTGGCCGGTGCCTCGACGCGGAACGGGATGTTCACCACGCGCACCGAGTCACCGCGGTCCTTGCTGTAGCCGATGCTCTCCTGTACCAGGGCCGTCAGCTTGTCGAGCTCTTCGGCAGACAGCGGCGTGGTCGTGATCTTGCCCTTGGCATCGGTGGTGCTGCGGTGGTTCACCAGTACCGCCGCGTTCAGCCGCTTGACCGTGCCCATCGCCTGGCGGCGCATGCTCACGGTCTTGTCGACCTCGTAGTTGACGGTGTTCTCCTTGCGCGCGCCGCCACCGGTGCCGCCGGGCTGGGCGGCCTGCAGCGGCGCGGCGCCGTTGGCCTGCAGCGGAGCCGTGGCGGGCTGGCCCGGCTGGTTGCTGGCGGCACCGGGAACACCCGCTGGGGCGTTGGTGGTGGCATTGGTGGCCTCGCTGCTGCGCTGGCTGCGCACCGTGGCCTCGCCGGTCTGGTTGGGCTTGTAGGCCTCGGAGGTCGACTCCAGCTGCGTGAAGTCGAGTTCTGCCGTCACCGTCGCGCGCAGGTTGTCACGCCCGAGGACCGGTTCCAGGATGGCGACCACGCGCTGGTGCAGGCCGGACTCCACCTGCTGCAGGTACTGCAGCTGCTGCGTGTCCAGGCCCTGGTGGTCGGCTTCGGGCGGGCTCGACAGCAGCGCGCCACTTTGGTCGACCACGCTGACGGCCTTGACGGCGAGCTCCGGCACCGAGGACGAAACCAGGTGCACGATGCCGGCAACCTGGGCACGCTCGAGCGTGCGGCCCGCGTGCAAGGTGACGAGCACCGAGGCGCTGGGCTTCTGCTGCTCGCGGAAGAAGCCGTTCTGCTGCGGCAGTGCCAGATGCACGCGCGCCGACTGCACGGCGGCGATCGACGCGATGGATCGCACCAACTCGCCTTCGAGCGCTCGCTGCAGGTTGGTGCGTTCCTGCAGTTGCGACTGCCCGAAGCGGGCGTTGTCCAGCAGCTCGAAGCCGGCGGTCGTGCCCTTGGGCAGCCCGGCCTGCGCGAGTTTCAGGCGCAACTCCGGCACCTGTGCGGCCGGTACCAGCAGCATCGTGCCGTCGCCCGCGGCCTTGTAGGGCACTTTCAATGCGGCCAGTTGCGTCATCACGGCGGCCGCGTCCTTGTCCGAGAGATTCGGGTACAGCGGCGCGAGGTTGCCGTTGCCGTTCCACAGCAGCAGTCCCACCAGCACGGCCGTCAGGCCGGCCATGCCCATGCCCAGCATCATGCGGGCTCGCAGCGGCATCAGCGCGAGGCGGCTGAGCGGCCCGCCGGCGGCCTCGGCGGCCGCGCGTTCTGCCGCGGCGTTGGTCGGCGTGATCGGTGTGACGTTCGCGTCCATGGGTCGGGGCTGGGTGTCCGGGGCTGGCCGCACATGGGCCCGCCGCTACGGGGAATGACGCAGATTGTTGGGTACCTGGGCCGCGAACCATGTGGTGAACAGCCTGCATTTCGGGCTTCAGTTCCCGCCATCGACGCCGAGGGGGCTTCCCTACAGTGTGGGCTGTCGACAACCGCCGGACGCCGGGGTGCCCGCCATGGATCTCAAGCTCAAGCCCTTTGACTTCGCGCAGGCGGTGGCGCGCGCCGGTCTGCGCACCGATGGCACGCCACTGGCTGGCGCCGCGGCGGCGCGCGGCAGCGCGGCGGCATCGGGTGCGGCTGCGCCGGCCAGCTTCCAGTCGGCCATGACGCAGGCGTTGCGTGAGGTGAGCAATGCGCAGAACGACGCCAGCGCGCTGCAGCGCGAGTTCCAGCTCGGCAACTCCTCGGTGAGCCTCGAGGAAACCATGATCGCGTCGGAGAAGGCCCGCCTGGGCTTCACGGCCGCCGTGTCGGTGCGCAACCGGCTGGTGCAGGCCTACTCCGAGATCATGAACATGCAGGTGTGAGCAACGCCGCGGCAGCGGGTAGCGCCGCGCCGCTATCGACTCAACCCAGCGACATCATTCGACGCCGCTTCTGCGTGTGGTCGATGTAGCGCTGCAGCGCGCGCTCGCTGGCCGGGTCCAGCCGGACGAGCTCGCAGCCCAGGCGTGCGCCATGGGCGTTGGGCAGTATGGCCGAGATGTGGTGCACATGCAGGGTCGTTTCGAAGCGGGTGTCGGCATCGAGTTCCAGGCGCACGCCGTGCAGCGTGAGGCCGGGCTCGAGCGGCGGCATGTCGTCGGGCATGAGCAGTGCGCAACCGCCGATGCTGACGTCGATGACCCGCAGCGTGAGCTGGATGTCGGGCAGCGCCGGGTGGCGCAGCATGGCCACGGGTGAGTGGCGCTCGAGCGTACGCACGCGATAGGCCTGCCGCCGCTGGAAGCGGTATACGGCACGTGGCATGGCTGCTTGCAGCGCACAGCTGTGCGAGCCATGCACCAGCATGAGCTGGTTCAGGTCGAACTGCAGCTTCACCGCGTCGAGATAGCTCACGGCGGTGACCTCGTCGGATTCGATGAGTCCCTGCAACTGCGGCGTCTGGGCCTCGACCTGCAGCGCCAGGCGGCCCGAGGCGCTGTCGACGGTCCAGATGGTGGTCGTCAGGCTGCCACCCTCAGGTGAACTGAGGTGTACCGGATTCGCCCCGTCCATCACCTGGCGCATCAGCATCGCGATCTCGCGCGGCGACTCGATGCGAAACGCGGAGAACGGATCGAGCCCGTCGCTGTCGTGCAGCGGCGCTGGCTGGGTGTCCATGAACGACATGGCGTGGCCCTCGGGGATGGGTGGCGCGGGCGTTGCTGCCTATCGTACTGCGCCTGTCAGTGCAATGTCTTGGGTTTGCCCGCCATCATGTGGTCCAGGTCCTCGAGCCATGGCTCGGCCAGGTGGCGGATCTCGGCGTCGTTGACCAGGATGCGCTTCATGATGCGCGACTTGAGCTGGCTCTCCTCCACGCTGAGCGCGTTGCCGCGGGCCGCGTTCTTGAGCTGGCTGATCAGCAGCACGCAGGCGCCTTCGAGCTTGATCACGTGTTCCCAATTGCCGGCACGGGCGGCGTCGAGCATGTCGGCGCTGGCCTTCTCGATGGCCTCGTAGTATGTCAGGAGGTTGGTGCTCATGGTGTGCATACCGTGTTGCTGCCGAGGAGGTCTTCAGTTGCGGGTTGCGGCCTGCGGCCCGATGGCGACCCAGGCGTCGCGCAGCGGCGCCACCAGTCGCGCACACTCGTCCAGGATGCGTTCGTCGTTGCTGAGGTTCGCCTGCGTCAGCCGGATGCCGATGTAGGCATAGAGGTCGGCCAGATCAGCTGCGAGGCGCCCACCGCCGACCGGATCGAGCGCGGCCTTCAGGCCTTCTTCGACAATACGGGCCGCGTGCCCGATGGCCTGCCCCTTGGTGGCCACGTCCCCCGAGCGCAGGGCGCCGCGGGCTCGCGCAATGTCCGCGAAATAGCCCTCGAACAGCAGTTCGATCAGGCGGTGCGCCGAGGCGTCGGCCACGACGGTCTGCACGCCCACCTGCTGGTACGCACCTGCAAAGCGCTGGGTGCGTGGCGTGGAAGAGGCTACGGCTGCGAATGACATGGTGTGGAGGCGTTGGGGGTGAGTGCGAGGGGTGTATGAGGGTTATCGGAGCGCACCCCCGGCACTTGAGTCGGGACAGGCGGGGTTTGCACCGTGTTTCCTGTGTATCGACCTGGCCTGCGAGTGCTGGCTCCCGGGCGTGCCTGACACGCCGCAGCAATGGGAACGCGACTGAGGTGTCGACCCGGCGCGCTGGCGCGGCGCGGCGCAGGCACTGCATGGGGCAGCGGGCCGGGCGGCGGGCGCCGGGGTGTGGGTGGGACCGCGGCACTGCCGCGCCGCACTCAGCTGTCGCTGCTGCTGGTCTTGGCCAGCATGGCCATCTGCTGCGACACGTAGCTGCTCAGGCCGTTCAGAGAGGCCATCGACTGGTCGAGTGCCGTGTACTGGCGCCGCAACCGGGCCTCGACCTGCGCCAGGCGAACCTCGAGAACATCCTGGCTCTTGCCGTTGCGGTCGAGCTTGCTCTGAAGGCCGTCTTTGCGCGTCGTGAAGGTGCCGTCGATGCTCAGTGCGGCGTCGGCCATCTCCTTGTAGCGGCGGATGAAACCTGTGCTGCCGGTGTCAGCGCCATCGCCGGAGAACAGCTTCTCCAACTCCGGGAGGTTCACCAGCGCCGCATCGAGCTTCGTGCTGTCGACCGACAGCGTGCCATCCTTGGCCATCGTGACGCCCACCTGCGACAGCTGCGACCAAGTGCCCGATGCCGTGCTGGCTTGGTTGAGCACCAGCCGCAACTGGTTCTGCAGGCTCACGGCCGACTGGTCGCCCTGCAAGGTGCCGCCCTTGCGGGTCTCGGCGTTGTAGGCCGTCTGGGTGCGCAGGTAGTTGTTGAGTTCGTTGTAGGCAGTGACGAACTCGTTGAGTCGGGTCTTGATGGTCTCGGTATCGGCCGCCACCGTCACATCCACTGCAGTGGTCGTGGGTTTGAGCAGCGTCATGCTCAGGCCGTCGACCACGTTGTCCAGCGTATTGGTGGCCGACTCCACATCGATGCCGTTGATCTGCACCAGTGCGTTCGCAGCCGTCTGCTTGCGGGTGAGCTGCGATGCGCCGCCGCCCAGGTCGAACGAGAGTGTTGACAGGCCGGTGGCCGGGTCGCCATCGTCGAATGTTTCGGTGGCGGTGATGCGAAACGCGTTCTCTTCGCCGGTTTCCTTCGATCGGATCGACAGGCGCGCGCCGCTCGCATCGTTCACGATGCTGGCCACCACGCCGGCGTCGGATGCATTGATCTTGTCGCGGATCGCGGACAGACTGCTCTCGCCCTCGGCGATGTCGACCGTGATGGCCGTGGTGCCACTCTTGGCCGTGAACGGATCGCCGGGGTCGCCGGTCCAGGTACCCAGTTCGATGACGAGGCTGCCGATCCCCAGGTCGGCGCTGCTGTCGGCAAACGCGCTGCTGACCACGGTCTGGGCCGCAGCGAGGTTCTGCACGTTCACGCTGTAGCTGCCAGCGGTGCTGCCGGTGCTGGTGGTGACCTTGACCGCCGAGGTATCCGATACGCTGGCGGTGGTGCCGTCCCACAAGGTGAGCGAGGTCAGCGCGTTGGCCTTGTCGCGCATCGTCGAGAAGTAGCTCTGCAGCTTGCCGTACGTGCTGATTTGCGTGTTCAGGCTGGTCGCCTGCACCTTGAGCATGTCCAGCGGGCGTGACTCGATGGCCATCAACGACGTGATGATCGAGTTCACGTCCAGCCCGCTGCCCAGGCCGGCCGAGCTGAGGTTGCCGACGGAGGAGATCGATGAGGTCATGGCGTGGGGCCTTTCTACGCCTACGGGTTATCGGCTGGCGGCCGCGGGCACTTGAGGGGCGTGTGCAATGAAGCAGGGGCCATTCGTCGCCGAATGGCCCCTGGGCACAGTCACTCTGGCGAAACGGGGTCAGCCTTGCAGCAGCTTGAGCACCTGCTGCGGCATGGCGTTGGCCTGGGCCACCATCGCATTGCCGGCCTGCTGCAGGATCTGCGCCCGCGACAGGTTGGCCGTTTCTGCTGCGAAGTCGGCGTCCATGATCCGGCCGCGTGCGGCCTGCTGGTTCTCGGCGCCGATCTGCAGGTTGGAGATGGCAAACGAGAAGCGGCTCATTGCGGCGCCGTAGGTGGCGCGATCGGTGTTGATCGTGTCGAGTTTGGTGTCGATGTCCGACAGCGCAGTATTCGCCGCACCTGCCGACAGCAGGTCGCCGGTCACGGTCGTCACGGCGACGGTCGTCACGTCCAGCGTGTCACCGGCATTGGCACCGACCTGGAAGGTCTGCGTGCCGGCATCGGCATCGATGATGGCCAGACCGTTGAACTTGGTCTGGGTGGCGATGCGTGTGACTTCGGACGACAGTTGCTGGAACTCCGCGTCGAGGTTGGCACGGTCACCGGCACCGTTGGAGCCGTTGATCGATTGCACCGCCAGTTCGCGCATGCGTTGCAACGCGTCGGTGATGGTGGCCAGCGCGCCTTCGGCCGTTTGTGCCAGCGAGATGCCGTCGTTCGCATTGCGGATGGCGACGTTCATGCCGCGGATCTGGGCATTCATGCGCTCGGCGATGGCCAGCCCGGCGGCATCGTCCTTGGCCGAGTTGACGCGCAGGCCGGAGGACAGGCGCTGCATCGACGTCGACAGGGAAGTCTGCGACGTGTTCAGGTTGCGCTGCGCGTTGAGCGAGGCAACGTTGGTGTTGATGGTCTGCGGCATGTTGGATCACTCCACGAGGGTCGATGACTTCCGCAAGAGCTTGCCGTGCCTGGCAATCCTTCCGGCCCCGCCACCACGCCTGTGATGACGACATGGTTGGATTGTCGGCATGGGCGCGTGGCGCGATGCCCTGAAATGAGGCCCTAACCGGCCCTTGTTTCCGGCTGCCGTCGACCAAACGAAAACGCGCCGCCCCCGGTGTGGGGCGGCGCGTGGAGTGGCTTTCGCCTGCGGCTGTCGGGCGGCTTGGCCCGGCCGCCTCGCGTCAGGACCTCAGCGCAGCAGGGCCAGCACGCCCTGCGGCAGCTGGTTGGCCTGTGCAACCATCGCGTTGCCGGCCTGCTGCAGGATCTGGGCACGCGACAGGTTGGCCGTCTCGGCCGCGAAGTCGGCGTCCATGATCCGGCCGCGGGCAGCGGTCTGGTTCTCGCCCGCGATCTGCAGGTTCGAGATCGCGAAGCCCAGGCGGCTCATGGCAGCACCGTAGGTGGCGCGGTCGGTATTGACCGCGTCGAGCTTGGTGTCGATGTCGGTGATCGCGGTGTTGGCCGTGCCGGCTGTCAGCAGGTCACCTGCCACCGTGGTCACCGCCACCGTCGTCACGTCCAGCGTGTCGCCGTTGTTGGCACCGACCTGGAAGGTCTGCGCGCCAGCATCGGCGTCGATGATGGCCAGGCCATTGAACTTGGTCTGCGTGGCGATGCGCGTGATCTCCGACGACAGTTGCTGGAACTCGGCGTCGAGGTTCGTGCGGTCGCCGGCACCGTTGGTGCCGTTGGCCGACTGCACCGCCAGTTCCCGCATGCGCTGCAGCGCGTCGGTGATGGTGGCCAGCGCGCCTTCGGCCGTCTGTGCCAGCGAGATGCCGTCGTTGGCGTTGCGGATGGCGACGTTGATGCCGCGCACCTGCGCATCCATGCGGTTGGCGATGGCCAGGCCGGCAGCGTCGTCCTTGGCGGAGTTGACGCGCAGGCCCGAAGACAAGCGCGCCATCGAGGTGGCCAGCGAATTCTGAGAGCTGCTCAGGGACCGCTGGGCATTGATAGACACCACATTGGTGTTGATGGACTGGGGCATGATGAACTCCTTCAGTTTCCAGATATCCCGGCAAAAGCGCCGACGTCACTCGGGCACCGTGCAGGGTCTGCCGAAGCTCGGCGGGCACCGCACGCTACCGTTGCTGGCCGGTT
>JAKLLB010000042.1 GCA_023150345.1 Aquabacterium sp.
GGAGCAGTTCCCGTTCGAGATCCTGGGCTTGCATGCCGACAACGGCAGCGAGTACGTCAACCGCCGCGTGGCCAAGCTGCTGGACAAGCTCAGGGTCGAGTTCACGCGCAGCCGCCCGCGCACCAGCAACGACAACGCACTGGCCGAGACCAAGAACGGCGCGGTGGTGCGCAAGACCTTCGGCTACGCGCACATCCCGCAGCGCCACGCCGCTCGCTTCAACAGGTTCTGCGTCGAGTACCTCAACCCGTTCCTGAACTTCCACCGTCCGTGCCTGTTCGCCACCGACGTGCCGGACCCGAAGAAGCCGGGGCGCATCAAGCGGGTGTACCGGGCCCAGGACGTGATGACGCCGCTGGACAAGCTGGCCGGCCTGCCCGAAGCGCACAGGCATCTGCGCGAGGGCATCACGCTCGAAGACCTGCACCAGCTCGCCCGCGCGCTGAGCGATGTCCAGGCTGCCGACGAACTCAACGAGGCACGCGCGGCGCTGTTCCGGCGCGTGCCGGCGCGCGCATGAGCACGCGCGAACTCGTCGGGGCCGACGGGGGGCCGGGCGCTGCGCGCCCGGCAAGGCCGTGGACAAGTGGACGATGCGCCTGGCGGCGCACCGGGCACGGCCCGTGGACAACGCAAGCGTTGCCCACCGCCCGCGCCCTTCGCCCACTTGCCCACCGCCTCCCACCACCGGCGAAGAGTCGAGCCAATACACTGACCGCCGTCAACAACGGATCGACACGCCTCGCGTCGCCGATCCAGGCCGCTCCAGGCTCAAACCTCATTTGGAAAAGACTGCCCTACACGTTGCACGGCCGTCAGTGCGGGAGCGCGTCTCCAGCGGCTGCCGCGGGCGCGGGCGCGCCGAGTTCGCTCTTCGCGGCCGCCCCGTCCTTTGCCGCAGCAGGCTCGTCTTCGGGCAGCGGATCGGGCGTGCGAACCAATGCCATTTCGAGCACGCGCTCGATCCAGCGCACCGGCACGATCTCGAGGTTGTTCTTGACGTTTTCGGGGATGTCCTGCAGGTCCTTCACGTTCTCCTCGGGGATGAGCACGGTCTTGATGCCCCCCCGATGAGCCGCCAGCAGCTTTTCCTTGAGGCCGCCGATGGCCGTGACCTCGCCGCGCAGCGTGATCTCTCCAGTCATGGCCACATCCGAGCGCACTGGTATGCCGGTGAGCGCCGAGACGATGGCCGTGGTCATGGCGATACCCGCGCTCGGGCCGTCCTTGGGCGTGGCGCCGTCGGGAACGTGAACGTGGATGTCGCGCTTCTCGAACAACTCATCCTTGATACCCAGGCGCTGTGCGCGGCTGCGCACAACGGTGCGTGCAGCCTCGACCGACTCCTTCATCACGTCACCCAGCGATCCCGTGCGGATGATGTTGCCCTTGCCTGGCATCACGGCCGACTCGATCGTCAAGAGATCGCCACCCACTTCGGTCCAGGCCAGTCCGACCACCTGGCCGACCTGGTCCTTCTTCTCGGCGCGGCCGAAGTCGAACTTGCGCACGCCGAGGAAGTCGTTGAGGTTGTCCTCGGTGACGACCATCTGCCCCTGGGCCTGTTTGAGCTGGACGCTCTTGACGACCTTGCGGCAGATCTTGGAGATCTCGCGTTCGAGCGAGCGCACACCTGCCTCGCGCGTGTAGTAGCGAATGATGCCGCGGATCGCCGACTCTGTGACCAGCATCTCCTCATCCTTGACGCCGTTGTTCTTCTGCTGCTTGGGTAGCAGGTAGCGCTGCGCGATGCTGACCTTCTCGTCCTCGGTGTACCCCGACAGCCGGATGACCTCCATGCGGTCGAGCAGCGCCGGCGGGATGTTCATCGAGTTCGACGTAGCCACGAACATCACGTCCGACAGGTCGAAGTCGACCTCGACGTAGTGGTCGCTGAAGGTGTGGTTCTGCTCGGGATCGAGCACCTCCAACAGCGCCGACGACGGATCGCCACGGAAGTCCATCCCCAGCTTGTCGATCTCGTCGAGCAGGAACAGTGGGTTGCGCACGCCCGCCTTGGTGAGGCTTTGCAGCACCTTGCCCGGCATCGAACCGATGTACGTGCGTCGATGGCCGCGGATCTCGGCCTCGTCGCGCACACCGCCGAGCGCCATGCGCACGAACTTGCGGCCGGTGGCTCGAGCCACGCTCTGTCCCAGCGAGGTCTTGCCCACGCCGGGCGGGCCCACCAGGCAGAGGATGGGCGCCTTGACCTTGTCCACACGCTGCTGCACCGCGAGGTACTCGAGGATGCGCTCCTTCACCTTCTCGAGGCCGAAGTGGTCTTCGTTGAGCACATCCTCGGCCAGCGGCAGGTCATGCTTGACCTTGCTCTTCTTGCTCCACGGCAGGTTGACCAAGGTGTCGATGTAGTTGCGCACCACAGTGGCCTCAGCCGACATGGGCGACATCAGCTTGAGCTTCTTGAGTTCGCCATCGGCCTTCTTGCGTGCATCCTTGGGCATGCGCGCGGCCTTGATCTTCTTCTCGAGTTCCTCGAGGTCGGCCCCTTCCTCGCCATCGCCGAGTTCCTTCTGGATGGCCTTGACCTGCTCGTTCAGGTAGTACTCGCGCTGGCTCTTCTCCATCTGGCGCTTGACGCGGCCGCGGATGCGCTTCTCCACCTGCAGGATGTCGACCTCGTGCTCCAGCAGTTCGAGCAGTTTCTCCAGTCGCTTGGCGATGTCGAACAGGTCGAGCACTGCCTGCTTGGCCTCGAGCTTGAGCGGCAGGTGCGCGGAGATGGTGTCGGCCAGGCGACCCGGGTCATCGATGCCGGCGATGGAGGTGAGGATCTCCGGCGGAATCTTCTTGTTGAGCTTGACGTACTGATCGAACTGCTGCGTCACGGCCCGACGCAATGCCTCGATCTCGGGCGACGGCTGCCCGCCCGGTTGCACCGGTGTGACTTCAGCCACGAAGTGCTCGCCGTTGTCGCCGATGTGCAGCGTCTGGGCACGCTGCACCCCTTCGACGAGCACCTTCACAGTGCCATCGGGCAACTTGAGCATCTGCAGGATGCTCGACACGCAGCCGATCTCGAACATGTCCTCCGGCTTCGGCTCATCCTTGCCGGCAGCCTTCTGCGCGACCAGCATGATCTGGCGGCCGGCTTCCATCGCGGCCTCGAGCGCCTTGATCGACTTCGGCCGCCCGACGAACAGCGGGATCACCATGTGCGGAAACACCACCACGTCGCGCAGAGGGAGCAGCGGCAGCGTGATCGGATCCGGCGGGAGTACGGGATGACCAGACATGGGGGAATCCTTTCTTTCTCAGGCCGATGTGAGGCCCGAGCCAACGATTGCAAGTACCGGTGCGGCGGATCCGGCCGTCCGGAGGCGCGCAGCGCTCAGGCGCTGGCCTTGGCCTGTTCCCGATAGACCAGAAGGGGCTTGGCGCCCTCCTCGACGATGTGCTCGTCGATCACGACCTGTGCCACGCCGTCGAGCGTGGGCAGGTCGAACATGGTGTCGATGAGCACATGCTCCATGATGGACCGAAGGCCGCGAGCCCCGGTCTTGCGCTCCAGCGCCTTGCGCGCGATCGCCGAGAGCGCCGACGGGCGCACCTCCAGTTCGACGCCGTCCATCGCGAAAAGCTTCTGGTATTGCTTCACGAGCGCGTTGCGGGGCTCGGTGAGGATGCGCACGAGTGCTTCGTCGGTCAGTTCGCCCAGGGTGGCAACCACGGGCAGCCGGCCCACGAGCTCCGGGATCAACCCGAATTTGATCAGGTCTTCGGGCTCGGCCTGACGGAAGAGGTCGGCCGCACGCTTCTCGGACTTGCTGTGCACCGACGCGGCGAAGCCGATCCCCGACTTCTCGGTCCGGTTCTGGATGACCTTCTCCAAGCCGTCGAATGCACCGCCGCAGATGAACAGGATGTTCGTCGTATCGATCTGCAGGAAGTCCTGATTCGGATGCTTGCGGCCTCCCTGTGGCGGCACACTGGCCATGGTGCCTTCGACCAACTTCAGCAGGGCTTGCTGCACGCCCTCACCGGAGACGTCACGCGTGATGCTCGGGTTGTCTGCCTTGCGAGAGATCTTGTCGATCTCGTCGATGTAGACGATGCCGCGCTGGGCCCGCTCGACATCGTAATTGCAGTTCTGCAGCAGCTTCTGGATGATGTTCTCGACGTCCTCGCCCACGTAGCCGGCTTCTGTGAGCGTCGTGGCGTCGGCGATCACGAACGGTACGTTCAGCAGCCGGGCCAGTGTTTGGGCCAGCAGTGTCTTCCCAGAGCCGGTGGGGCCGATGAGCAAGATGTTGCTCTTGGTGAGCTCCACCTCTTCTTTGTTGCCCGTGCCCATGTGCTTCAGGCGCTTGTAGTGGTTGTACACCGCTACTGCCAGCGTGCGCTTGGCCGTGTCCTGCCCGATCACATACTGGTCGAGACTGGACTTGATCTCGGCGGGAACCGGCAGGTCCGACCGCGCCGCCTTGCCCTGCGAGCCATCCGCAGGCGCCTCGTCGCGGATGATGTCGTTGCACAGCTCGATGCACTCATCGCAGATGAACACCGACGGTCCGGCAATCAGTTTTTTCACCTCGTGCTGGCTCTTGCCGCAGAAGCTGCAATAGAGCACTTTCTCGCCGGAGGCGCCTTTCTTTTCGGCCATGGGTTCCTGTGTCCCGCTGATGACGCGTGATGTGCAGTTCTATGATAGTCCAAACGCCCGGACATGCCGGCGTGGAAATGGGGTGATTTCCGGGCCCTAGCCGGTTACAGCCAGCTCGTGCATGGACCGGAAGCCCACGCGCGCTGCCGCCGCAGTGCTCAGGCGCGCTTCTCGAGCACCTGGTCGATCAGTCCGTAGTCCTTGGCTTCCTGCGGGCTCATGTAGAAGTCGCGCTCCATGTCGGCTGCTATCTTGTCCAGAGACTGGCCCGTACGGTCGGCATAGATGCGGTTGAGTTGCTCACGCGTCTTCAGGATCTCGCGGGCGTGGATCTCGATGTCGGTGGCCTGCCCCTGGGCGCCCCCCGAAGGCTGGTGGATCATGATCTTGGAGTTGGGCAGCGCCAGCCGCTTGCCCTTGGCACCGGCCATCAACAGGAACGAGCCCATGCTGGCCGCCATCCCCATGCACATGGTGGACACATCAGGCTTGATGAACTGCATGGTGTCGAAAATCGACAGGCCGGCGCTGACGCTGCCTCCGGGCGAGTTGATGTACAGGAAGATGTCCTTGTCGGGGTTCTCGCTCTCGAGGAACAGCAACTGGGCCACCACCAGGTTGGCCGTGGCGTCGGTCACCGGCCCGACCAGGAAAACGATGCGCTCGCGCAGCAGGCGACTGTAGATGTCGTACGCGCGCTCGCCGCGACCCGACTGCTCGATGACCATGGGCACCAGGCCCAGTGCTTGTGTGTCCAGTGCGCTCATGCCTGTCCTTAAGGGGAATCGTCCGGGATGATTATGGCGTGGCGGCTCAAGGCGCAACGGGGCGAGGGCCCATCGCCCTCGCCCCGTCGATGCGATCGATCTGGCAGCCGCGTCGGACGGATCAGCCGCCCATCAGTTCGTCGAAGGCCAGCGCCTTGTCGACCACCTTGGCCTGGCCCAGCACGTAATCGGTGACGTTGTTCTCGATGACGATGGCCTCGACTTCGGCCATGCGCTGGCGATCGGAGAGGTACCAGCGCACGACTTCCGCGGGCTTCTCATAGCTTTGTGCCAGTTCCTCGATGTGAGCCTGCAACTGCTCGGGCTTGGCCTGCAGCGCTTGGGCACGCACCAGTTCGGCCACCACCAGACCCAGGCGCACGCGGCGCTCGGCCTGGGGCCGGAACAGCTGCAGCATGTCCGGCGGAATCGGGGCCTGGTCGGCATCCTTGACACCGCGGCGCTTGAGGTCTTCGCGCGCGGCCTGCCCCATACGCTCGACTTCGCTGTCCACCAGCGCCTTGGGCACATCGAGTTCGGCAGCCTGGCTCAGGGCCTCCATGGCCGCCGCCTTGTTGCGCGCCAGCACCCGGAACTTCACCTCCCGCTCGAGGTTCTTCTTGACGTCGGCGCGCATGGACTCAATGGCGCCATCGGCGATACCCAGCGACTTCACGAAGGCGTCGTCCACCTCAGGCAAGTGCTGCACCTCGATGCGCACCATCGTGACCAGGAAGTCGGCCTCCTTGCCGGCCACGTCCTTGCCGTGGTAGTCCTCGGGAAACTGCAACGGGAAGGTTTTGCTCTCACCCACCTTCATGCCCCGCACGGCCTTGTCGAACTGCTCGAGCATCTGGCCTTCGCCGATGATGAACTGGAACGCCTCGGCCTTGCCGCCGGCGAAGGGCTCGCCGTCGATCTTGCCTTCGAAGTCGATCGTCACACGATCGCCCTCGGCAGCACCCTCGGCCGCCGGGCGCTGCGCGAATGTACGGCGCTGCTTGCGCAGGATCTCCACCGTGCGATCGATGGCCTCCTCCGTGACTGCGGCGCTCGCGCGCTCGACCTCGGTCGCGGACAGCTCACCGAGCTTGACCTCGGGGTACACCTCGAAGGTGGCGTCGAACGCGAGCGCGCCTTCGGGCGACTCGTCCTTCTGGGTGATGCGCGGCACGCCGGCGACCCGCAGCCGGGCCTCGTTGGCCGCCGCGTTGAACGCCTCGCCAATCTTGTCGTTCATGACCTCGTACTGAACCGAATAGCCGTAGCGCTGTGCCACGACCGACATCGGCACCTTGCCAGGTCGAAAGCCGTCGGCCTTGACCGTGCGCGACAGCTTCTTGAGCCTGCTTTCGACTTCAGTGGTGATCGCGTCGGCCGGGATGGTCAGCGTGATGCGGCGTTCGAGCTTCTCGAGGGTTTCTACAGTCACAGCCATGGTGGAACTCATGAGGATGAATAGTCTGGTGCGCGGGGCCGGACTCGAACCGGCACGCCCGTGAAGGCGTCAGGACCTAAACCTGGTGCGTCTACCTATTTCGCCACCCGCGCCCGCGGATTCGTGCCTCGAAAACGACGAGGGGAGCCGGCTTGGCCCCCCCACCTCGCTGGCATGGGATGCCCCTGCGGCCCCCGTCACGACATTCCCGACTGGCGATCCGGTAAACGGGCCATTCTATCCGGCCGGCAGCCGTGAGTGGCCCGAAACATGGCGGCGCACCCGGAACCAGGCCGCGTACATCGCCGGCAGCGCCAGCAGCGTGAGCGCCGTGGCCACGATCAGGCCACCCATGATGGCCACCGCCATGGGGCCCCAGAAGACGCTGCGCGACAGCGGCACCATGGCCAGCACCGCCGCCGCGGCCGTCAGCACAATCGGCCGGAAGCGCCGAACAGCGGACTCGACGATGGCATCCCAGGTCGGCATGCCGCGCGCGCGGTCCTGCTCGATCTGGTCAATCAGGATCACCGAGTTGCGCATGATCATGCCCATCAGCGCGATCACGCCCAGCAGGGCCACAAAGCCGAAGGGCCTGTTCGTCGCCAGCAGGGCGAAGGCCACGCCCGCCATTCCCAGCGGCCCCGTCAGGAAAACGAGCATCGCGCGCGAGAAGCTCTGCAGCTGCAGCATCAGCAGCGTGAAGGTGATGAACAACATCACCGGGACACCAGCGGCGATCGAACCCTGGCCCTTGCTGCTCTCTTCCTGCGTTCCAGCGATACGAATCGCGTAGCCCACCGGCATGCGCGCCTGCAGCTCAGCCAACTTCGGCCATACCGCCTTGGTCACGGTGGGCCCTTGCACGCCTTCGGCGACATCGCCCTGGACCGTGATCGCATAGCTGCGTCCCTCGCGCCAGATGACCCCGGGCTCCCAGCCGAAGGTGGCCTGGGCGATCTGCGTCAGCGGTATCGAGCGCCCCGTGGCCGTTGGCAGGTAGGCGCTGGCCAGGTCGGTGATGGCATTGCGCTCTTCGAGCGGTTGGCGCAGCACGATATCGACCAGCTTGTCGCCTTCGCGGTACTGACCCACCGTGACGCCCGTCAGAATGGCGCGGGACGCCTGCGCGATCGACTGGCTGGACACACCCAGCGCCCGAGCCTTGTCCTGGTCGACGTTCAGGCGCAACACCTTCACCTGCTCGTTCCAGTTGTCGTTCACGCCCACCATGTCGGGATTGGCGCGCAGCACCTCTTTTACCCGGTCAGCCCATTGCCTCAGGGCCGCTGGATCCGGTCCCACGACCCGGAACTGCACCGGATACGGCACGGGAGGTCCGTTGGGCAGGATCTTCGTGCGGGCCCGAACCTCTGGAAACTCGCTGGCCAGCACGGCGGGCAAACGACGGCGCAGCGCCTCGCGTGCCTCCAGGTCCTTGGGCAGCAGGATGGCCTGGCTCACGTTCGATTGCGGGAAGATCTGGTCCAGTGGCAGGTAGAACCTGGGCACGCCGCTACCGATCCAGGTGCTCACCGACTCGACACCGGTCTCGCGCATCATGCGTGCCTCGAACCGCTTGGCGACAGCCTCGCTCTCGCGCACGGTCGAGCCCTCGGGTAGCCACAGGTCGACGAGGATCTCGGTTCTGGCTGAGTCCGGAAAGAACTGCTGCTGCACGCGGCCCATCCCGGCCAGGCCGGCGGCGAACAGGGCGACCGTCACGCCGATGGTCACCCAGCGGTGCTGCACACACCAGTCCACCGTGGCTCGCAGCCGGTTGTAAAAGGGCGTGTCGAACAACTCGTGCGCCTCGCCCGTGACCTTGCTGCGCGTATGCAAGAGCCACGCGCCCAGGTAGGGCACGAAGTAGACCGACACCAACCAGGAAATGACCAGCGCCGCAGTGGTAACCGCGAAGATCGCAAACGTGTACTCACCAACTGCCGAACGCGCCAGGCCGATGGGCAGGAACCCCACCGCGGTGATGAGCGTGCCTGTCAGCATGGGCATGGACGTGACGTCGTAGGCGTAGGTCGCAGCACGTGTCTTGTCGTAGCCCTCCTCGAGCTTGCGCACCATCATCTCGACGGCAATGATGGCGTCGTCCACCAGCAGGCCCAGGGCAATGATGAGCGAGCCCAGCGAAATCTTGTGCAGCCCCACGCCCCAGTAATACATGGTGACGAATGTGATCGCCAGCACCAACGGGATGGTGATCGCCACGACGAGCCCGGGCCAGATGTCGATGCGCAGTGGCCGTGTGTGCAACCCCAGGCTGACGAAACTCACCGCCAGCACCACGACCACAGCCTCGATCAGCACCTTCACGAACTCACCCACGGAGCGCGACACGGTCTGCGGCTGGTCCTGGATCTGGTGCAGCGAAATGCCTGCTGGCAGTTCGGTTCGAATCTCGTCCAGCCGCGTCCGCAATGCCTTGCCCAAGGCAATGATGTCGCCTCCTTTGGCCATCGACACTCCCAGCGCGATGACGGCCTTGCCTTGGTGGCGCACCTTCACAGCCGGCGGATCGACGTAGCCGCGCCTCACCTCGCCGATGTCGCTCAGTTGCAGCACACTGGCCACGCCTGTGGCGGGGTTGACACCGCGTATCGGGAAGCGCTTGAGTTCGTCAACGGAATTGAAGGCTCCGGCCACCCGCACCTGCAGGTTCTGCGAGCCCGCGTCCATGACGCCGGCACCCTCGATCGCGTTTTGAGCAGACAGCTGGCCGAGCACCTGGTTGAGATCCAGGCCGAGCTGAGCCAGTCGCTTCTGCGAGATTTCGACGAATATCTTCTCTGGCTGTGCGCCGAACACCTCGACTTTGGCGACGTCGGCCACGCGCAGCAACTGCGACCGCACGCGCTCCGCGAAGACCCTCAGCTCCTCGTCGCTGAATCCGTCGGCCGACAAGGCAAAGATCGAGCCGTACACATCGCCGAAGTCGTCGTTGAAGAACGGGCCGATCACGCCCTGCGGCAGTGACGCACGTGCGTCGCCGACCCGCTTGCGCACCTGATACCAGACGTTGGCCACGTCCTTGGGAGGAGAGCTGTCCTTGATCTGCAGGATGGTGATCGACTCACCCGGCTTGGTGTACGTGCGGATGATGTCGGCGTAAGGCACTTCCTGCAGCGTGCGTTCGATCTTGTCGGAGACCTGGTCGGCCATCTGAAGCGCACTGGCGCCGGGCCAGTAGGCCTGAACCACCATCGCACGAAACGTGAACGGCGGATCCTCGTCCTGCCCGAGCTGGAAGTAGGCCGCGAAACCCAGCACGAGCATCACGATCAGAAGGTAGCGGGTAAGCGCAGGGTGCTCCAGGGCCCAGCGCGAAATGTTGAATCGCGAGCGTTTGGCTGCCGCGGTCGCAGTGGCATTCATCGTGGCGATCTCCGACGATTCAACGCGCGTCCGATGCCGCCGGCGCGGCGCTCGCCGGGCGACCACCAGGGACCGCCACTGCAGGCGCGGCAGGATCGATGTAGAGCTTCACTTTCTGGCCCGGGGCCAGCGCGTGCACGCCGGCAGTGACCACCACCTGGCCAGGCAGTACGCCGTCGGTTACCAGGACATCGTTTCCGTCCGCGCCGACCACCTGCACCCGCCGTTGCCGCACCGTCATGGCGTTGCGCTCGAGGAGCCACACATGGCTCTTGCCCTGCAGCTCGAACACGGCCGAGAGCGGCAGCCGGATCACGCCGTCCACCGCGGGCAGCCGAACCACCACGCTGGCCGTCTGACCCAGGCGCACCGGCGCTGCACCGATGTCGGCTTTGACCGCGAATGTCCTGGTGGTGGGGTCCGCCGCGGCGGCCACTTCCCTTATCGTGGCGGGCAACAGGTCGACCTGGCCCCAGAGGCGCACTTGCACGGCCTCGCGCCGACCCAGCAGCGCCCGAACCAGCGCCACCCGGTCCTCGGGCACGGCGAACACCACATCGCGCGGGCCATCGTGCGCGAGCCGCAGTATCGGCATACCTGCAGCCACTACGGCGCCGGGCTCGGCATCCACTCCCGTGACGACGCCCGGCGCATCGGCCTGCAGCGTTGCATAGGACGTTTGATTGCCCTGGACATTGGCCTGCGCCCTCACCTGCTCGGCCTGGGCTCGGGCCGCCTTCAAGGCAGCCTCGCGACGATCGAGTTCCATCCCGCTGATGAATCCCTGCTCGCGCAACTCCTTGAAGCGCCTGAACTCCGCTTCCATGAGTTCGAGGTTCACCTTGGCTGCAGCGAGTGTGGCCTGTGCCGCTTCCTGGCCGAGCCGGAGGTCCTGTGCATCGAGTTGGGCCAGCACCTGGCCGACCCTCACCGATTCACCCAACTCGACATGTCGCCGTACGAGTTTGCCCCCCACCCGAAAGCCCAGACGGGACTCGGTCCGCGCGCGGACTTCGGCGGCGAACTCCTGCTGTCCGGAAACATTGGACGATTCGACCACTGCAGTACGCACGGCACGGATCGGTTCGTCACCGCCGGCGCCCCGATTGCAGCCGACGAGCAGCGCTGCCACCATGAGCGGGGCGACCAGTCCAATGGCCAGACGTTTGGGACGGGTGGGGACGTTCTGCATCGCGCTACCAAGGGTGTGGGGTCGCAATTACTGACTGACCGGTCAGTAATGTATTTGACCATCCGGAGCCTGTCAACGCCCGTCGCGATGCCCGGAACCGGAAACAGCCGGGCAACGCCAACGCGCCACGTGCCGCCGATGATGGCGACAATCGCAGCCCGTGAGTGTCTCCCATTACGAAAACTTTCCGGTAGCGTCCTGGTTGTGTCCGCCAGCGCTGCGACCGCCAATCGCGGCCATCTACTGGTTCGCCAGGACGGCCGATGACATTGCGGACGAGGGCGATGCGCCGAGTCAGCATCGCATTGCCGAACTCGCGCGCTACCGGCACAGCCTGCGGGCCGCCGCCGCGGGGCAACCCGATGGCGGCTGGACGGCGGTCTTCGAACCGCTGGAACGCGCGCTGCAGCAGTACGCGCTGCCCCTGCAGCCCTTCGAGGATTTGCTGGACGCGTTCGAGCAGGACTGCACGGCGCCCACCTACACTGACCGACCCATGCTGCTCGATTACTGTCGCCGATCGGCCAATCCCGTGGGCCGGCTGCTGCTCGCCCTCTATGGTGTCCACGACCCCTGTGCCCTGCGTCGCTCGGATGCCATATGTAGCGCGCTGCAGCTGATCAACTTCTGGCAGGACGCCGGCGTCGATCTCCGACGCGGCCGGCAGTATTTCCCGGTCTCCGACCTGCAGCGCCATGGGCTGTCGGCCGCTTCACTGCAATCCGGGACCGACACCACCGCAACGCGTGCGCTGGCAGCCGACCTGTGCGACTGGAGCCGCCAGCTGATGCTGTCCGGTGCGCCGCTGGCACTTCAACTGCCAGGCCGCATCGGCTGGGAACTGCGCATGGTTGTGCAAGGTGGGCTGCGCGTGCTGGATCGCATCGCCGCGCGCGGCCACGACATCCTGTCCCACCGCGTCACCGTGGGACCACGCGACCTCCCCGCGCTGCTTTGGCGCGCTTGCGTCATGCGCGGCCCCGAACTTGCACACGGTTTGGGGCCATCATGACCACCCCGCAGCAGTACGTGCAGGAGCGCGCAGCAGCCAGCGGGTCGTCGTTCTACTACGCATTCCTGTTCCTGCCACCGCAGCAGCGCGCGGCCATTACCGCCTTTTACGCCTTCTGTCGCGAAGTCGACGACGTGGCCGACGAGGTGCACGATCCGTCGGTCGCAGGCACCAAGCTCAATTGGTGGCGACAGGAGGTGCGTGCGGCTTTCGCAGGTCACCCGACCCATCCGGTCATGCTGGCGCTGATGCCATTGGCCGCTCCTTTCGGCATACAGGAACACCACTTGCAGGCGGTGATCGAAGGTTGCCAGATGGACCTCCAACAGACCCGCTATCTCGACTTCGCATCGCTGCAGCGCTACTGCCACCTCGTGGCCGGGGTCGTGGGTGAAGTCGCCAGCGGCATCTTCGGCCGCACGCAGGAGGCGACCATCGCCTACGCGCACAAGCTCGGCCTGGCTCTGCAGCTGACGAACATCATCCGCGATGTCGGCGAGGATGCCCGACGCGGCCGTATCTACCTGCCGGTGGACGAACTGCAGCGCTTCGATGTCAGGGCACATGAGTTGCTGCATCGCAAACCACCCTATGGCTACAGCAGCCGTTTCACGGCACTGATGAAGTTCCAGGCTCAGCGCGCACACCAGACCTACGACGAAGCCCTTGCGCTGCTGCCGCAAGCCGATCGATCGACCCAGCGCCCCGGGTTGATGATGGCCCACATCTACCGTGCGCTGCTGCAAGAGATCGAGGCCGACGGTTTCCAGGTGCTGCACCAGCGCACGTCGCTGACGCCGGTGCGCAAGCTGTGGGTCGCGCTGCGCACGCACTGGCGCGGCCGATGAACCGCAGTCGAGTGCCGGCACTGCGCGTTGCAGTGATCGGAGCCGGCTGGTCCGGGCTGGCCGCTGCCATCGAGCTGGTGGAAGGCGGTGCGGAGGTAACCCTGCACGAGATGGCCCGGCACCCCGGCGGTCGGGCGCGGAGCGCGCTCGCCGATGGCAGGCGCCTCGACAATGGACAGCACATCCTGATCGGGGCCTACACCGAAACGCTCGGGCTGATGCGCCGAGTCGGCGTCGACCCCGCGCACGTGCTGATGCGCTTGCCGCTGGCTATGTGTGGCCCTACCGGTCGCGGCTTGCGCCTGCCCGAGGGCCATCCTGTGCTGGCATTCCTGCGCGGCGTCGCCGGCCACCGCGACTGGCGCTGGTCCGATCGGCTCGCGTTGCTGCGCACGTGTGCCGGCTGGGCCTTCGCCGGGTTCCGCTGCGATGATCACCGCACCGTTGCCGAGCTGTGCCACAGCCTCCCCGCTGTCGTGCGGCACGACGTCATCGATCCGTTGTGCGTAGCCGCCCTCAACACGCGCGCCGAGTACGCCAGTGCCCAGGTATTCCTGCGCGTGATTCGCGATGCGCTGTTCAGCGCGCCCGGCAGTGCAGACCTCGTACTGCCTCGCGTGGCGCTGGACGATCTGCTGCCCGCACCCGCCCTGCGGTGGCTGGCCCAGCGCGGCGCCACGCTGCGCATGGGTCATCGCGTGATGGCGATTCGCAGGCACGAAGGAGTGTGGCGCGCAGACGACGAGCCGTACGACGCCGTCGTGATGGCCTGCTCGGCGCGCGAGGCGGCGCGACTGACACAGGTGGCAGCAGCGCCATGGAGCAAGGCGACATCTGCGTTCGCATACGAACCCATCGTCACGGTCTACTTGCGCGACGACCGCCTGCGATTCGCTCACCCCATGGTGGCACTGCCGGAAGACGGGCAGTCGCCCGCGCAGTTCGCGTTCGACCTGGGTGCGCTGGGCGCAGCGCCCGGCTTGTTCTCATTCGTGGTCAGCGGCGCGCGAACCTGGGTGGACCGCGGGCTGGACGCCACTGCGCGGGCCGTCATTGGCCAGGCGCGTCGTTGCTTCGATGGAGGGTTCGGCGGGCAGGACGACCGTGTGCTGGTCCACGCCCGAGCGGAGCACCGCGCGACCTTTGTCTGCTCGCCCGGTTTGCGGCGTCCTGCCTGGCGCGTGGCGCCCGGTCTGGTGGCGGCCGGCGACTACATCGAGGGCCCCTACCCCGCGACGCTGGAGGGTGCTGTACGCAGCGGCTTGCGCGCCGCCCGGCAGCTGATGGCCGGCTCGAGCGCGGCGGTTGCAGCGGCCGCAGACTGAGCGCCTGGCACGATCTGCGTACCGTTCGGCGTTTCGCCATGCAAAAATTGCCCAAACACTGCGAAACGAAATCATGGCATCCAAACCAGAGGGTCAGCAGCCGGCCATCCAGGTGATCGAGCGCATCTTTGCCCTGCTCGATGCGCTGGCCGCGCACCAGGACCCGGTCAGCCTGAAGGAACTCAGCGAAACGACACAGCTGCATCCGTCGACCGCCCACCGAATCCTGAACGACTTGGCACTCGGCCGGTTCGTTGACCGTCCCGAGGCCGGGAGTTATCGCCTCGGCATGCGACTGCTCGAGCTGGGCAATCTGGTCAAGGCGCGGTTGGACGTGCGCGATGCGGCCCTGGGTCCGATGCGCGAGTTGCACAAGCTGACTCATCAGCCGGTGAACCTGTCGGTGCGCCAGGGCGACGAGATCGTCTACATCGAGCGCACCTACAGTGAACGCTCAGGCATGCAAGTGGTGCGCGCGGTGGGTGGTCGCGCGCCACTGCACCTCACGTCAGTTGGCAAACTGTTCCTCGCCCATGACGAACCGCAGCGGGTGCGCGCATACGCCACCCGCACTGGGTTGTCAGGTCACACCCGCAACAGCATCACCGATCTGCCCCGCCTGGAACGTGAACTCGCACAGGTCAGGGCATCGGCTCTGGCTCGGGACGACGAAGAACTGGAGTTGGGCGTGCGCTGCATGGCCGCCGGCGTCTTCGACGACCAGGGCAAACTGGTGGCCGGCTTATCGGTATCGGCCCCAGCTGACCGGTTGGAGGAGTCATGGGCCGACCGCGTCAAGGCGACGGCGGCACAGATCTCCTCAGCGCTGGGTCACCGGGACTGAGCCCGTGCCATCAGCTTGCGGCGCTCAGGACCTGGTACCGCTGGCCACGACCTGGGCCGCGTTCTGCTGACTCAGCCAGCGACGGATGCGCTCGGCATCACCGATACGCGTGTACTTGCCCGCGGAGTCGAGCAGCACCATGATGAGCTTGCGGCCGGCCAGCTGCGCCTGCATCACAAGACAGCGCCCGGCTTCCGCGATGTAGCCCGTCTTTTGCAGACCGATCTCCCACTGCGGGCTGCGCACCAGGCCGTTGGTGTTCCGGTATTGCAGCGCGCGGCTGCCCACCTGCACCTGCGCCTCGTGGGACGTCGACAACTCGCGCAACAGCGGTTGCTGGTGAGCCTCCTTCACCAGCAGCACAAGGTCGCGTGCGCTCGATCGGTTGCGGCTGGACAGGCCGGTGGGCTCGACGTAATGGGTGTCGATCATGCCCAACGTGGCGGCCCGCGTGTTCATCGCATCGACGAATGCCCCCAGTCCGCCAGGGTAGTGCCGACCCAGGGCGTTCGCAGCCCGGTTCTCCGAGGACATCAGGGCCAGGTGCAGCATTTCGCCGCGAGTCAGCTGGGTACCGACCGACAGCCGCGAGTGGCTCCCCTTCTCGGTGTCGATGTCCTCCTCCGAGATGGTCAAAACCTCATCGAGACGCTGAGCGGCGTCCATGACCACAAGCGCAGTCATCAGCTTGGTGATCGAGGCGATTGGCTGCACGGACTGCGCGTTCTTGCTGAACAGCACCTCGTCGGTGTCCTGGTCGACCACAAAGGCAACAGCCGATCGCAAATGGGGTGGATCATCCTCCGCCTCGGTTGCCACGGCGGGCCCTGCCATCCGACGCGCGACCACCGTGCGCGCTGCCACACGGCTGGCCTTCGGTGCTGGCGCCGCTTGCTTCACCGCCTTGGCCACACGCGAAACAGGCTTGCGTGCCGGCGACGCCGATGCCGCCTCACTGGCGACCGGCGCGATAGCGCAAAGGGCCAACACCAGCACCCCCAACCCGAATGTCAAAGCCCGCTTCATTGTTCCGATTCGTCCAACGCGCGTTCGAACATCAAGCCCCGAGTGTAGAGCCAGCCAAAAACACACGCAAGATCAGAAACTTGCGCGTGTTTCCTAAAGTGTCGCCGCGCGGCCTTCAACCTTGGGCGGCGACCCGGTCGAGATTCGCGTGCAGCTTGTTCAGCGCTGCCAGATAGGCCTTGGCGGACGCCACCACAATGTCCGGGTCTGCCCCGACGCCATTGACCACGCGGCCGCCGAGTTGGAGACGCACGGTTACCTCGCCCTGCGATTCTGTGCTGCCGCTGGTGATGGCATTGACCGAATAGAGCACCAGTTCGGCGCCACTCTCGACGACCGACTCGATCGCCTTTAGAACCGCATCCACCGGGCCATTGCCCTGGCTGTGGGCGTGGTGCTCACGCTCGCCCACCGAAAAAGCGACATCGGCCTGCGGGCGCTCGCCGGTTTCGCTGCGCTGGCTCAGAGACAACAGCCGGTAGTGCTCTCGTTCGCTGGTGACGCTCTCGTCACCGACCAATGCAACGATGTCCTCGTCGAAGATCTCGCTCTTGCGATCGGCGAGATCCTTGAACCGGGCGAACGCGGCGTTGATCTCGGCTTCGGACTCGAGCTCGATGCCCAGCTCTTGCAAGCGCTGCTTGAAGGCATTGCGACCAGACAGCTTGCCCAACACGATGCGGTTGGCGCTCCAGCCAACATCCTCTGCACGCATGATCTCGTAGGTGTCGCGTGCCTTGAGTACGCCATCTTGGTGGATGCCCGATGCATGCGCGAACGCATTGGCACCGACGACCGCCTTGTTGGGCTGCACAACGAAGCCGGTGGTCTGGCTGACCATGCGCGAGGCCGGCACGATCTGTGTGGTGTCGATGTTGACCTGCAGCCCGAAATAGTCGCGACGGGTCCGCACCGCCATCACCACTTCTTCGAGCGAGCAGTTCCCCGCGCGCTCGCCCAGCCCGTTGATGGTGCACTCGACTTGGCGCGCACCGCCGAGCTTCACGCCAGCCAATGAGTTGGCAACGGCCATGCCCAGATCGTTGTGGCAGTGGACGCTCCACACCGCCTTGTCGGCGTTTGGAATGCGCTCGCGCAGCGAGAGAATGAAGCTGCCGTAGAGCTCAGGCACCGCATAGCCCACTGTATCCGGGAGGTTGATCGTCGTCGCACCCTCGTCGATCACGGCTTCGATCACGCGGCACAGGAAGTCCGGGTCTGAACGATACCCGTCCTCGGGCGAGAACTCGATGTCGGCACACAGGTTGCGCGCAAATCGAACGGCCAGGCGAGCCTGTTCGTAGACCTGCTCCGGCGTCATGCGCAGCTTCTTCTCCATGTGCAGGGCACTGGTTGCGATGAACGTGTGGATGCGCGAGCGCGGCGCCGAGCGCAGCGCCTCCGCCGCGCGCGAAATGTCGCGGTCGTTTGCCCGCGCCAGTGAGCAGACGGTGGACTCGCGGATGTGGTCGGCGATCGACTTGACGGCTTCGAAGTCGCCGTTGCTCGATGCCGCGAAGCCTGCCTCGATGACGTCGACCCGCAGCCGCTCGAGCTGACGCGCGATGCGCAGCTTCTCGTCCTTGGTCATCGACGCGCCGGGAGACTGCTCTCCGTCGCGCAAGGTGGTATCGAAGATGATGAGTTGGTCGGCCATGGTGGCGCTCCTGGGCAAGTGTGAGGCTGTGAGGTGAGGCAACCCGCGAATCCCAGAAGAGCAAACGGCCCGCTGCGGGTTGCAAACGGGCCGTGAGATCGGTAGACGAACAGACGTGAGCGATCAACGAGCCCGTGGAACTCCTAGAAGAAGCACTAGCACTAGCGCGATCGCGGACTGGAACGTCATGGCGGTCAGTCTAGCACGGCATGGTCAGCGGTGCAGCCCCTGCTCGTCGGGCTCATCGGTCGACGTCGCGATCACGCTGACCGGTTTGCCCTTCATGCGTCGCCACACGTATACGCCATAGCCCGACAAGCCATACACGATGAAAAGCGTGAAGAGCATTCCAGGAACGTGCAGGTTGATCAACGCAATCACCAGCGCAATGGCGACGATCACCACGAACGGAACCGAGCGCTTGAAGCTCACGTCCTTGAAGCTGTAGAACGGCACGTTGGTCACCATGGTCAGGCCCGCATAGAGCGTGACGCCGAAGGTCAGCCAGACCAGCCAGGTGATGTCGCGTATGCCCTCGCGGTAGCCGGCGTCATCCATGATCCAGATGAAACCGGTGACCAGCGCGGCGGCCGCGGGGCTGGGCAGCCCCTGAAAGAAGCGCCGGTCTACGACTGCGATGTTGGTGTTGAAGCGTGCCAGCCGCAGCGCAGCGCAGGCGCAATAGACGAACGCAGCGATCCAGCCGGGCTTGCCCAGGCCCTTGAGCGCCCACTCGTAGACGATGAGTGCGGGCGCTGCTCCAAAGCTCACCATGTCCGACAGGCTGTCCATCTGCTCGCCGAACGCACTTTGGGTGTGCGTCATGCGTGCGACGCGCCCGTCCAGGCTGTCGAGCACCATGGCGCAGAACACCCCGATGGCTGCCTGCTCGAAGCGGCCGTTCATCGCCATCACGATGGCATAGAAGCCCCCGAATAGCGCCGCCAGCGTAAAGAGATTGGGCAGGATGTAGATGCCCTTGCGGCGGGGCCGCAGCGGTGCATCCACGATATCCGCCATCTCGTGCTCTTCGCCTGGATCCTGGGGTTCACTCATGGGCGGCGAGCATACCGCAGCGCGCACTTGCGCAGCACGAGCCACCCGCGCCCCGGGAAGTGCATCCCCGAGGGGCAGCAGGGGCAGGTGGCAGCTTCAGTTGCGGCTCTTGTCGACCAGCTTGTTGGCCTTGATCCAGGGCATCATCGCGCGTAGCTTCTCTCCGACCTGCTCGATCGGGTGCTCGGCCGTCAGGCGACGCCGACTGAGCAACGTGGGAGCCCCGGCGCGGTTCTCGAGAATGAAGCTCTTGGCGTATTCGCCAGTCTGGATGTCCTTGAGCGCCTGGCGCATCGCAGCCTTGGTGGCCTCGGTCACCACCTTGGGTCCGGTCACATACTCACCGTACTCGGCGTTGTTCGAAATCGAGTAGTTCATGTTGCCGATGCCGCCCTCGTAGATCAGGTCCACGATGAGCTTGAGTTCGTGCAGGCACTCGAAGTACGCCATCTCGGGCGCATAGCCGGCCTCGACCAGCGTCTCGAAGCCAGCCTTGATCAGTTCGACCGTGCCGCCGCACAGCACCGCCTGCTCGCCGAACAGGTCGGTTTCGGTCTCTTCACGGAAGCTGGTCTCGATGATCCCCGCCTTACCGCCGCCGTTGGCCGCCGCATAGCTCAGCGCAAGGTCGCGAGCCTTGCCGGACTTGTCCTGGTAGACAGCGATGAGGTGGGGGACGCCGCCGCCTTGGGCGTAGGTGTTGCGCACGGTATGCCCCGGTGCCTTGGGCGCAACCATCCACACGTCGATGTCCTCGCGCGGGACCACCTGTCCGTAGTGCACGTTGAAGCCGTGTGCAAACGCCAGCGACGCACCGGCCTTCATGTTCGGCGCCACGTCGGCTTGATAGACGGCCGCGATCTGCTCATCGGGCAGCAGGATCATCACGACATCGGCATCTTTCACCGCCTGGGCGATCTCGGCCACCTTGAGCCCTGCCTTTTCGGCCTTGGCCCATGAGGCACCGCCCTTGCGCAGGCCGACGGTGACCTTCACGCCGGAATCGTGCAGGTTCAACGCATGCGCATGACCCTGCGAGCCATAGCCGATGATGGTGACGTTCTTGCCCTTGATGAGG
Source organism: Aquabacterium sp. (assembly GCA_023150345.1). Taxonomy (GTDB): domain Bacteria; phylum Pseudomonadota; class Gammaproteobacteria; order Burkholderiales; family Burkholderiaceae_C; genus Pseudaquabacterium. The sequence continues at coordinate 20,258 of JAKLLB010000042.1, forward strand.
CTCAGATCGGCGTCCTTGTCGTAGTAGACCTTCATGAGTGAGGAACTCCTGTTCGTGGCGGGTGGATGGGAATCAGACGCGGAGGATGCGCTCGCCGCGACCGATCCCGCTGGTGCCGGTTCGTACGGTTTCAAGAATGGCGGTGCGATCGATCGCTTCGATGAATGCGTCGAGCTTGCCAGCGTCGCCAGTGAGCTCGATCGTGTAGCTCTTTTCAGTGACATCGATGATGCGGCCGCGGAAGATGTCGGCCATGCGCTTCATCTCCTCGCGCTCCTTGCCGACGGCGCGCACCTTGATGAGCATGAGCTCGCGTTCGGTATAGCTGCCTTCGGTGAGATCGACCACCTTGACAACCTCGATCAGGCGGTTCAGATGCTTGGTGATCTGCTCGATGATTTCGTCGGAGCCGGTGGTCACGATGGTCATGCGCGACAGCGATGCGTCCTCGGTGGGTGCCACAGTCAGGCTCTCGATGTTGTAGCCGCGTGCAGAAAACAGGGCCACCACGCGCGACAGCGCACCGGGCTCGTTCTCGAGCAGCACGGCGATGATGTGTTTCATGTGTGTTCCTCCTGGCGGGACCTCGAACCCGGCAGCGGTAACCGCCGGTCCCTGGCCACGCCGTCAGAAGCGTTGAGCGAAATGTCGTCCGGGCCCGCAGGCGCCCCTCGGGTGATTCGGCTGCGCCGGCCGCGGTAGCGACCGGAACCCCGCCACCCTCGGCAGCGTCACAGTTCCTCGGACCCCAGAAGCATCTCGGTGATGCCCTTGCCTGCCTGCACCATGGGCCAGACGTTCTCGGTCGGGTCGGTGCGCACGTCGAGGAACACCGTCCGGTCCTTCAGGCGCAGCAGCTCCTTGAGTGCAGGCTCCACCTCGGACGGCTTGTCGATGCGGATGCCCACGTGCCCGTAGGCCTCAGCCAACTTGACGAAGTCGGGCAACGCATCCATGTAGCTGTGCGAATAGCGGCCGCCGTAGTCGAGCTGCTGCCACTGACGAACCATGCCGAGATACCGATTGTTGAGTGAGATGATCTTCACCGGCGTCTTGTACTGGGCACAGGTCGAGAGTTCCTGAATGCACATCTGGATCGACCCCTCGCCCGTGATGCAGACGACTTCCGACTCCGGCTTCGCCAGCTTGATGCCCATGGCATAGGGCAACCCCACCCCCATGGTGCCGAGCCCGCCGGAGTTGATCCAGCGCCTCGGCTCCTCGAAGCGGTAAAACTGGGCCGCCCACATCTGGTGCTGCCCGACGTCGGAGGTGATATAGACATCCTGCCCGCGGGTGAGCTCGCCGAGGGTCTCGACCACATACTGCGGCTTGATCACGTCGGCGCTGCGCTTGTAGGCCAGGCATTCGCGCTTGCGCCACTCGTTGATCTGCGACCACCAGGACGACAGCGCGCTCACGTCCGGCCGCGCCGAGTTCTCACGCAGATGCGCCAGCATCTCCTGGAGCACGTCCTTGGTGTCGCCCACGATTGGAATGTCCACCCGCACGCGCTTGGAGATCGAGGACGGATCGATGTCGATGTGAATGATCTTGCGCTCGACCTGCGCGAAGTGCTTGGGGTTGCCGATCACACGATCATCGAATCGCGCACCCACGGCCAACAGCACATCACAGTGCTGCATGGTCATGTTGGCCTCGTAGGTTCCGTGCATCCCGAGCATGCCCAGGAACTTGGGGTCGCTCGCCGGCGTGGCACCCAACCCCATCAACGTGTTGGTGCAGGGGAACCCGAGAACATCGGCCAGTTCGCGCAACTCCGCGGTTGCATTGCCCAGGATCACCCCACCGCCGGTGTAGATGTAGGGCCGTTTGGCGCCCAGCAGCAACTGCATGGCCTTGCGGATCTGGCCGCCATGACCCTTCTTGGCCGGGCTGTACGAACGCATCTCGACGCGTTCGGGATAGCTGAACGAGCAGGTCTTTACCGAGACATCCTTGGGCACATCGACGACCACCGGGCCCGGACGACCGGTGCGAGCGATGTGGAACGCCTTCTTTATCGTCGTGGCCAGGTCACGCACGTCCTTCACCAGGAAGTTGTGCTTGACGACCGGGCGGGTGATGCCGACGGTGTCGCACTCCTGGAAAGCGTCCAGACCGATTGCCGGCGTGGGAACCTGCCCGGTGATGATCACCATCGGGATGGAGTCCATGTACGCCGTTGCGATGCCGGTCACCGCGTTGGTGACGCCGGGACCGGACGTCACCAGCGCAACACCGACATCGCCGGTCGCCCGCGCGTAGCCATCTGCGGCATGCACGGCAGCCTGCTCATGGCGCACCAATACGTGCTGGATCGACTCCTGTTTGTACAGCGCGTCGTAGATGTAGAGCACCGCGCCACCTGGGTAGCCCCAGATGTACTTGACGCCCTCTGCCTGAAGGCAGCGGACGATGATTTCCGAGCCGTTGATCTCGGTGGCGTGTGTTGGGGGGGAATGCGGTTGTGCCGATGCGGCACGCTTGACTTCCGCGGCAGACATGTCCATTTCGAACCTCTGTGAATTTCTCTGACGAAAAACCATCGGTGCCCCTCCTCGCGCCCTCATGAGGCGGAATCAGAACCTGCGCGATCAAAAACGGCGACTCCCGGGGTCGGTGAGCCGGCTTGAGACCTCTATCGCTTTGTGGAGGGTAGGGACAGACCATCGCTGGTCCATCCCCCCCTAAGAACCGGACGTGCCTCTTTCGAGGCATCCGGCTCACGCACATCACTTGTTTGTAACCACCCCGGAGTTTACCCGAGGCGGTTAACAAGTCGAAGCCTCATGCCGAGGCCGGCTTCACAACAGATAGTCCGTTGGCATGCACTCTGGTGTGGCACACCGGGTGCAGCAGCACCCGGTTGGACAATGCGTCCGACCCGCCTGCCACCCGAGGGATCAGGTGGTGGTCGTGCCAGCCGGTCTCATCCGACAAGACGCCGCCGCAGAGGGCGCATTGCCCGTGCTGGGACAGGAACAGCGAGGCCCATTGCTTCCGGTAGGCCATGCTTTGCAGCAGGCGCCGGGAGCGCAGGTCTTCGCCGTATGCCTCCCACCTCGGATCAAAGGGGTTGTAGCTGCCCCTGACCTTCTGGTGTCGCACGATGGCTGTATCGGCGAGCCGATACAAGCGCGCCCATCTGGGCGCTTCGTCCTCGACCGGAACCCGAACTGCAAATTCCGGCCTGCCCTCGACGGACGGCCAGTACTTCGCGGCCACCCATCTCGGGTTCTTGTTCGGATGCCTCCGACGTGCCCAGCGCGTCAACCGCCACCACAGCAGCGAGTCGAGTCGGCTGAACGTCTCCTTGGCGACCACCGGCTGGTGGTACCTTGCCCAGCCCCGTAGGACCGGGTTCAGCAGCTGGATGAGCTCCGCCTGCTTCACCGTCTTGCGCGACACGACGATCTCCTTCACCTTGCCATAGAACGCTTGCACGTTCTTCCTGCTCGGCTTGATCAGCAGGGTCCCCGAGTACTTCCGGAAATTCCAGCCGAGGAAATCGAACCCCTCGTTGATGTGTGTGACTCGCGTCTTCGCCGGCGACAGTCGCAGTCCTCGTTGTGCGAGGAAAGCTTCCACCCACGGCCGGACTTGCGTCTCCAGGAGGTCTTTCGACATCCCGGTGATCACGAAGTCATCGGCGTACCGGACCACATTGACCTTGAGCTTCTCGACCGTCGACTTGCCCAGCGCCGCACCGAGGTGCGCCAGCAGGCCGGTCTCCAGGCCGTTCAGTGCCACGTTCGCCAGGGTTGGCGAGATGATGCCGCCTTGCGGCGTGCCCGCTTCGGTGGCCGTCAGCTGGCCCTTGTAGACCACTCCGGACTTCAACCACTGGTGGACGATTCGCTTGTCCATCCGCGCGTGCTGGACGAGCCACGCATGGTTGATGTGGTCGAAGCAGCCCTCGATGTCCGCTTCCAGCACCCAGGAGGCGGAAGCCTTCCGGGCGAGGCAGATGAACAACTGGCTCATGGCGTCGGCCGTCGAGCGATTGCGCCGAAAGCCGTAGCTGTTCGGGTCGCTCTGCGACTCCACGACAGGCTCCAGGCCGAGCAGGTGGAGCGCCTGCATCGCCCTGTCGCGCATCGTCGGAATGCCCAGTGGGCGCTCCTTGCCGTTGGCCTTGGGGATGTAGACCCGCCGTAGAGGCGCGGGCCGGTACCCCCGTTGCTGCTTCAACCGGCTGACAGCCGCCCTTTTGCAGGCCGGCGTATCCCACAGCTCGCGGTCGACGCCTGCCGTCCGCTTGCCTTGGTTCTCTGTCACTCGTCGCACCGCCAGTGCCCTGGCGCTGAACGAGCGGGTCAGCGACCGCTGCAGGGCTTTCACCCGGCGGTAGTCGCCTTCCTGCGTTGCCTTCGCTATCCGCATCTGCATCGTCCTCACCTGCCGGTCGACCCGCCGCCAATCGATGGCGTGCCAGGTGTCGGGCGAGTGCGAAGACGCAGAACCATCGGTGTCGATGATTTCTTCCATGCTGTCCTCGTTGGTGAACCCGCGGGAGACGCACTTTTTCCCCGAGGGGAAGGTGCATCCCCTCAGGGCGTTAAGAACTCAGCAACCGGCTAACGACGGTTGCACGACGTGGAAGTGGGCCTGCTTTCGCAGCGGGGCAGCTGCCCCTATCCCGGCCGTTACAGCCGGGCGTTCGCTTTCTCCACGATCCCATACCCCCTGGTCCGACAGGTCGCCTTGCGGCTTCCCTGCCCGATCACCTAGATGATCGGGCGGACGGTGGGGCTTACCACGTTCCTCTGATGGCCGACAGCGCGGTGGTGATCCGCGATGTCTCTCCGTTTAGGGCCCGTCTATCCCGGGGCTGCAGCGTCAGCGACGTGCTCCGGCCTCGCACTGGAGCATCCTGGCAGCGTGCCGTTTTGGCTATGGCCTGACAGCAGGTTTGGCCACTCAATGCTTACCCGGGTTCAGACGACGGTTCACTTACGTTACCCATGCGGAACTCGCCTGGCCTCTCGTCCGCCTTCCTGCTGGCAGAGTCCGTGGTCGTCCTCGCGGATCGAGCCACGCCACCGAAGTGGGAGACGTTGTCGGATGGGCTTCACACAAGGCCGTTACCCGCCTTGCATGCCATCCTAGGCGACTGTTGGTCGCACAACAGGTCACGGCACCGGCAAGCCGGGCGTGACAAGGCACTCAGAGACTTGATCGCTCTTGAAAGACCCGTCTCCCGACGGTGCACGCCCGCGTTCTGCCCAGGGCAGTTGCGGTGCGCGCCTCTTTCACGGTCCGCCTGGAGAAACCCCAGGCATTCCGTCAACGATCCGCCAGAGGCGGATGCACTTCGTGGGCCTGTCAGCCCGTGATCAGAGCCGAGGCCCCGATCGCTCTTGAAATGCTGCGTAGCCCCGCAGCTAGGGAAGAGCGACACCACGTGTCGCACGCGAAGCAGCATTATTGCATCAGTTGCTCGACGACCCGCCCCTGCGGTCATCCGCATGGAGCCGATGACATAATCGCGCCCGCTCTCGTCCGGCCCGTTACACGCCGGGCAGGTCAGCCTTGGCAACCGACAAAGAACTCACCGACTTCCTGCGCAGTGCCGAGCGGCGCGCCTTCAAGCGCACCGTCTACGCCGTTCGCGACGAGGACGCTGCGCTGGACATCGTCCAGGATGCCATGATCCGGTTGGCCGAGAAGTACGCCGACCATACGGCCGCCGAGTGGCCGCTGCTGTTCCAGCGCATCCTGTCCAACGCCACCATGGACTGGTTCAGGCGTCAACGCGTGCGCAACGCCGTGATGCAGAACCTCTCGGACTTCGAGGCCGATCACGATGATGGCGGCGACTTCGATCTGCTGGAGACACTGGAGGTCGCCGACGGGCTGCTGGGCACGGAAAGTGCAGCCGAGACAGTCTCGCGGGCACAAATCCTGCAGATCATCGAAACCGAGGTTCAACGACTGCCGACGCGTCAACGCGAAGCGTTCCTCCTGCGTTACTGGGAAGAACTCGATGTTGCTGAGACAGCGCTCGTCATGGGATGCTCGGAGGGCAGCGTGAAGACGCACTGCTCGCGGGCGGTTCACGCGCTGGCGAAGGCGCTTCGAGCCCAGGGTATCCCATCATGAGCACCAACGGCAATCGCGCAACGCACGCATCAATCCAGCTGGAAGCCCGGGTGGCAGCCCGGATGGCAGCTTGCCTGAGCGCGCAGGCCAATGCTGTCCCGCACGACATTTCCGAGCGACTGCGTGTCGCGCGAGAGCAAGCCCTTGCACGTGCCCGAGCCGCCCGCCGCGTCGAGGCGGCGGCGTGGTCAGTGGCTGGCCTGTCTGGCAACTCGGCTTCGTTGGCCTGGCGCGGGGCACCAGCATGGTGGATGAAGCTGGCCTCGCTGCTGCCTCTGGTCGTGCTCGCAGCCGGCCTGCTGCTCATCGAGTACCAAGACGAGCGCGCGCAGATTGCCGTGGCCGCTGAGGTCGACGCTGCACTGCTGGCCGACGACCTGCCGCCATCTGCCTACCGCGACCCCGGATTTGCCGAGTACCTTCGGCAGACCGACTCCCCTTGAGGCGCAGGCGTTGAAGGGGCGTCGGGCCGTCGCAGCGCTGGTGACCACGGTCTCACTGGTAGCCTGGGCGCAATCGAACACTGCCCAGGGCCCCACCGCGGCGGTGAACCGTGCGGCGGCTGCATCTTCTCCCGCTCCCGCTCCCGCGCCCGCGCCGGCAACCGGTCCCAGTTGGTCGTCGCTCACGGCAAACCAACGTGCCGCGTTGGCGCCGCTGGAACGGGACTGGCCGCGGATCGACGAGCAGCGCAAGCAGAAGTGGCTCGAGATCGCGACACGCTATCCGTCACTGCCGTTGGCTGAGCGTCAGCGCCTGCATGAGCGCATGACCGATTGGGCCCGATTGACTCCCGCGGAGAGGGCGCGGGCACGCCTGTCGTTCCAGGAAGCCAAGCAGTTGCCGGCGCCAGAACGGCAGGCCCGCTGGGAGGCGTACAAGGCGCTGCCCGCGGAGCAGCGGCGCGCACTTGCCGAGCGTGGCTCTGCCAAGCTGACCGATCGTCCTCGGGCGGTGGCCGCCAGCGCACCCGCACCGGCACCGGCGTCAGCAGCTGCCGCATCCGCCGCCGGCCCGGCGCGCGTGGCGCCGAGATCTCTTGCCGTCAAACCAGTGGCGCCAACGATCGTTCAAGCCAAGCCCGGAGCCACGACCACTCCGGTCAACCGTATCGCGCTTCCCGCCTCGCACCCCAGCCCGCCCGGGCCTGCCAAGATCGCCGCGTCACCCAGCCAGGTCGATCGCCGAACGCTCCTGCCCAAGGTCGGCCCCCAGAGCGCAGTACCTGCCGCGAGTGCGGTCCGCCCCACGGGTCAGCCGGCTCGTTCCACTGCTCCCGCGCCAAATCCGGCGGTCTCGACAGCAGTGGCCGACCCGGTCGGGCAGGCATCGTCGGCATCGACGGCGCGGTGATGCGCGCACGCGTTGCCCACCACACCGTTGCCGCGGTGCGGCACCTCCCCTGCCTCGCCCGTCGGCGCTTCGGCCAGCCGGACATCCGAAATGAGTAGCACGCCTCCGACGCCTGCGCCGCTGGAGACCCCGGGACTGGCGCGCCGCATGGCCAGCTTCCTCTACGAGGGCGTGCTGCTGTTTGGCGTGGTGGTGGTGGTGGCTCTGTTCTATGCCGGACTGACCGACCAACGCCACGCTCTGCGCGGTCAGACAGGTTTGCAGATCAGCCTCTTCATCGTGCTGGGCATCTACTTCGTCGGCTTCTGGACCCGAGGTGGGCAGACGCTGGCCATGAAGACATGGCATATCCGTGTGGTGGCGCGCGACGGAAGCGCGCTGACGTGGCCGCGCGCCCTGTCGCGCTACCTGGCTGCCTGGATGTGGTTCCTGCCCGCACTGGTATCGGTGCATCGAGCACAGCTGAAGTCGGCCTGGCCCGCGTTTGTCGCACTGTTCGTCGGCGCGCTGGTCTATGCGCTGCTCACGCGCCTGCACCCGGACCGTCAGTTCCTGCACGACGCCCTCTGCGGCACCCGCCTGGTGACCTGGCGGCCGCCCCGGCCGGCAAAATCCGCAGGATGAGCAATCCACACAAGGGTCGTACCGGTTGGCAGCGCATGGTCTGGGCCACGCGCCACTCCATGCACGGGTTAAGACTCGCCTGGCGCACGGAGAGCGCCTTTCGCCAGGAAGCGACTGCGGCAGCCCTCATGCTTCCCGCATCGCTGTGGCTCGGGCGAAACGGAGTAGAAGTGGCGTTGCTGGCCGGCAGCGTGCTGGCGGTGCTGATCGTCGAACTGCTCAACTCCGCGGTAGAGGCGGCAATCGATCGCGTCTCATACGAACTGCACGACCTCTCCCGACGCGCCAAGGACTTCGGCAGCGCAGCGGTACTGCTCTCACTGCTGGCTTGCGCGTCCGTATGGCTGGGCCTGCTCTATGACCGCCTGGGCGCACCATGACAGCATCACCGGCTGAACTTCAAGTGACTCGAACCGTGCCATTCAGCGTATGTGTGTACTGTGGCTCACGGCCGGGCAAACGGCCCGAGTACGCCCAGGCGGCCCGCCGGCTGGGCGAGGACATCGGACGGCGGGGCTGGCAGCTGGTCTACGGAGGTGGGCGCGTCGGCTTGATGGGCGAAGTCGCCAATGCGGCGCTGGCCGCCGGCGCTCGCGTGATCGGCGTGATCCCGGAATCGTTGATGCGCCTGGAAGTGGGCCATCGGGATCTCACCGAGCTGCACGTCGTGCGTACCATGCACGAGCGCAAGCAGCTGATGGCTGAGCGCGCCCAGGCCTTCATCGCGTTGCCTGGCGGCATCGGAACGTTTGAAGAGCTCTTCGAGGTCTGGACCTGGCGCCACCTCGAGTACCACGCGCATCCGATCGGTCTGCTTGATGTTGCGGGCTACTACGATGCACTGGAGGCGTTCCTGGAACGCGCGGTCGACGAGGGTTTCCTGAGTCCCGTGCAAATGTCGATGCTCCACCGCAGCGGCGACCCGGCAGTGCTCTTGGACACCTTGTACGATTCGCGCGCGAGGGCGATGCAGGCACCGCCGCTGGACCGCATCTGATCGCCAAGGGGCGCGGCGGCGCCCCTGGCACCCCGCTCGGGAACCAGAGCGCAGAGCGGCGCAGGCGCTCGTTGTCGCTTTCGGACGAGCCAACCAACCGGCCGACGCGACTGCGGCCAGCGCGATATCAGACGGCCGATTCGTCGGTCTCTCCTGTGCGTATGCGCACCACCTGCTCGACCGCAGTGACGAAGATCTTGCCGTCGCCGATCTTCCCGGTCTTGGCGGCCTTGACGATCGACTCGATGCAGCGGTCAACGTCCGCATCCTTGACAACGACCTCGATCTTCACCTTGGGCAGGAAGTCGACCACATACTCGGCACCACGGTAGAGCTCGGTGTGGCCCTTCTGGCGGCCGAAGCCCTTGACCTCGGTGACGGTCAGCCCCGAGACGCCCACATCGGCCAGCGCCTCGCGGACTTCCTCGAGCTTGAAGGGCTTGATGATGGCGGTGATCTGCTTCATTTTGATTGCTCCGTGGCGCTGGACCTCACGGCTGGATTTAAGCACGGAACCGCGGCATTCAGGCCGGGCCTCGGACCGCCTGGCCCGCCCAGGCCCCGCCTTGCCCCTGCGGGTCTCGCACCGTGGCCGTCCCTGGCACGATAGCGTTCCATGACCCACACGGCGCTGAGGATCGTCGACGACCCGCTCTCGGTCAACGCGAACGCCTGGGACGAACTGCTGGCGACGCAGCCGGCGCCGACGCCCTTCATGCGACATGCCTACCTGACGGCGTTGCATGTCAGCGGCAGTGCGGGCCCAGCCACGGGCTGGACGCCGCGCTTCCTGGTGCTCGAGCACGCCGGACGCTGGATGGCGGCGGCGCCGGCTTACCTCAAGACCCACTCGTGGGGTGAGTATGTGTTCGACTGGTCCTGGGCCGATGCCTACCACCGCCACGGCCTGCACTACTACCCGAAACTCGTCGTGGCGGTACCCTTCACTCCAGTGGCGGGGACGCGGCTGATGGCCGTGGATGCCTCGGCGCGTCGACGGCTCGCCACCGCGTTGCAGGAACTCACCGTGTCATCAGGCACGTCCGGGGTTCATGTGCTGTTCCACGACGAAACCGACGCGATGGCGTTGCGCACCTGTGGCTGGCCGCGCCGCGAGGGCACGCAGTTTCACTGGCAAGTCGACCCATCGCGGCGGCCATCATGCTTCGAGGACCTGCTGGCGTCGCTGCAACGTGACAAGCGCAAGAAGATCGCGCAGGAGCGCCGCCGCGTGGCCGAGGCCGGAATCCGCTTCACGGTGCATCGTGGCAGCGAGATCACGCCGGCCCTGTGGCATCACTTCTATCAATGCTACTTGGCGACCTATGCCGCCCATGGGGCCTCGCCCCACCTCAGGCGCGAGTTCTTCGAACTGACGGCAGGCACGATGGCCGACCTGTGGCTGATGTTCGTCGCGCACCGCGATGCGCGTCCACTGGCCGCTTCGCTGGTGGCTCTGGACCCCGCCCGGCGCACGGTGTTCGGGCGCTATTGGGGGTCGCTGGAGACGGTCCCGTTCCTGCACTTCGAAGCCTGCTACTACCAACCCCTGCAGTGGTGCATCGACAACGGTTACGACCGCTTCGAGGGCGGCGCCCAGGGCGAGCACAAGATCGCCCGAGGCCTGCTGCCGAGCGCAACCCAGTCTGCCCACTGGCTCGCCCATCGTGGATTCCATGAAGCAGTCGGCCACCACCTGCAGGACGAAACCGCAGCGGTCGCGCACCATCGGGTCGCGCTGGAGGCCCACACGCCCTTTCGCAGCGGCGGCGCGGGCTGACGGCGTCGCTGCGCCGCGTCAGGCCGAACGATGGCGTGCCTGCCAGCGGCGGGCGCCCTCCACCACTTCGGAGCAAGCCTCTTGCGGGCCGACCCAGCCCTGCACACGCACCCACTTGCCTTCCTCGAGATCTTTGTAGTGCTCGAAGAAGTGCTGGATGGTCTTCAGGCGGGCGGGATTGAGATCCTCATGCGAATGCCACTGCGAGTAGATGGGGAGGATCTTGGTGGTGGGAACCGCGAGCAGCTTGTTGTCGCCGCCGGCCTCGTCGAGCATCTTGAGCATGCCCAGCGCCCGGCAGGTCACGACCACGCCCGGGATCAGCGGAACCGGCGTGACCACGAGCACGTCGACTGGATCACCGTCGTCGGCCAATGTCTGCGGAATGTAGCCGTAGTTGCACGGGTAGTGCATCGCCGTGCCCATGAACCGATCGACGAACAGGGCACCGGACTCCTCGTCGACTTCGTACTTGATGGGGTCGGCGTTCATCGGGATCTCGATGATCACGTTGAACTCGTCCGGGCAGCGCTCGCCAGGGGTGACGTTGTGCAGGCTCATGATGGTGCTTCGGGCAGGCAGGGGAAACCCGTATTCTACGGACCGTGCTTGCCACGCCCTGACAAGCTCGTGACCTTGAGTTACCGCAGGAAAACACGGTTCCGCGCTGCAGCATGTTCCCGTAGCATCCGCCGGCGCGACCGCGCCCCCGTTTGTTCCGGGGGTCCACACCCAAAGAAGCGCGGCACGTTCACCACAGGGCCAGTCCGACGAGGAAGGAGATACCTTGATTTCGACCACCATGGCGCTCTACATAGCGCTGGCATGCGGCCTTGCGGCCGTGCTCTACGGCTTCGTCCAGCGCAGCTGGATCCTGGGCCAGGACGCGGGTAACGCCCGCATGCAGGAAATCGCCGGTGCGGTGCAGCAAGGCGCTGCGGCCTACCTGTCCCGGCAGTACAAGACCATCGCGATCGTCGGTGTCGTTCTTGCCATCCTGATCGGCGTCTTCCTCGACGGCAAGACCGCCGCCGGCTTCATCCTCGGCGCCGTGCTGTCGGGCGCCTGCGGCTTCATCGGCATGAATGTGTCGGTGCGCGCCAACGTGCGCACCGCGCAAGCGGCCACCAAGGGCATCGGCCCGGCGCTCGACGTCGCCTTCAAGGGCGGCGCCATCACCGGCATGCTGGTGGTCGGCCTGGGCCTTCTGGGCGTCGGCATCTTCTTCTGGTTCATCGTCGGCAACGGCAATTTCACGCCTGACAAGAGCCTGTCGTCGGTGCTCAAGCCGCTGCTGGGCCTGGCCTTCGGCTCGTCCCTGATTTCCATCTTCGCGCGCCTGGGCGGCGGCATCTTTACCAAGGGTGCCGACGTCGGCGCCGACCTGGTGGGCAAGGTCGAGGCCGGCATTCCAGAAGACGATCCCCGCAACCCCGCCGTGATCGCCGACAACGTGGGCGACAACGTGGGCGACTGTGCCGGCATGGCTGCCGACTTGTTCGAGACCTACGCCGTCACGCTGATCGCCACGATGGCGCTGGGTGCCCTGGTGGTCACTGCCGCGCCGATGGCCGCCGTGGTCTACCCGCTGCTGCTGGGCGGCGTGTCCATCATCGCTTCCATCATCGGCTGCGGCTTCGTCAAGGCCTCGCCGGGCATGAAGAACGTGATGCCCGCTCTCTACAAGGGCCTGATCGTCGCCGGCGTGCTGTCGTTGATCGCCTTCTACTTCGTCACGGTGGCGGTGGTTCCGGCCGACGCCCTGGGCAGCGGCACGCACATGCGCCTGTTCGGTGCGTGCGCCGTGGGCCTGGTGCTGACGGCTGCCATGGTGTGGATCACCGAGTACTACACGGGTACGGACTACAAGCCCGTGCAGCACGTGGCGCAGGCCTCGACCACCGGCCACGGCACCAACATCATCGCCGGCCTGGGTGTCTCGATGAAGTCCACCGCGTGGCCGGTGGTCTTCGTCTGCATCGCGATCTGGGTGTCCTACATGCTCGGCGGGCTGTACGGCATCGCCATCGCGGCCACCTCGATGCTGAGCATGGCCGGCATCGTCGTCGCCCTCGACGCCTACGGTCCGATCACCGACAACGCCGGCGGCATTGCCGAGATGGCCGAGTTGCCCGACAGCGTGCGCGACATCACCGATCCGCTCGATGCCGTGGGCAACACCACCAAGGCGGTGACCAAGGGCTATGCCATCGGCTCGGCCGGCCTGGCTGCGCTGGTGCTGTTTGCCGACTACACGCACGCCCTCGAGGCGCGCGGCATGCACATCAGCTTCGACCTGTCCGACCACAAGGTGATCGTGGGCCTGTTCATCGGCGGCCTGATCCCCTACCTGTTTGGCGCCATGGCCATGGAAGCCGTCGGCCGGGCCGCGGGCTCGGTGGTGGAAGAGGTGCGCCGTCAGTTCCGCGAGATCAAGGGCATCATGGAAGGCAAGGCCAAGCCCGAGTACGGCAAGGCCGTCGACATGCTGACCGTGGCCGCGATCAAGGAAATGATGATCCCCAGCCTGCTGCCGGTGGTGGTTCCGGTGGTGGTGGGCCTGGCCTTGGGCCCGGCCGCGCTGGGCGGCTTGCTGATGGGTACCATCGTCACCGGCCTGTTCGTGGCCATCTCGATGTGCACCGGTGGCGGTGCCTGGGACAACGCCAAGAAATACATCGAGGACGGCCACTTCGGCGGCAAAGGCAGTGACGCGCACAAGGCGGCAGTCACTGGCGACACGGTCGGCGATCCCTACAAGGACACCGCCGGCCCCGCGGTCAATCCGCTGATCAAGATCATCAACATCGTGGCGCTGCTGATCGTGCCGCTGTTGCCGATGAGCCAGGCCACCAGCGCCGGCGGGGCCTCGCATGCGGCCCCGGCTGCCGTGACGGCGCCGGCGCCCGCGACGGCCGCTCCGGCCACGCCGGCACCCGCACCGGCACCGGCCTCGGCAGCGTCGAACTGACGCGCTTGCACCGACCGCCCGCAAACGGGCGGTCGGCCTGCCTGCGGTGTCAGGTCACCCCTGATGAGCAGGATGGGCCACCCGAAGGGGTGGCCCTTTTCATTGGGCGGTGCCGCCGCGGATGGCGTGCCTCGAACTTGTGCCTGAGCAAGATGCCTTCGGTGGATCAGGCGTTGAGGTCGAGCAACGTGCCCATCATCTCGAATCCGGTCCTCACCACCGCCAGGTTGGCACGGAAGTCGTACAGGGCCACGCGCTGCGCGACGAGGTCTTCGGCGAGTTGCGCGCCTTCGTTCGGTGACGACGCCGCGCTCACCGTCACGCCACCGCCGACTTGCGTGCGGATCTCCGGCACGAGCCGGTGGAACCCCGGCGTCGACGAGTTGGCGACGTTGTGAGCAGCCATGGCCAGGCGCGAGGTGGCTGCGCCCATGCCCGACAGCGCGACCGAGCTGATCGATTGCAGGTTCATCGTGGGGACTTCGGCACCGCGCCCGCATTCATGAGGGTCACCGCCATCAGGCCGTGAAATCCACCACGACCTCGCTGCACAGCGGCGTTTGGCTGGGCCGTGTCGGCAAGGCGTGGCTTGTCATCGATGGGCGGTAGCATCCGTGCCCAGCCCGCGGCTCCCGCAGCGCCGTGTCTCGGCAGGGGCAGGTCGTACGCACGGGCCGAACCGGTGCCCCTAAACCCACTGCGCGGCGACGCCAGCGCGCACGAGCACCACTGATGACCGAACAGACACGCCAGCGCGAAGACGAAGCCAACACGGGTGCACCGATGCTGCCTCGCGCTGGCGCGGGCAGCGCCTGGGAAGTCTTCATCGCGTTCCTGCGCCTTGGACTGACCTCGTTCGGTGGCCCTGTCGCGCACCTGGGTTACTTCCGGGCCGAGTTCGTCGACCGCCGGAAGTGGACCGACGAGCGCAGTTATGCCGATCTGGTGGCGCTGTGCCAGTTCCTGCCCGGCCCCGCCAGCAGCCAGGTGGGCATGGCCCTGGGCATGCAACGCGCCGGCTGGCTGGGTGCGTTGTC
>JAKLLB010000043.1 GCA_023150345.1 Aquabacterium sp.
GTCGCAAAGCCAGAGCGCCCCCACCCGCATCGCCGCCCAGCGCCGCGTGCGCATCTCCTCCACCCGCGGCAAAGTCACCCTGGCCGCCCCCAACCACGTGCTACTGGCCGCCGCCGGCGCCGCCATCCACATGCACGGCGGCGCCATCACCTGCACCGGCCCAGGCTCCATCTACTTCAAGGCCTCGCTCAAGATCTTCAATTCGCCGGGGGCGCGGGTGGCGTATGCGTTCGCTGACCTGCCCAAGCCCGGCGAGATCCCGCCCAATCGGCTGGTCGTGACGCATCTGTATCACGACAACGATCCGGTCCAAGGCGCCGATTACGAGGCCACGTTCAGCGACGGCAGCACGCGCAAGGGCCGCACGTCGCGCGCTGGAACGGTGACACTCGAGGACGTGCCACCTGGCGCCGTGAACATCCGCTTCGGCCCGGACTGCCGGCCCTACACGCCTGTGCCGCCCGACCCGAACCCGGATCACCGCCCCGCGCTGGGCACGGGTGACTGGGACGCACTGGCGGCCAAGCACGGAGAGCCGCAATGAGCTGGGGGGATTTCAAGAGCGCGGCCAGCGAGGTGGCCGATTGGCTGTGGGGCACCGTGCAGGGCGGCTTCAACGAAAAGCAGACGATCGGCCAGATCATCACCGATGCGGTGGTCTCGATGTTTCCGATTGCGGGCGAGGTGACCGCCGCGCGCGACGTCATCGCCGCGAGCCTGCGCCTGGCGCAGTACCCGGAAAAGCGCGAAGAAGTCAGCGAGTGGCTGGGCCTGGTGCTGCCACTGCTGGCAGTCGTGCCGCTGCTCGGCGGCGCGCTCAAGGGCATCGGCAAGCTGCTGCTGCGCGCCGGCCGCAACATCGACGAGGATCGCAAGATCCTCGAGGCCTGCATCTGGCTGCTCAACCGCGTCGGCCAGGGCGATGCGGTGAAGTTCCTGCGCGAGCTGGACTTCACCCGCTACGCCGCGCCGATCCAGCGCGCGGCCACCGAGGCGTTGCAGCGCATCGAAGCGGGCATCGACTACGTGCGCCAGCGCTTCGGCGCGGCCATTCCCGCGGCTGTGCACAGCCACCTGGCGGGCATCAAGGCGCAATTGCAACTCGTGCGGCGCCTGATCGACAAGATGGTGCCGCAGGCGCTGAAGGAGCTGAACTTCAAGCTCAAGTACATCCAGCGCCTGATGTACGAGGGCGAGTGGCATGCGATCCCCGGCGCGGGCAAAGCGCTGACGCGCGAGACCGAGGCGCGGCTCGTGCACGACGCGGTGCTGGGCAAGGAGGTTTGGAAGCTGGAGGGGCAGAAGTGGCCGGCGAACGAAAAGGCAGTGTTTCGTCCCGAGCCCGGTTGGCCGGACTTGAAGGGCAAGACGAGCACCATCAACTTGCCCAAGGATGGTCAGCTCGTCGAATACTGGGCCATTGCCGCCTTCAGCGGTCCGATCAAGGCGGTCGAGTTGCCCCCCGGGACGGTGATCTACCGCATCATCACCCCAAGCAGCGATCCGGCTGGTCTGTGGTGGACCGCGGTGGACCCCAAGACGATCAACGGCTGGTACTGGCGCGTGAAGTTCGCGGTGCTGCAGAGCTGGAGCACCAACGGCAAGTACGTCAAGTACGTCGTCAAGGACAAGCCGCTGCACGTCTGGGAAGGCAAGGTCGCCAGCCAGATCGACCAGGAACGCAACCTGCGCGGTGGCGCGCCCAACCCCGGGTTCGGGCAGTATCTCGAAGGCGGCGAGACCCAGCTCTACCTCGACCTCACCCATCCGTCGAACGCGCACGCGCTGGCCGATGTGCGCAAGCTGCCGCTGCTCGATACCGAGTGGATCGACCACATGAACGTCAACCTGCCCGAGCGCGGTGCCACCGCGCAGAAGCTCACCCGCGACAGCATCGAGCCCAAGTCGCTGCCATCGGCGAACCTGGCCGCGGCGGCCAATGCGGCAGCGCACGGCGTGCGGGCGGCTTCGACGGACTCGCACGGGCACTGAGTCACTGCAACGCACACGATCATTCCGAGCCGATTCGAGCGAGCCAATCATCATGGACTACCAGACCAAGCAGCGCGAGGCGTTCTACCTTATCAAGAAGTACACCAGCGTCACCTGGCACGCCGAAGCCTTCCGGCTGTTCAAGCAGTTCTGCGAAGACTACGAGCGCGACTTCTACCGCAAGCCCGTCGCCGGCTACCAGGCGACCGAGTGGGACGAGCAGAACCTGCGGATGTTCTGGGAGTACGCCAGCGAGATGGAAGACGGGCTGGCCGCCGTGCGCAAGGGCGACCTGTGGGGCGGACGCGAGTTGATGCGCCATGGCGGCCAGTTCAGCCGCTGGTTGTTCTCGCGCCGCTTCGACGAAATGATCATGCGACCACACGGCTACAGGCGCGACAAGAGCGAAGGTCCCTGCCAGGGCATTTATGCCAACGCCGAGCGCGCGCACGACATGATGATTGCCGGCTCCATCGTCAGGCATACCGACTACCTCCGCCGCGACTGGGTGTCGTTGCCCTGGAATTGGCAAGTCGAGTACGGCGACCCGGCCGCCGTGGCGCTGAGGATCCCCTACGGCGTGCCGCCGGGCGAGTTGCCGCCACTGCCCGAGCCCGACCCCGATGCCCCGGTCATCCGCAGCGGTGATCCCGTACCCGAGCACGGCATCTGGGTCGTCGAGCCCGACGACGCGCATCGCGGCCAAACCTACTGCATAGCCTATCTCGCAACCTGGGCGTCCGCCCTGGAAACCATCAGCGAGCAGGAGTACGAGCGCAATACCCAGTGGGAGCGAACCGACGACGAGTCGGCGAGACTCGCCAGCGACGCGATCAAGGACTATTCCGTGCGCTGGCGCCTGCTGTGGCGCGACACGCGCTACGCCGGCGGCCGCGTGCCCGACGAGGAAGCCGACTACCTGACCTACCGCCCCCCCACCGGCCAGCCGCCGGCGATGGTGCAGTGGCTGCAGTGCAATGACGGCCAGCCCTGCCCGCGCGACGGGTGGTGGTACGCGGCCGTACACAGCGGCACGCACCGCTACTTCCGGCACGGCGAAACACTGCCTCACATCGACAACCCGATGTGGGCTTCGACGCTGTGGCAGTTCGTCGGTGATCAAGCGGCGGGCACGCCTGCGCCGCGCGTCTGAGGGCGCTTCAGTTCCATGGACGGGTGCGGTGAGAGCAGGACGGTCTCGTCTTCCCAAGAGCGCTCTACGGCAATGACTCGGCACTGGCGTACCTCTGCGCCCTCGGCTGCAGCTTCTGCGGGCAAGCCGCATGGCGCCCCCAGTGGCGCGCACACGAACGGCGAACGCAGCCCAGTGCATCGCCCGGAGTGGCCAGGCGCTGGCAGTGCCGCACCTGGTGCTCCACGCTGAGGCGCGGCGCACCGGTCGCGGCCAACGCCGGCGCTGGCCCGACACGCGCTGGCCTCGTGGACGCGCCAATCGTGCCCGTCGGCGCTCCATGGCCGACCTGAGGGCGGCGCGCAGCGGCCGGAGGCACCGCATGCGCGATGAGCGCCGCCACCAGCGCCACGTCTGGGTCGGGGTCAGTTGTCGGTGTGCGCACCGCTCGTGCTGGCCGCGCGACCACTGGCCGGCCTGTCGGGCGCACGGCGAGGGTGCGCGCCTCGGCTGATGCGGCGGCTGATGGCGCGGCTGACGGCGCTACAGGCGGGTTGGCCAGTGCTGCGGATGCGGGGTGATCGGCCTGAGCTGCGGGCATGGCAGCGGGTTCGGCCACGGACCCGACGGCCGTCGCCGGTTCCTCGCCTGCGGCCGAAGCGGACGCGATGACCGATGCGGGTGCTGACGATGCAACCACGGGTGATGTGGCCATGGCCACAGCGGACGAAGAAGTGGCCGGAGAAGACGCCGGCACGGCCGCCGCAGTTGCCACCCGCGGACTTGAAGTTAGGGATGCGATGTTAGGGATGGACACCTCGGCCTCGAGGCGCCAGAGAACACCCGCCAACAGGGCCGCAAACACGGCAATCAGCCACTTTCCCCGCACTACCGGGTGGTTGTCGTCGGGCGCAACCCCTAATCCGTGGAGCATGCGGGCACCCTCGGTACCGCTGCCGGCGCCTGGCGAAGGCGGAAACAGGCTGGGTACGCGTCGATCGGGCGTTGGCGGCTGGGGTGAGGTACTGGACAATGCGCGCTCCTTGACGGGCAGGGGCGGGTCGGGGCCGCAGGTCGGCTCCGGGTGGCTGGCGGCATTCTAGAAGTGGATAGCTTCCAATGCACGCAGCATGCGGCCTGGGCGCGACAGGGGTCAACCGCAACATGGTCTACGGCATCGTCTTCTACTTCCTGCTGATGACCGCATTGCTCGCCTGGCTGCTGCTGCCGCCGGTGCGCAGTGCGGCGATCGCGCGCGCGCAGCGCTGGCGGCGTCGCGGTCAAGCAGCGACGCTGCGCGCAGCGGCCGCCGCGCAGACGCGTGCGCGCCGCACCCGCGCCGGCGCCGGGTTGTCGATGCGCGGCCTCCTGGCCTGGCTGGGTCGCTGGCGGGTGCCGCTGGCCGGCGCGCTGGCACTGCTGGTGCTGGTGCCCGGCCTGGCCTTGGGCGTGCGCAGCTGGTGGCGCTTCGACGGCTACGACCACACCGCCACCCGCGCAGTCGACGAGCACATTGCCGCGCTGCTCCGAGGCGAGGAGCTGGTACCGCCGCCGCCGTTGCCGCCTGAGCTGTTCGGCACGCCCGAGATCGAGATGGCACGGCCGCTGACCCGCACCGCCAGCCGCCAGTGGGAGTTGCTCGATCCGGAGTTCCGGCGGCGGCTGTTGCTGGTGTTCCGTCTGCTCAAGGAGCGGCACGGCTACGAAGCCGTTCTGATCGAAGGCTATCGCAGCCCGCAGCGCCAGGCGGAACTGGCGGGCCTGGGTCCGCAGGTGACACGTGCGGGGGCCTACGAAAGCTACCACCAGTTCGGCCTGGCCGCCGACGTGGCCTTCCTGCGCGACGGCCGCATCGTCATCTCCGAGGCCGACCCGTGGGCCATGCGCGGCTATGAACACACCGGCGCCCTGGCCCGATCGCTGGGTCTGACCTGGGGTGGCGACTGGCGCAGCCTGCGTGACTGGGGCCACCTCGAGCTCGCACGTCCCGAAGTGCTGGCCGCAGCCCGTGCGGCCGTGTCGGCCCGCACCTCCCCAGCTGCGCCCGCGGCGCAGCCCCCTTCAACCCGAACCCCATGAGGAAGACCGCATGACCCGTCCCGTCATCCTGCTCGGTGATCGCCACAGCCACGGTGGTCACGTGATCGAAGGCGCACCCGCCACCGATCACTACGGAATCCCGATCGCCCGCCTGGGCGATGCCGTCACGTGCCCGGTGCCCGGCCACGGCACCAACTACATCGCCAGCGGCGACCCGACCTGCATCATCGACGGCAAGCCGGTGGCCCGCCACCGCGACGTCACAGCCTGCGGGGCCGTGCTTTACCACTCGCAGTGTCCGACCATCGATCACCTATGAGCACGCCGGGCCGTTCCCAAGCGCGAGTTCCGCAGCCCGCCGGGCAGGGGGCGCAGGATGGTCCCATGAGCGCGCGGAGACGGCCACGATGAACGGTGTCTTCCGCGGGCTTGCGTGGATCGTGGCCGTGTGCAGCGTGGTCTGGCTGGCCGTGCTGTGGCGATGGCAGGCGACCGGGCGCGACGTCTCGGGTCCCGATCTGATGGCCTACCTGCTGGTGCTGCCCCTCGTGGTGCTGGCCCTCGGTTGGGCGTTGCGATGGGCGTGGCGCGGCGCGGCTGCGCGCGAGTCCGAACGCGCGGCCGCAGCCGCAGGCGTGGGCCCGGCGGGCGCCGGGACCGCTGCACCTGCCGGCCACGAAGCCGAGCGACATTGGGCCTGGCAGCTTCACTCGGCCCACTTGAACTGCCCGTGCGCGCAGGATGCCCCGGCACTGCTGCAGGCCGGCATGAAGGGGCAACCGTTGCCGGCGCTCGACACGGAGCTGGTGAACGCCGAAGGGCTGCCCGTCCTGTCCACGCGCATCACGGAGCTGGCGTTGGACGACGTGCGGCTGGCACTGCAGGACCTGCGCGCGGGCGTCCCCGCATCGGCT
Source organism: Aquabacterium sp. (assembly GCA_023150345.1). Classification (GTDB taxonomy): domain Bacteria; phylum Pseudomonadota; class Gammaproteobacteria; order Burkholderiales; family Burkholderiaceae_C; genus Pseudaquabacterium. The sequence continues at coordinate 6,079 of JAKLLB010000043.1, forward strand.
CCCCCTGGCGACACCGGCGCAGCACGCACAGACGACGCGCCTGACGAGGCGGCCGCTGTGCCTGACCACATCGTGCGGGCACTGGCGGCGTTGGCGCCGGCGCTGAAGCAGGCACTCGACGACCTCACGCCGTGGGCGACGACGGAGGCCGCGCCCACGCCAGCGCCTGACCGTTGGTTGCGGGTGTGGCTGGGACTGCCGGCGACATGGCAGCCGCCGCTGCGCGAACTGGCCGCGGGGTGGGCACGCGAGCAGATCACCCGGCACTGGTCGACCGCCGAGGTGGTTGCCCATGTGAGCGTCCAGGTCTGCGATGGCATCGAGCTTTGGGCGCATGCCGATCGACTGCTGCTGGCCGCCACCCGGCAGAGTGAAGACATGCGGCTGCTGATGCTGGGCTGCCACAGCGACCTGTCCGAAGAGGCGATCGCCGCACTCGAGAGCGAGCGCCGGCTGTTCGACGCGGGCCAGCAGCCGCGCGGGGCCATACCCGGCGAGGCCGCTGCGGCGCTGGTGCTGTCCCCGCCAGAACCGTCTCCTGATCTGCCCACCGCCGGCACGCGCCGGGCGCCCCCTGAATCCACCGCGCCTGCATCGCCGCAACCCGATGCGCCGCCGCTGGCCTGGCTGCACCGGGCCGCACTGGCGCGCCGCGACAAGCCCATCGAGGCCGCCGGGGCCGTCTCGAGCCAGGTGCTGGCCGATGTGTTGAGGCAGGCGCTGCAGGCGGGCGCCATCGCCGCAGACGCCGTGGCCGCCGTGATCTGCGACGCCGACGCCCACACGCCACGCGCGACCGAACTCTTTGGCACGACGCTCAAGGCGCTGCCGCATCTGGACCCGGCCGAGCAGATGTGCCGGCTGGGCACCATCGCCGCGCATGGGTCGGCCGGTGCGCTGCTGGTGGTGGCCGCTGCCGCGGCCCGCGTGACCACCGATGGCCAGCCCTGCCTGGCACTGTCGCTGGGCGACTCGCACTGGCGCCTGGCGCTGCTGCTGCGCCCCGTGCCTGCCGGCCCCGAAGCAGGCGCCGCAGCGCCCTCCCTCACCCCGACTGCGAAGGCCCCGGAGGCCCGACGATGAACCGTTTTTGGCGTTTCCTGCTCGACCCACGCATGCTCGGCGTGCTGGGCCTGGCCGCACTGGCGGCGTTCCTGTTCATCGGTGCAGCGCAGTTGCAGGTGGCCCTGGTGTGGGTAGCTGTGGCGCTGGTGAGCGTGGCGCTGGTGTGGCTGCTGGTGTGGGGCGTGCGCAAATGGCTGGCCGTGCGGGCGGCTCGCAAGCTCGAAGACGCGATCGAGGACGACGCCGAACAAGCCACGCTGGCCATACGGGCTGAAGACCGCGCACCGGCAGTGGCGGTCAAGGATCGCCTGCTGACGGCCGTCAAGACCATCCGCAGTTCGCGCCTGGGCGAGCTCACCGGTTCGGCGGCGTTGTACGAACTGCCGTGGTATGTCGTGATCGGCAACCCCGCAGCAGGCAAGAGCACGGCAGTGGTGAAGTCCGGGCTGAACTTCCCGCTGGCCGCCGACGGCAGCCGTGGCGAGGCGGTCGTGGTGCAGGGCATCGGCGGCACGCGCAACTGCGACTGGTTCCTCACCAGCGAGGGCATCCTGCTCGACACCGCCGGCCGCTACTCGGTGCACGAGGAAGACCGCGACGAGTGGCTGGGCTTCCTGGGCCTGTTGAAGAAGCATCGGCCCAAGGCGCCGATCAACGGCATCGTCATCGCCGCCAGCGTCGCCGAGCTCTCCCAGGGCAAGCCCGAAGCCGCGATCCAGCTGGCCAAGCGGTTGCGCCAGCGTGTCCAGGAATTGACCGAGCGGCTGGAAGTGTTCGCTCCGTTGTACCTGGTGTTCACCAAGGCCGATCTGATCGCCGGCTTCGCCGAGTTCTTCGAGGACTTCGACCGTGCCGAACGCGACCGGGTCTGGGGCGCGACGCTGCCGTACGTGGCCGACGCCAAGGTCGATGCGGTGGCGCTGTTCGACGAGCACTTCGAGCACCTGCGCGAGGGCCTCAAGGAGATCGCCCTGGCGCGCATGTCGCTTCAGCGCGGTCAGGCCTTGCCCACCGGCCTGCTGACCTTCCCGCTCGAGTTCGCGGCCGTGCAGCCCGCGCTGCGGGCCTTCGTGGCCACGTTGTTCGAGGACAACCCGTACCAGTACCGCCCGGTGTTCCGCGGCTTCTATTTCACCAGCGCGGTGCAGGAAGGCTCGGCCACCAGCCGCGCCAGCGAGGAGGTGGCGCGGCAGTTCGCGCTCATGCCCCGCCAGGAGCGCACCACGGCACGCGTGGTTGCCGACCACGGCTTCTTCCTGAAAGACCTGTTCCAGCGGGTGATCTTCGCCGACCGCCAGCTCGTGCGGCGCTACGCCAGTCGCGCCCGCCAGCGCCTGCGCCTGGTCACCTTTGCCGCTGCTGTCAGCGGGCTCGCCCTGCTGCTGGGGCTGTGGAGCTGGGCCTACCTGGGCAACCGCCAGCTGATGCAGGACGTGCAGGCCGACCTGGGCAAGGCCGTGCGCCTGCAGGCCGAGCGCACCGACCTGGCGTCGCGGCTGGAAGCGATGGAAGTGCTGCAGTACCGCATCGAGCAACTGGGCACCTGGAAGCGCGACCGGCCCTGGGGCTTGGGCTTCGGGCTCTACCAGGGTGAGGCCATCGAGCGCTCGTTGCGCCGGGAGTACTACGCCGGCCTGCGCGAAGTGATGCTGCAGCCCGTGGCGCGCGCCATCGAAGGCTACCTTGGCGAAGTGAACGCCCATGCCGATGCACTGCAGCCGCTCACGCGCCCGCCGGTATCGGGCGCGCCCTCGGTCACCACCGCGGCCGCCGTGCTGACCGCCGCCGGCACGACACCGCCAGCAGCGGCCAGCGCGCCGGCTGCAGCGCGCGCCGCCGTGCCGTCGCGCTATGTGCAGGCCTCGACCACCGACATCGAGGACGCGTACAACGCACTCAAGACCTACCTGATGCTCGCCGAGCGCCAGCGCATGGAGCCGGGCCATCTGAAAGACCAGCTCGCGCGCTTCTGGCGCGGCTGGCTCGACAGCCAGCGTGCCAGCACACCGGGTGATGCGCTGCAGCGCCGGGCCGAGACGCTCTTGTCCTTCGCGATGGAGAACCTGCAGGACCCTGCCTTTCCCACGCTGGACAACAACTTCACGCTCGTCGACCAGACCCGCGTGAGTCTGCGCAAGGTGATGCGCGGCATGCCAGCACGTGAACGCGTCTACGCCGAGGTCAAGGCACGCGCATCCACGCGCTTTCCGCAGGTGACAGTGGCCGCGATCGTCGGCGAGCAGGGGCGCACGTCGGTGGCCGGCAGCTACGTGGTGCCGGGCACCTTCACCCGCCAGGCCTGGGACGACTACGTCGAGAAGGCCTTCAAGGAAGCCGCGCAGGGCGAGCTGCAGAGCACCGACTGGGTGCTGCAGACAGCCGCCCGCGACGACCTCACACTCGAAGGCAGTCCCGACCAGATCCGCAAGTCGCTCACCGAGCTGTACAAGGCCGAGTACGTGCAGGAGTGGCGACGTTTCGTGCAAGGCATCGCCGTCGTGGACTTCGGCAGCTTCGACAGTGCCGTCCAGCACATGAATCGACTGGGCGATCCGGCGGAGTCGCCCATCCGCAAGCTGCTGGCCACGCTGCACGAGCAGACCGCCTGGGACAACCCCACCATCTTCAACGAGCGCATGGGCCAGGTGCAACGGGGCTTCGTCGAGTGGTTCAAGCAGAGCATCCTGCGCATGGCTCCCTCGCGAGTGGAGGTGCGCGTCGACGTCAACGGCCCGAATGCCGGCGTGCCCATGGGTGCCATCGGTCGGGAGTTCGCCCCACTGCACAAGTGGATGACGCAACGCGACAGCAACCCGCCGCTGGTCAACGACTACCTCAAGGCCCTGGGTCAGGTGCGATCGCGCTTCAACCAGATCAAGGCGCAGGGGGATCCCGGCCCCGCCTCGCACAAGCTCATGGCCGCCACGCTGGAGGGTCGTGCCTCGGAACTGGTCGACGCCGTGCGCCTGGTGGAAGAGCAGATGCTCACGGGCATGAGCGACGCCAACCGGACCGCACTGCGCCCGCTGCTGGTGCGCCCGCTGATGCAGAGCTTCGCCGTGCTGGTGCCGCCCGCCGAGACCGAGATCAATCGCGCCTGGGTTGCCCAGGTGCACGAGCCCTTCCTGCGCACGCTGGCACCGAAGTACCCCTTCGACACCGCCTCGCGCGTCGAGGCCGTGCCGCAGGAAATCGGCAAGGTGTTCGGGCCCGAGGGCGCGGTGGCGCGCTTCGCCAACGACACCCTGGGTCCGCTGGTCGTGCGTCGTGGTGACACCGTGGCGCCACGCACCTGGCTCGACATGGGCGTGACGCTGCGCCCCGAGTTCAGCGGCGCCTTCGCCGGCTGGGTTGGCCCGCTGGACGGCGCGGCGGCCGCCCAGGCGACTGCTGCGGCCGCCCCGGCAGCCGCCCAGACCAGCTTCCAGGTGCTGCCCCAGGGCGCGCCCGGACTCACCGAGTACACCGTCGAGATCGACGGGCAGGTGCTGCGCTACCGAAACACCGCTGCGGCCTGGAGCTCCTTCGTCTGGCCACACCCGACCGGAACACCCGGTGTGCGCATCGCTGGCGTCACGCTGGACGGACGCACGGTGGAGCTGCTGAGCGTACCCGGTCGCTTCGGGTTGCAGCGCATGTTCGAGGCCGCCCAGCGCCGCAAGCTGCCAGACGGCAGCCACGAGATGACCTGGGCCCGCGACGGTGCCTCGGTGACGCTGCACCTGCGTGTCATCAGTCAACCCGGGGCTACCGCCACCGCGACCACCACCGCCGCCCCCGGCGGTGCCGGAGGCTTGCGCGGCTTGCGCCTGCCGGCGGCGGTCGTCGGCCGCGACGGCGCACCGGCTGCGGCGGTTACTGTCGCCGCCCCCGCGGCGCTGACCGCGGGCATGGGCACCACCGGGAGCACCCGATGAGCCGGCCGGTGGACGTGCAGCTGGTGTACTTTGGCAAGCTGCCCGCGCGCGGCGACTTCGTTCGCAACGGCGATGCGCTGGGCCTGACCGATCGCCTCGACCAGTGGCTCACCCACGGGTTGGAGCGCATGGCCCGCGACCCGCGCTGGAAGGAGCACTACGATCAGGCCGGCGCCGCGCACTTTGCCTTCCTCGGTGTGCGCAGCCGTGCCATCGTCGTCGGCCATCTGCTGGCCAGCCGTGATGCGTCGGGGCGGCGCTTCCCGTTCGTGACCGCCGGCCGCGCCGATGTCGATCAACCGTTGGCGTTCATGCGGCTGGCACCGCTGGCGCTGCAACCGGTCTGGGATCACCTCGCGCAGGCCAGCGCGCAAGCCCATGCGGCTGCCGATGTGGTGCCCGGGCTCAACGCGCTGTGCCAGGCGCCGGCGCGGCTCGAGTCCGACCCGCGACGCTTCCTGGCCCAGTACCACGAGTTCCTCGAGGTCCATACCGTGGGCCAGCTGCAGCAGAGCCTGCATGCCGACGGCCGCCCCTGCGATCTGCGGCGTGCCCTGCTGGCGCTCGGCCTGCTGCTCGAGCCGGTGCCCGGCAGCGGCGTCCACCAGCTCGCCAAGGGCGTGCAGTTGCCACTGCCAGCCGACCCGCTGCTGCAGCCGCTGGCGGCGAGCCTGTGGATCGACCTGGTGTCGCCCTTTCTCGCGCGCGGCGACTTCGAGATGGCAGCCTTCCTGCCGCAGCCGGCGCGCCCCGGCAGCCCCAGTCTTGCTTTGGGCTTCTCGGGCGACTCCCCGGCACTGCTGCACGGCCTGCTCGACTTCGAAGCGCGCGGCGAGCACTTCATCGACCTGGCCGCACCCGACTGGGTCGACGATGGCGCCAGCCTCGAAGGCCCCGTGCGCAAGTTGTCGAGCTACCTGCACCAGCCGCAGCTGTCGTTGGCGCAGGCGCGATCCACCTTCAACGAAGCCTTTCTCGGTGCCTGAGCGCCAGTGAACAACGTCGCCATGAACATCCCGCTTCGATCCGCAAGCCCGCCACGCCGCTCACTTCGGGTGATCCGGCTGGCCGCACTGTGCCTGGCCGGCCTGACGGCAGCGGCAACACCCGCACAGCCCGCCGGGCCACCGCCTGGACCAGCCCCTGCGGTTGCCGCGACGGTCACCGCGCCGGCCAAGGTGGTGGTGTCCGGCACCGTTCCCGACGAAGCCACGCGCGTGGCCATCCTGTCGCGCGTGCGCGAGCTCTACGGCGCCGAGCGGGTGGTCGACCAGCTTGGCGTGGGCGCCCTGGCCGCCCCGCCGCAATGGACCCAGCAGGTGCAGAAGCTGCTGGGCCCCGACCTGCGCCGGGTGAGCCAGGGCCAGATCAAGATCGAGGGCCATGCGATCGAACTCGTGGGCGCTGTCGACAGCGAGCCCACCCGTGACCAGGTGCTGCGCGGCGTGAAGTCCCGTCTGGAGTCGCCGCACTACCACGTCCACGATGCCCTGCGCGTGCACGGCAGCGGTCAGCAGGCGATCGACCAGGTCATGGCCAACCGGGTGGTGGAGTTCGAGACCGGCAACGCGCAGCTCACACCGACCGGCCAGCGCGTGCTGGACGACCTGCTGCCCGTGTTGAACACGCTCAATGGCCGACGCTTCGAGATCATCGGCCACACCGACAGCGACGGCACGCGTGAGAACAACCTCGTGCTTTCGCAGGCCCGGGCCGAGACCGTGCGCGCCTACCTCGTGCAACGCGGCATCCCGGCCGCAGCGTTCGTCACGTCGGGCGCCGGCCCCGACAAGCCAGTGGCCGACAACGGCACCCGCGAGGGCCGCGCGCGCAACCGGCGCATCGAGTTCCGGCTGCTGGCCTGATCGTGGCCGCGCCCGCGGGCTTACCCGGCCGCGGGTGGTTGCACGCCCAGCAGCTCTTCGAGCTGGGCCAGCGACGCGCCGTCCTTGACCACGGTGCGCAGCCAGGTGTGCAAGTCGGTGCTGCCCCAGCGCGCCGCCTTGTCGGCCAGATAGGCCACCGGGCTGTGCGGCTCGGTTCGGCGAAAGTAATCGGCCACCTGGCGCAGCTGCTGCAGCGCCTGGGCCCGGGTTTGCGGCGCAGCACCGAATGCCGCCGGCCCGCCAGTTGGCGCCGTCGGCTCGAGACCGGCTCCCGCGACAACCGCGGTGTCGGACCGCTCGTCGGCGTCAGCCGGAAGATCGGCCAGCAGTCCGGCCAGCGCCTCGCGCGCGGTCATGAAGCTCGGTCCGTCGGCGCCCATGCGGGCATCGACCGCCTGTTGCAGCGTCAGCAGCGCCTGCAAGGCCGCTTGCGCGTCGCGGCGCGTCGGCGGCGAGCCGTGTGCGCGCACCACGTGCATCAAGGCCACCGTGCGGGCGAGCAGCCAAGCCAGGCTGCCGGCGCGCTGTTCGTGCTCGTCGCCCTCCGACAGTGGATACAGCCCGTCCCAGTGGTGCTCGATCAGTCCGTGCACCAACTGCAGGCCCCCCGCCAGGCCGCTCATGCCCTGCTCGTGCGTGCGCGCCTCGGTCAGCCAGGCCGCCAGCCGCAGGTCTTTGCTGCGGGTGCGCAGCAGTTGCTCGCACAGCGCGGCCGCACCCTCCCAGTCGGCCACCTTCGGCTCCTTGCCCTTCTCCTTCCAGTCGCCCAGCGGCAGGCTCGCGTCATCCTCGCGGCGCAGTTCGGCGATGGCGTCGAACTCCGGGCCGAAGGTAAGGTCGTCGCCGCAGCGTCGGGTGTCGCTGATGGGCAGCAGGAGCGAGTCGGTCGGCATGGCAGTGGGGCGTCGATCGCCAACAGGGCGAGGCCGCGCATTGTGTGCGCTGCGGTCATCCGCGCAAACACCTAACGCAAGGGGTGAGCGAACAATCGGTTACAGATCGCACTGCGATATTGGGGGGTGACGATCTGCGTTCCGATCGGGACAATGCGGCCGCTCACCTGTACCGATGGGTGCAGCCCGTCCGGGGTGGTTGTCGCCGACAACCACAGCCCGGCACTCCAGGGAGCTTGCATGTCCACAGCATCGGCAGTGGCCGATCTGGCCCAAATGGCGCACCTGTCGGATTGGGCCGACCGCCTCGACTTCACCGCGTCCTACCAGCAGCAGGGCCGCATGCTGCAGATCAGCACGGCCCTGCCCTGGCTGGCACTGCTGCCCGAACGGCTGACGCTGCACGAGGCGCTGGGCCAGCCGTTCGAGCTGGCGGTCGACTGCGTCAGCACATCGGCGTACTTCGAGCTCAAGCGCCTCATCGGCGAGCAGATGTCGCTGCGCCTGCTTCAGCCCGATGGCTCATACAAGCCCTGGCACGGTTACGTGTTCGAGGCCGCCCAACTGGGCGCCGATGGCGGCCTGGCCCGCTACCGGCTGGTGATGCGGCCGTGGCTGTCGTTCCTGAAGGCGCGGCGCGATTGCTTCGTCTACCAGGACATGGATGCGCGCGCCATCTGCGAAGCGGTGTTTGCCGACTACCCCCAGGCCAACTTCCGCTTCGAAGTCACCGAAACCCTGCGCCAGCGCAGCCTGTGCGTGCAGTACCGCGAATCCGACTTCGACTTCGTCGCCCGCCTGCTCGCCGAGGAGGGGCTCACCTACCACCACGAGCACGACGACTCGGGCGCGCCGCTGGCCAGCGCCACCAGCGCGCTGCATGCCTTGGTGGTCACCGACCGCAGCGCCCGCCGCCCGAAGCTGGGCGCCGTGCGCTTCGCCATGCAGCATCCCACGGCCCGGCTCGATGGCCAGCGCGACGCCGTCACCGCCTTCGGCGCCACCCGCCGCATGCAGACCCACGCGGTGACGCTGGGCTCCTGGAACTACCGCCACCTGGCCGGCACCACGGGGCAGGCGGCCACGGCGCTCGATGTGGGCGATGTGCCCGAGCTCGAGCACTACGACGGCGCCGGTGCCTACCGCTATGAAGACGCCCAGCACGCCCAACGCGCCGCCGAGCTGGCGCTCACGGCTTTCGAGCTCGACATCAAGCGCTTCGAGGGCCATGGCAGCGCCCGCCACTTCGAAGTCGGCCGCCAGTTCGAACTGATCGACCATCCGCTGTACGGCGCAGGCACCAGCGGCGGAGCGGTCGACACCTGGGTGAGCCACGCACGCGCCGACAACGCGTTCACGCTGCTGGCCATCGAACACCATGTCACCAACAACCTGGGCGCGCAGGCGGCCCAGCTGCTGCACGCCACCGAACTCGAGCACGGCACCTATCGCAACCACTTCCACGCCTGCCCGGCGGCGGCGGTGCCGGTGCCGCGACTGCACCGCAGGCCCACCGCGCCCGGCCTGCAAACGGCGCTGGTGGTGGGCATCGAAGGCGAGCCCCTGACCACCGACCGCGACCTGCGCGTGAAGGTGCAGTTCCCTTGGCAGCGCGGACGCCGCCCGCTGCCCGGCGGCCTGGGCCACGACGCCCGCTCGCCCGATGCCGAAGGCAACGCCCCGGGCACCGATGCCAGCGGCACCTGGGTGCGGGTGGCCTCGCCGGCAGCCGGCGCGAACTGGGGCGCGGTGTTCACCCCGCGCATCGGCACCGAGGTGGCGGTGGGCTTCGTCGAGGGCGACATCGACCGCCCGGTGGTGCTGGGCGCGCTGTACAACGGCCAAGACCTGCCGCCGTGGTCCGCCGGGGCCGACTCCGGCATCAACCACCCCGGCGTCATCAGCGGCCTGCACACCCACCATCTCGACCACGCCGGCTGCAACCAGTGGCTCATCGACGATGCCACCGCGCAGCTGCGCATGCGCACCCTGTGCAGCTACACCCTGGCCGAGGTGGGCCTGGGTCACCTCATCGCGCAAACCAGCAGCAGCGCCCAGCGCGGCCCCTGGCGCGGCTCGGGCTTCGAGCTGGCCACCCAGGCCTGGGCGAGCGTGCGCGCCCACAAGGGGCTGTGGCTGGGCAGCACCGCGCGCGCGGGCAGCTACGGCTCGGCGCAGTCCACGCAGATGGATGCCGACGAATCGGTGGCCCGCCTGCGCGCAGCGCGTGAGCTGGGCCAGGCCCTGAGCCGCGCGGCCCGTCACGGCCAGGCCCACGGCCTGGCCAGCCACGACGCCGGCGCCGCGGTGCAAGCCCAGGCCGATGCCGTCGACCCCGCCCAGCGCGGCCGCCACGACGGCGCCGTGGGCGGCCAGCGCGCGCTGCAGGCCGACGCCCAGCGCAACGACACCGACGCCGTGCACGCCAGCGCCGATCCGCTGCTCATGATCGACAGCACCGCCGCGCTGGCGCTGGCCACCCCCGCTCACATCGCCGCCCACGCCGCCCAGGATTTCACCGTCCTGGCCCACGACGACCTGCACCTGAGCGCGGCCCACACCCACAGCAGCGTCAGCGGCCGCACCACCAGCCTGTACACGCGCGACCACGGCGCCCAGCTCATCGCCGCCAACGGCCCGGTCAGCCTGCGCGCCCACACCGACACGCTGCAGGTGCTGGCCGACCAGGAGCTCACCGTCGTGAGCGTGACCGAGGACATCACCGTCGACGCCCCCCAGCGCATCGAGCTCTTCGATGGCCACAGCTCCATCGTGCTCGAAGGCGGCAACATCACTTTCACGCTGCCGGGGCTGTACTCGGCCCACCATGCCACGCACGAGTTCATGCCCCCGGGTGGGGCGGCGGTGGATTTGCCGGCCCTGCCCAAGGGCAGCACGCAGGTGCCGCCACTCGACCTGGAGCTCAACCTGCACGACGAGTGGCTGCAGCCAGTGGCCGGCAGCCCCTACGTGGTGGTCTTCGAAGACGGCAGCCGGCGCAGCGGCACCCTCGACGACGCCGGCCATGCCACCGAGACCGGCGTGCCCAACCTGAAGGCGCAAGTCTTCTACGGCGAGCAACCCGAGGCACCCCAGCCCCGAGTGACGATGCCAGCCAACACCTTCAGCCCCGGCGGCTCCGACAACGACGAGGCCATCGCCCGCATCGAGGCCCACCTCGATCAGGCCCAGCAGTTCTACGCCGAGTCCGCCAGCGCCGAGCAGCGCGAGCTGCACATCGAGCTCAACGGCCAGCACGACAACGGCAACGGCGAGAACCTCTGGAACTACCTCGACGAGGCGGCACAGCAGGCGCTGCGCCGCAAGCTCCAGGGGGAGGCGCCATGAGCGCGCCGGGCCGCTCCCAAGCGCGAATCCCGCAGCCCGCAGGGCGCAGGGGTAGTCCAGTGGCCGCGCCGGGCCGCTCCCAGGCGCGGATCCCGCAGCCCGCAGGGTGGAGGGTACCCCGATGAGTGCAACAGCACCGCGATCGCAAGGCGCGGGCGGCACGCGCGCCGGGCGCGCGTGGCTCGACAGCGTGCGCGACGAGGCGCTGCGCTTCCTCAGTGGCGACAACAACGCGCCTTGGGCCATCCTGGCCGAGACGGCGCTGGGATGCGTGCCCATCCTCGGCCAGGTGATCGACGCGCGCGACATCATCAAGGGCCTGGCCGAGGTCGGCGACGCCCCCGACAGCCAGCTGGCCTGGTTCAATCTGGTCACCGCCGTCGTCGGGCTGATCCCCGGAGGGGGCGACGCGGTCAAGCGCGGGGCGCGCGCCGTCAAGAGCGGAACCCTCAACATCGACGACCTGCTGGCCCTGGTGCGCCGCTACCACCGCGGCGACCCGGAACAGCTGGTGCGCCAGGTGCTCGACCCAGGTCGCATCGTGGCCAAGCTCGAGGAAGTCCTGGCCAGTCCGGCGCTACAGAAGTCGCTTTCGCCCGAGGTGCAGCGCCGTGTGCAGCGCATACGATCGGGCATCGCCGCTCAGGCCGCTGCGCTGCGCAAGGAGGTCGACGACTGGTTCACGCGCGGGCGCAAGACCAGCGCCGGTGGCGCCGGCGCGGCCAAGCCCACCGTCGGCGCGCCACCGGCCAAGCCGGCCACTCAGGTGGGCGAGGGCAGCAAGGCCCGCGGCCAGCACTCCGACGCCGCCGCCCACACCACCCCCAACAGCGCCACCCAGCGCATGCAGCGCTTGAAGGACGTGGGCAACCGCGCGCTGGGCGTCTTCGGCGAACACATGGCCGACTACCATTGCCAGGACGTCAAGGGCTGGTACGCCACCGCCCGCGTGGGTCACGACCAGGGCCACATCAACATCGCCAAGATGAACGACGGCGGTGTGCTGGTGCAGCTGTGGCCGCTGAACGTGCGCGGCCGAGGCATCGACGCCGTCTGGCGCACCGAGAAGGGGCCTCGCCCCTATGCCATCGTCGAGGCCAAGGCCAGTGTCGACCCGAGCAAGGGCCTGGGGCAGTTGCTGGATGAGGCTTGGGATAAGAACGAGTCGGACCGGCTCAACAGCAACCCAACGTCTGCGCGGGGCGGTGGCGCCGGCCGCAGAGGCCGCGGAGGAAGTGGGGATGTGACTCGCCAGAAGAACGGCAAAGTCACGCAGATGAGTCACGGATGGATCGCTGCTCGAGTGGCGAGAGCCGTGAGTCATGAAGAAGCGGTCCTGAAGACGTTCAAGAAGCTCAAAGACAGGGCCTACAGCCGTCACGTCTTGTTCTTCTCGATGCCCCAAGGGGCAACACACGCTGAAGCGCTGATTTCTGCAATGGCAGGTCGCGCTCTTCCTGACAATACGCACAACGTGCATGAGCTGACGCGCGAGTGGCTCGACGATGATATCGAGCGCGTCGTAAATCAGCGCGCTGGCAACAAGCCGCCCAACACGGGCCGCGGGCGCTGAGGCATAGCCATGGACTTTAGCGACAAGAGACGACAGCAGTTTCTCGGCGAACGGCAGTATCTGAACGCACTCGAGAGCTTCGAGGAAGTTGTTTATGGTGCTGACGGTCTCGTTGACAACCTACGCAAGGACGACGACCCACCCGGGTGGCACAAGAACCTGGCCCACGGCATTGCGTCCGAGCGCTTCGACCTGCTCCTGATGCACTACACCGGTGGCGATCCGATCGAGCCGATGCGCGCTGAGCTGGAACAGGTGGTTCACGCCTACGAACAGTACGCACCGTACCTCTGGAAGTACCTCGACGACCGCAACGAACCTGTCTTCAAGTTCTACAGCCTCGACGAGTACTGCCAGCTCATGCAGTTGATCGGGCTGTGCTTCTTGCTCCATCGACGCGACCTGTTGCCGCGGCTGGCGGCACTGCAGGATGGGCTCGATGCCGTCGGTCGAGTCGGCGAGGGCACGGGTGGAACCGACACACTGTTCGAGGAATTCATGGCCTTCGGCATGGGTGCCGATGTCCGATATGAGTCCGACTCGATCATGGCTGCTCGGCCCTATGAGGCGCTCTTCCATGCCTTGACGGAAACCAGCATGGCCGCGTCGCTGAGAGAGCTCGACACTTTCTTGCGTCGCTGGTACAAAGACCTCGCCGGCTGCGGCTGGCACGATGCCCACAAGCCTGACCCGAAGAACGGCAGCCAGGCCGGCTACTACGGTTACTGGAGCTTCGAGGCCGGTGCCGCGGTGATCCTGCTGGGCATTGACGACGACACGAGCCTGCACAAGTACCTCTACTACCCCAAGGATCTGGTGGCCTGGTGCCGCGCCAACGCCGCGCTGGGCGCCCCGGCAGACGAGCACAGCCCGCGCCTGCGCTGCCTGGCCGGCCAGCCCTGCCCGCGCACCGGCTACTGGTTCACCCCGGCCGCCGCGGGGTCACGCCGGCACTTCGACGCGGGCCACACCATGCCCGATCTGGCCAGCAGCGACGGCGCCTCCGGCTGGGCCACCGTGTGGCAGTGGGATGAGCAGCAGTAACGCCCCGGCCCCGGCCGCCGCCCGTGCACCGGTGCCGTTTGCAACGCCCGCCGCCGCCGCCGCACGCCTGCCCGCCCTGGCAGGCTGGTCTCCCGGCGTGCGCCGCTGGCTGGCGCGCCAGCTGAGCGCCGAGCCTTCGATCGACTGGCTGTGCGGTGAGCCCGCGCTGGCGGCCTGCGCGTTGCAGGTCAGCGGTGGCGCCGCGCAACACCTGGCCGCGCTGCGCACCGTGGCCCAGGCACGGGTCATCACCGTGGACAACCTGTCGCTGGTGGTCGTCCACCACATCGAACGCAGCCTCGGTCGCACCTTGCACCTGCTGCGGTTGCTGGGCGATGCCGAGCTGCGCTACGCCTTCGACGCCCAGGGGCGCCTGACCATGCTGCACTCCCTGGGGCTGCGCGCTCGCCTGCTCGAGCCCGCGACGGTGGTGTTCAGTGTGGCGTCGTTTGGGCAGGCGATGTAAGCCGCGGGGCAGGCTCGGTGCGCGCGAACCGCACACACCGATCACGGCGAGCCCATCGGGCGCTCGAGGGCTGCGCTGCCGGTGGTCAGGCGTGCATGAATGCGCATGCCAGCTGCGCCGCCACCGCTGCGTTGTGCCGCACCAGGGCGATGTTCGCCTCCAGACTGCGGCCCTGGCTGGCGACCTGGATGTGCTCGAGCAGATAGGGCGTGGTGGCCTTGCCGCGCACGCCGGCGGTCTGCGCCGCGGCCAGCGCGTGTTCGATGGTGCGGTCGATCCACTCGCGCGGCAGCGCCGCGGCCTCGGGCACGGGATTGGCCACCACCAACCCGCCCAGGCCCAGCGCCCAGTGCGCCTGCATGGCGCGGGCGATGTCACCCAGGTCGTCGAAGCGCTGCTCCAGCGCCAAACCGCTGTCGCGGGCGAAGAACGCCGGCAGCGTGTCGGTGCGATAGCCCAGCACAGGCACGCCCAGGGTTTCGAGTACTTCCAACGTCAGCGGCAGATCGAGGATGGACTTGGCACCGGCGCAGACCACGGCCACCGGAGTGCGGGCCAGCTCGTGCAGGTCGGCCGAGATGTCCAGGCTGGTTTCGGCGCCCCGGTGCACGCCGCCGATGCCGCCGGTGGCGAAGACCGCAATGCCCGCGCGCTCGGCCAGCACCATGGTGCCGGCCACGGTCGTGGCCCCGGTGGCGCCGCGGGCCATGCAGGCGGCCAGGTCGCGGCGGCTGAGCTTGGCGGCCGCGCGGCCCTCACGGCCGAGCCGCTCGATCTGGGCGTCGCTCAGGCCCACCGTGGGGCGACCGTCGATCACCGCGATGGTGGCGGGCACAGCACCATGGGCGCGTACGTCGTCCTGTACCTGCAGCGCCGTCTCGGCGTTGCGAGGCCAGGGCATGCCGTGGGCGATGATGGTCGATTCGAGCGCGACGACCGGCTTATGTTCCGCCAGTGCGTCGCGCACCTGCGGGTGCAGGTCGATGTGACGAGGGATCATGCCGCCACCGTGCCGGTCGAACGCCGGCTTGTCAAGTCGCGCAACGCAGCGCTCGCGGCGGACGTGCCCTACGGGCCGCGATCAGGGGGCCAGCACCCGGAACAACACCGGTGGGCGCCCCGTAGCCCGATGGGCCATGGCCATCAAGGACTGGGCAATCCGGTCGGCCGTGGTGGCAACGTCGCCCAGCCGGCGCGACTCCTTGACCAGCCCGCCCGTGCCCAGCGCGGCGCTGAACAGCACCCACTGCTGCCGGGCCAGTGCCAGTTCGTCGCGCATGCGCGGGTCCGGCAGTCCTTGCTGGTCGATGGCCTCGAGCGCCGCGGTGAACTCGGTCACCGCCTGTCGCGCGTCGACCTCGATGCCAGCGCCGGCGGTACCGGCATGCGAAGCGAACTGCAACTTGCCGACGCGCTGGGCAGACGCTGCGGCCCGCCCGAGCAGGTCGACCAACGCACCGTGAGCCGACTCGCCGGCTTCGGCCGACAGACCCGTGCTCAGAAAGCCCAGTTGCGCCGCCAGGGCCTCGCTGTCGCGGTAGACCTCGGCCAGGGCGTGAGCCTGCGGCGTGCTCGCCGGTGCCGCCAGGCGTTCGATGTCCGGGCCCACGCGCTCGAGTTGGCCGCGCCGACGCGCCGACAGCGACCCATCGGCGCGCAACTGCTGGAGCGAGGCCACCACCCGCTCACGGGTGCGCCCGTACTCGTCGCGCGAGCGGCCACCATCGCGGATGACCACCGCCTGCTCCAGGCGCAGCTTGGCCATGCGTTCGACGCCCACGCGCAACTCGACCGCCGCCAGCACGGCAGGCGATGCGACCTGTGCGACAGGAGCGGTCGGCGCTGCCGCCGCGGCCAACGGCACGACGGCGCAGAGCACGAGCGCGCCCATGCGCCGGGCGCTCAGGCGTGTTCGCGTCGGGGCTGTGGTGCTGGCGCGCATCGTCGACTCCGCAGACATCTGGAGCCGCGCAGCTTAGCCGGCGCATACGTCCTGAAGATGACAGCGGCCGGATAATCGCGCCCCGATGACTGCTGCTCACCGCGAACGTTTCCGACTCTGGCTGGACCTGATCCGCTGGGATCGCCCGGCCGGCTGGCTGTTGCTGCTGTGGCCGACGCTGTCGGCGCTGTGGATCGCCAGCGACGGCTTCCCAGGCTGGCACCTGCTGGCGGTGTTCGTCGCCGGCACGATTCTGATGCGCAGTGCGGGCTGCTGCGTGAACGACGTGGCCGACCGCGACTTCGACCGTCATGTCAAGCGCACAGCCCAGCGTCCGGTCACGCGCGGTGCGGTGTCGGTGCGTGAAGCGCTGACGCTGGGCGCGGTGCTGGCGCTTGCGGCGTTCGCGCTGGTGCTCACGACCAACCCACCGGCGATCGCACTGTCGTTCGTGGCACTGGCGATCGCCATCGTGTATCCGTGGGCCAAGCGCGTGGTGTCGATGCCCCAGGCCGTGCTGGGCGTGGCATTCAGCTTCGGCATTCCCATGGCCTTCGCGGCCGCGCAGGGCGGGCGCGAGTTCAGCCTGCAGGCCGTGGCTGCGGCCGTGCCGCCCCATGCCTGGTGGCTGCTGGCGGCCAACCTGTTCTGGGTGCTGGCCTACGACACCGAGTACGCCATGGTCGACCGCGACGACGACCTGCGGCTGCAGATCCGCACCTCGGCAATCACGCTGGGGCGCTGGGACGTCGCGGCCATCGCCGCCTTCTATGCCATCCACTTGGTGGCCTGGGTCGCCCTGGGCCGGATGCTCGGGCTCGGTGCGGTGTTCCTCCTCGGCGTGGCAGGCGCGGGCGCGCAGGCCGCCTGGCATGTGGCGTTGATCCGCCACCGCACGCGCGAGGGCTGCTTCAGGGCCTTCCGGCTCAACCACTGGCTGGGCGCCACGGTGTTCGCCGGCGTTGCGCTCGATCTGGCGCTGCGCTGAGCGCGGCACGCGCCTTTGCCAACGCCAGGGCGTCAAGGGCCTCGCGCAAAGGCCTCAGCGCTCGAGCTCGTCGCCGAGTTCCCGGGCTCGCTGGCACGCGGCCAGCACGGCGCGCTGCACGGCCTGGTGCACGCCGTCCGCCCGCAGCGACTCCAGCGCCGCGTGCGTCGTACCGCCCTTGGACGTCACCCGCTCGCGCAGCACCGCCGGTGACTCACTCGACTGCCGCGCCAGCGCGGTGGCACCGTCGAAGGTGGCCAGTGCCAGCTGCCGGCCCTGTGCCTCGGTCAGGCCCATGGCCACGGCCGCCTCGATCAGGGCTTCGACCACATAGAACACGTAGGCCGGGCCGGAGCCCGACAGCGCGGTCACCGCGTCGAGGTCGGCCTCGCGGTCCAGCCACAGCAACTCGCCCGTGGGCGCGAGCAGTTGCTCGACGCGCCCGCGGTCACCGGGCGCGACCGCCGCCGTGGCATGCAACCCGGCAATGCCGCGGCCGATGAGCGCCGGCGTGTTGGGCATGCAACGCACCACCCGCTGCGCACCGGTGGCGCGCGCAATGGCCCCGCTGCGCACACCGGCCATCACGCTCAGATGCAGCGCCGGCGCCAGCCGCCCGGCGCAAGCAGCCGCGGCGGCGGCGAACATCTGCGGCTTGACCGCCCAGACCACCACCTGCGCGCACTCCAGCGCGGCCTCGGCCGCATCTGCCACGCTGTTCACGCCCCAGGTCGACAGCAACTGGTCTCGAGCCTGCGGCGCGGGCTCCACCACCTGCAATGCGGCGGCAGGCCGGCCGCTGCGCACCCAGCCACCGATCAGGGCGCCGGCCATGTTGCCGCCACCGATGAAGACGATGCTGGGAACGGCTGATGAACGGGGCGCGGTATCCATGGTCGACAGGCGACGCCGTTTCCGGCGCGTCGCAGAAGGCTGTGCAGCGATGCGACCAGTGTAGCCAGCGCCTCACGCACTCCGCCGCGCAGGGGCAGCCGCATGCCAGGCGGCGCGGCGCCTCATACCCAGGCCCGTGCGGGTCATGCAATCGATGCATAACCAGACACAGGGCGGTGGAGCCGACCTACATTGCGCGCCCAGCAGCCGGCAACCGGGCCCACGAGGCCGCGGCTTGCAACGGCAGCACCGCACCTTCCGACCACAGGAACCGAACATGACCCTTTCGTACGTCAACCCGACCCCCGACAGCCCATGGGGCACCTACCTGTCGCAGGTCGACCGCGTCATCCCCTACCTCGGGCCGCTCGCCAGCTGGGCCGAATCGCTCAAGCGGCCCAAGCGCGCGCTGATCGTCGACGTGCCCATTGAGCTGGACAACGGCACCGTGGCGCACTTCGAGGGCTATCGGGTGCAGCACAGCCTGTCGCGCGGCCCGGGCAAGGGTGGCGTGCGCTACCACCCCGACGTCACGCTGGAAGAGGTGATGGCGCTGTCGGCCTGGATGAGCATCAAGAACGCCGCGGTCAACCTGCCCTACGGCGGCGCCAAGGGCGGCATCCGAGTCGATCCCAAGAAGCTCTCGACCAAGGAGCTCGAGCGCCTGACGCGGCGCTACACCAGCGAGATCGGCATCATCATCGGCCCGCAACAGGACATCCCCGCGCCCGATGTCAACACCAACGCCCAGGTCATGGCCTGGATGATGGACACCTACTCGATGAACACCGGTGCCACGGCCACCGGCGTCGTCACCGGCAAGCCGATCCACCTCGGCGGCTCGCTGGGCCGCGTCAAGGCCACCGGCCGCGGCGTGTTCGTCACCGGCCGCGAGGCGGCGCGGCGCATCAACCTCGAGCTCAACGGCGCCAAGGTGGCGGTGCAGGGCTTCGGCAACGTGGGTTCGTCAGCCGCCGAGCTGTTCGGCCAGGCCGGCGCCAAGATCGTCGCCGCGCAGGACCACACCGGCACCATCTACAACAGCAAGGGCTTCGACTTGTCGCAGCTGATCCCGCATGTGCGCGACACCGGCGGCGTGGCCGGCTTCAAGGGCGCCGAGCCGATGGACAACGAGGCCTTCTGGGACGTGCCGTGCGACATCCTCATCCCGGCGGCACTGGAAGGCCAGCTCAACGCCGAGCGGGCCAGCCGCACGCGGGCGCGCCTGGTGCTCGAGGGCGCCAACGGCCCGACGCTGCCGGTGGCCGACGACATCCTGGCCGAGCGCGGCATCCTGGTCGTTCCCGACGTGATCTGCAACGCAGGCGGCGTGACGGTGAGCTACTTCGAGTGGGTGCAGGACTTTTCCTCGTTCTTCTGGACCGAGGACGAGATCAACCTGCGGCTGGACAAGATCATGGTCGGCGCGCTCAAGAAGATCTGGGACACCGCCGACCGCCACCGCATCACGTTGCGCACCGCCACCTTCGCGGTGGCGTGCGAGCGCATCCTGATGGCGCGCCAGGAGCGCGGGCTGTATCCCTGAAACCCGCTGCCACCCGGCCGGGGGGCTGGGCAGGGCGCGGCGGCCCGCCGGACAATACCCACCATGAGTGCCGACGCCGCCCCCCCGCCCGACAGCGCCAGCGATCGCGCGCTCGACAAGATCGACCTGCGCATCCTGCGGGTGCTGCAGCGCGACGGCCGCATCTCCAACCTCAAGCTGGCGGAGTCGGTGCACCTGTCGCCCACGGCGGTGCTCGAGCGCGTCAAGCGGCTCACGCGCGAGGGCTACATCCTCGGCTACGAGGCGCGCCTGAACCCCGCCAAGCTCGGCGCGGGGATGATGGTGTTCATCGAGGTGCTGCTCGACCGCACCGCGCCCGACGTGATGGACACCTTCCGGGCCGCGGTCCAGGCGCGGCCCGAGATCCTGGAGTGCCATCTGGTGGCCGGCGGCTTCGACTACCTGATCAAGACCCGCGTGGCCGACATGGGCGCCTACCGCGAGATGATCGCCACCGTCATCTGGAGCCTGCCGGGCGTGCGCGAGACGCGCACCTACACGGTGATGGAAGAGGTCAAGAACTCGACCCACATTCCACTGTAGGGGCAGGGCCGCTGCCCTTGGCGGCGCGCCCTCCGAAGATGGCCGTGCCCACCCGCACGATCGTCGCCCCCTCGGCGATGGCCGCCTCCATGTCTGCGCTCATGCCCATGGACAGCGTATCCAGCGCCAGGCCTTGCGAGCGCAGCGCCTCGAGCCACTCGCGCAAGGCCCGATGCGGCCGGCGTTGATGCTCGAAGTCACCCGCGGGCTCGGGAATGGCCATCAGCCCACGCAGGCGCAAGCCCGGCAACGCGGCCACGGCGCGGGCCAATTCAGGCAGTTCGGCCGGCGCCACGCCGCTCTTGCTGTCTTCGCCGCTGATGTTCACCTGCAGGCACACCTGCAGCGGCGCCAGGTGCGCCGGCCGCTGCTGCGACAGCCGCTGCGCCGTCTTCAGCCGGTCAACCGAATGCACCCAGTCGAAGGTTTCGGCCACCACCCGGGTCTTGTTGCTCTGCAACGGCCCGATCAGGTGCCACTGCACCTGTGCGCGCAGGTCGGCCAGGGCGGCGATCTTGTCCAGCGCCTCCTGGACATAGTTCTCGCCGAACGCCTGTTGGCCAGCCGCCACGGCCTCGCGCACGGCCAGCGGGCCGAAGGTCTTGCTCACCGCCAGCAGCGTGACGGCCTGCACGGGCCGGCCTGCCCGGGCACACGCCTGCACGATCCGCTCGCGGACTTGTTGTAAGTTGTCGATGACGCTCGCCATAATGGGCCGAGCCTACCCCAAGCACACCATGGACATCACCCAGCTGCTGGCGTTTTCGGTCAAGAACAAGGCCTCCGACCTCCACCTGTCCGCCGGCCTGCCGCCGATGATCCGGGTGCATGGGGATGTGCGGCGCATCAATGTCGAGGCGCTGGACCACAAGCAGGTCCACGCCATGGTGTACGACATCATGAACGACTCGCAGCGCAAGCACTACGAGGACACGCTGGAGTGCGACTTCTCGTTCGAGATCCAGGGGCTGGCGCGCTTTCGGGTCAACGCGTTCAACCAGAACCGCGGCGCCGGCGCGGTGTTCCGCACGATTCCGAGCAAGATCCTCACGCTCGAGCAGCTGAACACGCCCAAGGTGTTCGCCGAGCTGGCGCTCAAGCCGCGCGGGCTGGTGCTGGTCACAGGGCCTACCGGCTCCGGCAAGAGCACCACGCTCGCCGCCATGGTCAACCACCTCAATGAGAACGAATACGGTCACGTGCTCACGGTGGAGGACCCCATCGAGTTCGTGCACGAAAGCAAGAAGTGCCTGGTCAACCAGCGCGAAGTCGGGCCGCACACGCTCTCGTTTGCAAATGCCCTGCGCTCCGCGCTGCGCGAGGACCCCGACGCCATCCTGGTGGGCGAAATGCGCGACCTGGAAACCATCCGCCTGGCGCTCACCGCATCCGAGACCGGTCACCTGGTGTTCGGCACGCTGCACACCAGCAGCGCGGCCAAGACGGTCGACCGCGTGGTCGACGTGTTCCCGGCGGCCGAGAAGGAAATGGTGCGCGCCATGCTGTCCGAGTCGCTGGTGGCGGTGATCTCGCAGACGCTGTGCAAGCTCAAGGATGGCTCGGGCCGGGTCGCGGCCCACGAGATCATGATCGGCACGTCCGCCATCCGCAACCTGATTCGCGAAAACAAGATTGCCCAGATGTACTCGGCGATCCAGACCGGCCAGAACATGGGCATGCAGACGCTCGACCAGAACCTGGCCGATCTGGTGCGGCGCAACGTGGTCTCGCCCATGGAGGCCCGCGCCAAGGCCAAGTTCCCGGAGAACTTCCCGGGCTGAGCGTCGCCGCCGAGACCTGCAACCCCGGCGACTGCCGCACCGACTTCATCCCACCCTGCCCCACAGCGGCAACTGCCCCGCCGAACCGTGAAAGCCCTCTTCAGCCGCCTGCGTGGCCGCACCGACACCGTTGCCGAGGCGCCGGTGGACTCGGCGCTGGCCACCAGCCTGTTGCCGCTGGAGGCGCCACTGGCACCGCCGGTGGGCTGGGACACCCGGGCGGCCGAGTTGCGCGCCCGAGCGATGGACTCCACCGAGGCCGCGCGCCAACTGCTCCAACGCTGGCAGGGCGAAGAGGCTCTGGGGCGCTTGGGCGGCGACACCCTTGGGCGCCTGGCCCGCGTGCTGCAGGGTGCGCAGGTGCCACCGGCATGCGAGCTGATCCGCCAGGACGAAGGCGGCGAGTTCCTGCTGGTGCTGCTCGAGGGCCAGGTGATGGTCGAGCGCCAGCAGCCCGGCGGCCATCTGCTGCGGCTGGGCGAGGCCCATGCCGGCGACGTGCTGGGTGAAATGGCGCTGTTCGACCACGGCCCGCGCTTCTGCGCCTGCCGCACGCTGTCCCCGGTCACGGTGGCGGTGCTGCCCTCATCGGCATTGCGTGCGCTGATGACCGATGATGCTCCCCTGGCCGCGGCCTTGCTCGCGGCATTCGCGCGGCGCCTGTCGCTGCGCCTGCGGCAGACCGGTGCGCGCCTGGGCGCGCTGCTGGCGGCCACCTGACACGGAAAGACCCCACCATGGAACGCGACCAGGCATCCAAGTTCGTCAACGACCTGCTGCGGCTGATGGTCACGCGCAACGGCTCCGACCTGTTCCTGACCGCCGAATTCCCGCCGGCCATCAAGGTCGACGGCAAGATCGCCAAGGTCTCGCCGCAGCCACTCACCGGCCAGCACACCCTGGCCCTGGCCCGCGCCGTGATGAACGACAAGCAGGCCGCCGAGTTCGAGCGCACCAAGGAGTGCAACTTCGCCGTGTCGCCGCAAGGCATCGGGCGCTTCCGCGTCAATGCCTTCATGCAGATGGGCAACGTCGGCCTGGTGTTCCGCACCATTCCGCAGAACATCCCGACGATCGACTCGCTGGGCCTGCCGCCGATACTCAAGGATGTCTGCATGACCAAGCGCGGCCTGGTCATCATGGTGGGCGCCACCGGCTCGGGCAAGAGCACCTCGCTGGCGGCCATGGTCGACTGGCGCAATGATCACTCCTGGGGTCACATCATCACCGTGGAAGACCCGGTGGAGTTCGTGCACACCCACAAGAACTGCATCGTCACCCAACGCGAGGTCGGGCTCGATACCGAGGGCTGGGAAGCGGCGCTGAAGAACACCCTGCGCCAGGCGCCCGACGTCATCCTCATGGGCGAAATCCGCGACCGCGAGACCATGGAGCACGCAGTGGCCTTCGCCGAGACCGGCCACCTGTGCATGGCCACGTTACACGCCAACAGCTCCAATCAGGCGCTCGACCGCATCATCAACTTCTTCCCCGAAGAGCGACGCGCGCAGCTGCTGATGGACCTGTCGCTCAACCT
Organism: Aquabacterium sp.; assembly: GCA_023150345.1. Taxonomy (GTDB): domain Bacteria; phylum Pseudomonadota; class Gammaproteobacteria; order Burkholderiales; family Burkholderiaceae_C; genus Pseudaquabacterium. The sequence goes on from JAKLLB010000043.1 coordinate 29,523, forward strand.
CAAGGGCATCATCTCGCAGCGGCTGCTGCCGCGGCAGGAGGGCAAGGGCCGCATCGCGGCGGTGGAGATCATGCTCAACACGCCGCTGGTGGCCGACATGATCTTCAAGGGCGAGGTGGGCGACCTGAAGGAGCTCATGAAGCGCTCCCGCGAGCTGGGCATGCAGACCTTCGACCAGGCGCTGTTCGACCTGTTCGAGAGCAACCTGATCACCTACGAGGACGCCCTGCGCAACGCCGATTCGGTCAACGACCTGCGGCTGCAGATCAAGCTCAACAGCGTGCGCGCCCGCAGCAAGGATCTCTCGGCGGGCACCGAGCATCTGACAATCGTGTGAGCCCCATCCCCGCGGCCGCGGGGATGCCTCGGGTTCACGGGCGCCGCGGCTGGTCGCTCAGCCGCCCAGTTCGGCCAGCAGCTTGCGCGCCTGCTCGACCGACGCGAACGACTGCGACAGCGACAGCGCCTTCTTTACCGACACTCGGGCTTGCGGCCTTTGGCCGCTATCGGCCTGCGCCCGCGCCAGGTCGTAGTGCATCTGCGCGTCACCGGGCGCAAGCTTCACCGCCTGGGCCAGGGGCTGGAGCGCCGCTCTGGGTTGGCCCGCAGCATGGAGCACCGTGCCCAGCGTATGCTGGAACTGGGCCTGCGCCGGGGCGAGCTCCACGGCCTTGCGCGCCCACGCTTGCGCCTTGGCCAGATCACGCTTTTGCTCGGCCGACAGTGCCGCCAGGTTGTTGTAGGCCACCGCCGAACGGGGATCGATCTCGATGGCACGTTGGTAGTGCGCCCGCGCCGCATCGGTGCGGTTGCGGCGCTGCTCCAGCATGCCCAGTTCCACCAGCGGGGCGCCGAGCTTGGGCGCAGCGCGGCTGGCAGCCTCGAATGCGGCCACCGCATCGTCGATCCGGTTGGCACTGGCCAGGGCCTGTCCACGCAGCATTTGCGCATCCAGCGATGCCGCATGCAGTGCCAGCGCCTGGTCGGCCGACTTCAGCGCCGCGGCCGCGTCGCCCTGCCCCAGATGCAGCCGGCCCAACGCCACCAGCGGCAACGGGTTGCGCGGCGCGAGCCGGGCCGCTTCGTCCAGGGAGCGGCGCGCGCCGGCTGCATCACCCGTACGCGCCAGCGCGAGCCCCAGCGCGTAGTGAGCGCCCGCATGCGTCGGGTCGATCACCAGCACTTCGCGATACAGCGGCAGCGCTGCGGCCGCCTCGCCACGGGCCAGTTGCACATCGGCCAGGTCCATGCGCGGACGCACCGCCTTGGCGTCGAGCTCCATCGCCGCTCGCAGCGCCTGCTCGCCTTCCTTGGACTTGCCGCTGGCCAGCAACAGGCGGCCCAGCGAGGCTTGTGCGTCGGCGTTGCGCGGATCGGTCTTCACGGCCTTGTGGATCCATTCGGCCGCCTGTGCGTGCTGCTTCTGGCGGAAGGCCAGCTCGGCCAGGCCCAACATGGCGGGCACGTACTTGGCGTCAGCGGCCAGGGCGTCCTGAAATGCCCGCGTCGCGGCGGCATCATCGTTGCTGGCGAGCGCTTGCGCGCCACGTCGATAGGCGGCGTCGGCCGCGCTGCCGGCCGCTGCAGCCGATGGTGCCGGTTGCGCAGTACCGGCAGCAGCCGCGAACGCGGGCAGGCACGCCAGGCAGGCCAGACCCGCGGCCAAGGCGCGGGTGAGCCGCGCCGGTCGATCACGTCGCGAGCTGGCGCGGTGGGCGGGCATCAACATGCGGTCTCCTCGATCCAGTCTCATGGGTGCGAACGATCACGCGCACACAAAGCAGAACTCCCCGGCCGGACAGTATCCAACACGGGGAGCATGGCTTGGGCGGAGATGTCAGTGAGGGTGCACAGTCCTCTTGCATTCACCCAATCGGCCGCGCGTGACGGTTGACCGCAACGCGCGAGCCGAACTTCGACACATCAGGCGCGGCGAGCGGCGCGGCGGCGCAGACCACCCAGGGCCGCCAGGGCGGCACCGGCCAGCAGCAGGGAACCAGGCTCGGGCACACCTTGCGGCACGCCACCGACACCCTGGAAGCCGAAGATGAAGGTGGCAGGCGAGCCGCTCACCTCACCGCCGTTCGACTGACCCAGCGAATACAGCTCGATGCCCTCGGCAGCGATGGCGGCAAGCGCCTCACGCTCGGTACCGGCGGCGCCGTAGAAGATCGTGAAGCTGTAGCTCTCACCGCCAGCCAGATCACCGAAGTTGAACTTGAAGTACGCGCCGTGATCGGCGGGGCCCGCGTCGGTGAAGTCGACGTTGGTGGTGCCGGCCAAGATTTCGCCGCACGCATCACCCGGGTTCACCGAGCAGAACCCGTTGTCGTTGGACTGCTCGAGCAGCGTCGTCGTGCCCGTGCCCTTGATGGTGACGTACTCATTGAACTCCGTCAGCGGAACGTCCCAGTCCATGGCGCGCACATAGCGCACATTGGACAGACCGGTGTCGCCGGTGTTGGTGATCGTGACGTTCACCTTGAACAGCGCGCCCGGCGCGTTGTCGGCCGGCGCGAACTCATGCTTGATGCTGACCTGGGACAGGCTCGTCAGCGTGGCCATGGTCGTGACCGTGCTGCCGGTTACGCCAGTGGCGGCACCGAACGTCAGATTGAACGCGCCGCCGTTGTTGTCGACACTGGCGCCACCGTTCACGCCGTTGGCTTGCACGCCCCAGCCCTCGCACAGGCACCCCGGCGACGTCGCATCGCGCCAACCGGCGGTACCGAAGTTGTAGGCGAGGCCGGTGGCGCCCGAGTTCACGACGATGTTGCCATCGGTGGTGTTCAACGAACCATCGTCGTTGACACCCAGGGCGACACTGGCGGTGCCCGCAACACCGGTGTTGTAGATGACGGTGCCGGCCTGGGCCGAACCGAAACCGAAGAGCGCGCCGGCGACGGCGGTCACGGCGAGCATGCGTTGATGAAACTTCATGGGAACTCCTATCAGATCAGACCGCGAGGGTTGCGTTCACTCAAGCAGAAACCGGGCCAGCCAGTTGAATTCCATTCAAATCAATAAGTTGCATGCGCACACGCGGTTGCTCCGCGGGTTCATGTAAAGCACACCGACACCCGCTCGCGGCGGTTGTCTGCAGCGCATCGATTGCCCGCGATCGCACCGCCGCAATCGCCGCCGATACACTGCCGGCTCATGAACACCGCCTCACCCCCCGCACCGCGCCGTTGCGCCTTTCTCGGCCTGGGCGTCATGGGTTTCCCCATGGCCGGGCATCTGGCGCGAGCGGGTCACGCAGTCACGGTCTACAACCGCACCGCTGCCAAGGCACAGGCCTGGGTAGCCGAGCACGGCGGCCGATGGGCGGCGACGCCGCGCGAGGCGGCGCGCGACGCCGAGTTCGTGTTTGCCTGCGTCGGCAACGACGACGACCTGCGCTCCGTGGTGCTGGGCCCCGATGGGGCAAATGCCGGCATGGCCGGAGGTGCGGTCTTTGTCGACCACACGACCGCTTCGGCCGAAGTGGCGCGCGAGTTGCACGCCGTGGCGCGCGGGCACGGGCTGCATTTCGTGGATGCGCCGGTATCCGGCGGGCAGGCTGGCGCGGTGAACGGGCAGCTCACCGTGATGTGCGGTGGCGACGCCGAGCCGTTCGAAGCCATGCGGCCGGTCGCGCTGGCCTATGCGCGGGCCGTCACCCGGGTGGGCGCCAGAGGCGCCGGGCAGCAGGCCAAGATGGTCAACCAGATCTGCATCGCCGGCCTGGTGCAGGGGTTGGCCGAGGCCATTGCCTTCGGGCAGCGTGCCGGACTCGACATGAAGCAGGTGCTCGAAGTCATCGGCAAGGGTGCGGCGCAGAGCTGGCAGTTGGACAACCGCGGCACCACCATGGTCGACGGCCGGTTCGACTTCGGGTTCGCCGTCGACTGGATGCGCAAGGACCTGGGCTTGGTGCTCGACGAGGCGCGCCGCAATGGCGCGCGCCTGCCCGTCACGGCGCTGGTGGACCAGTTCTATGCCGACATCCAGGCCCAGGGCGGCGGGCGCTGGGACACGTCGAGCCTCATCCGTCGGCTGAAGTAGCTTCCCGCACGAGCGCGCTGGGCCGACAGGTTGCCTGATGAACGCGCCGGCAGGCGCTGGCTCGGCCGCCTACTTGGCCGCGGGCTTGGGCTGCAGGTTGGCCAGTTCGGCCTCGCTGATGACCTCGAACACGCGCACGACCTTGCGTACGCCCGGCACCGAGCGGGCGACATCGGATGCCCGCTTGGCTTCGCGCTCGGTGACCCGGCCCAGCAGGTAGACCTGCCCTCGCTCCGTCACCACCTTGATGGCGTTGGCCTGCAGATCGGCGGCGTCGATGAAACTGGCCTTGACCTTGCTGGTCAGCACGGTGTCGTTCATGCGGCCATTCACGCTGCTGGCCGGTCCGATCCCGAGTTCGTTGACGATGGACTTCAAGTTCTCGATCTGGGCCACGGCCTGTTCGGCGGCAGCCCGGTCGGCTTCGGTGGTTACCTCGCCGGTGAGCAGCGCCATGCGGTTGTAGCTGGTCACGTTGACATGCCCCCGGTCACCGAGCGCGGCCTGCAGGCGATTGACCGCCTTGAGCTCGATGGACTGGTCCTCCACCTGTGCGCCGGAGGTGCGTCGATCGGTAACCATCAGGCCACCGACCACGGCCCCGCCCACCACGAGCCCGGCGCAACCGCTCAGCGTACCGGCACCCAGAGCCAATACCACCAGCGCCATGGCGCCGCGGCGCAGCGGCGCTCGTGCGGCCCCGCTTTCGTTGATGACTGTCATGCGGTGTCCTGTTCCCCCAGCAGTTGCAGATCGATCGCGTCACACAGGCAGTGCAGCACCAGCAGCTGGGCCTCGAGCACGCGGGCGCGGCGTTCATGGGGCACGGCCACCACGACATCCATTTCGCCCACCACCTCGCGCCACAGGCTGCCCGAACGGCCAGCCAGCGCGATCACGGTCATGTCCTTGTCGAGCGCAGCGAAGGCAGCGCTGCGCAGTGCATCGCTTTCGCCGTCGGGATCGATGAGCAGCAGCAGGTCGCCCGGCTGGCCCAGCGTGTCGACCTGGCGCGCCAGCGGCAGCTCGCCCGGCGCCTCGACCGGCAGCGCCATGGCGGCCAGCCCGGGGCGGTCGCGCTCGAAACGCCCGAGCAACTGTGCAACCAGCACCTGAGCCAAGCCGGCTGCCGGACCGGAGCCCGCCACCAGCAACCGCCCGCCTGCGGTGAAACCGGCCACCACCGCCTGCACCGCCTCGGCCACCGGCCGCACGAGCACCTCGGCCGCGTGGTACTTCAGGTCGGCACTCTCGAAAAACTGCTGCTGGATCCGCTGCTCGAGCATGGTGGACGATGATATTCGAGCCGATGGCGCCCGAGCCGCCTCATGACGTACCAGCGGTGTCAAGCCGCATCGAAGGCCGCGCGCAGCCACTGCAGG
>JAKLLB010000044.1 GCA_023150345.1 Aquabacterium sp.
CCTCGCCCTCCTCGTCGGCGATGGCCAGCTCGCGCGCCAGCTGCAGGCCCTGCTCGTACTGCACCCGCGCCTCGTCCAGGCGCTGCAGCCGCAGACAGTTCACGCCCATGTTCAAGTGCGTGAACAGGCGCAGCTTGGCCAGGCGAGCGGCATCGGCGCGGGAATCGCCGGCACCCCGGATGGCGCCCTGCAATTCGGTATAGACCGCCACCGCCAGCTCGGCATGGCCCAGCGCGTCGCAGATCTGACCCACGCCGAGCTTGGCCCAGCCCCACTGCACCAGCTCGCCGGCGCGCTGGGCCACGTCCAGCGCCTCGGTCCACAACTCCAGTGCAGCGGCGTAATCGGCGCGCGCATAGTGCACCCGGCCGATCAGAACCATCAGCTCGGCCTGATCGTCGAACCAGCGTGCGCGGCGGCTGCGCTCGAGCGCCTCGTGCAGCCAATGCAGGCCTTCGTCGGGGTGCCCGCGCTGGTCGACGATCAGCGCGAAGGCCTTGGCCAGCAGCACGAACGCCGCATCGTCGTGCAGAACCGCCGCCTGCTGCAGCGCCAGCACGCACTCGTCGAACAAGGCCGGACTGCGCCGGTTGTGGCAGTCCTGGCCCAGCCGCTCGACCTGCGCGCGCAGTTCAGGGCGTGTCTGGCGAGGATGAAGCATGGCGCGTGGGCGCCCCGGGGCGGGGCTGGGACTGTCTCGGGGATGTTACGTGAGACGCGCACAAAAAAAATACGCGGGCATTGCCCGCGTGAACCCCCCATTTGCCGTCGGGCCGCCAGAAGCGGCCCGCGGTCCTGGATACGGATGGTGCGCTGCCGGCCCGAGCGGGCAGCGCGAGCCGAGGGTCAGAACTCGTAGCGCAGCGTGATCTGGGCCGCCCACTGCGACTCGCCAGATGCTTGCCGGGTGGAGAAGTCCTCGACCGAGCCCATGCTGTAGACGTACTTGCCTTGCGCGTTGCGGCCGACATAGTTGACGAAGCTGCGGTTCGACGGGAAGGTCACCTCGTCGATGCGGCCCCACTTCTTGTTCAACAGGTTGCCGAAGTTGAAGATGTCCAGGGACAGCGAACCCTTGTGGCCCTTCAGGAAGCCAGGCACCTCCTGCGAGACCCGCACATCGAAGCTGTTGACCCAGCGGCCACGGGTGTTGTTGCGACCCACCACGCCACCGGCGGCCCCCCTGAGCACGTCGTGCGCGTTGACGACCTCCCAGAAGCGCGCCTCCTCGGCTGCACCGCCCTTGAACTCGACATCGCCCGAGCCTGGAGCCGAGGGGATGTACATCAGGTCGTTGCCGCCGATACCGTCACCGTTCATGTCGTTGATGAAGGTCCAGCTGTACGGCTTGCCGGCGCGGCCTTCGTAAAACACGCCCAGCGATGTGCGGTACTCGCCGAAGAAGGCGCGCGACCATGTGGCGGTGGCGCTGATGCGGTCCTTCACCAGGTAGTTGCTGTTCTGCTCGATCTCTTCATTGGGATTGAAGATGTTGCGGTTGCCCCAGTTCGAACCCGACGTCGACGACGTGAGTGGGCTGACTTCCTTGGCGCTCGTGCGCGTGTAGGCCAGGTTCCAGCCGAAACCGCGGGCAGCAGGCTGACCCACCGACAACGTGATGGCGTCGCCGCCGCCCTTGGAGGTGGCATCGGCCAGCAGCACGTTGCCGAACGCCGAGTTGCTCAGTGCCCGTGTGCGACTCTGGCCGGACGGCGTCGCGCAGGCGCCGTTGGTGATGGGCGTGCCGTTGGCGTTCCAGCAGGCCGGGTTCAGGCCCTCGGCGCGCCAGTAGAGCTCACGGCCATCGCTGCCCGTCGCCGTGGGCGCACCCAGGTTCAGGTGGCGATAGAAGATGGCCTTGTTGGTCTTGGTATGCAGCCACTCCGCGCCCACCGTCAGCACGCCCACGACGGGAAGTGCGGGCGTTTCGGTGTCGAACGCGAGATTGAGCTTCCACACCGAGGGCTGCTCCAGGTCCGGCGACAGCAAGTCGACATTCGCGGCAGGGATTGTGCCGGTCAGGCTGTTGGGCTGTGCGTCGGGATCGGCGCTGAACATCAGGTTGGCCGTCGAGCAAGCGGTGTAGCTGGCGCAACGCAGTTCCATCACCGATTTGCCGGTGTTGCTGAACGGGTTGCTCAGCCACACGTTGGCCGCAGCACCCTGGAACAGCCCCATGCCGCCGCGCAGTTGCGCGCGGCGCGCGGCCGACGAGAGATCCCAGTTGAAGCCCACGCGGGGCTGGAACAGGTTGTTGCCGTCCAGCGTCACGGTGTTGTCCATGCCGAAACCACCTGTGGCACGGGTATAGGTCGTGCCGTTGATGGAACCGGCAACCGGGGCCTCGGACACCTTCGCGTTGGCCCGCGGCTTGGTGTCCACCTGCTGCTGGTCGACACGCATGCCAAACATCAGGCTGAACGCCTTGCTGAGTTTCCAGCTGTCCTGAACGAACAGGCCGATGTTGCCGTAGCTCCAGTTGGCCGCCGCGTCGCCGATGACCAGGCCCGGTTGCGGTACCTGGACAACGAAGGCTGACGGCTTGCCGCTGCGGAAGTTCTCCAGCACCGCGAGGTCGCGCTGGGCCGCCGTCATCTGCGTGCAATTGGTGAACGTGCCGAAGCTGTAGGTGCCCGGCTCGCAACCAAAGGTGTAGTTGCCGTTGGTGTTCTGCACGAAGGCGTTGTAGACCTCGTTGTCGGCGAAGTCGGCGCCAAACTTCACTTCATGAGCGCCAGCGGTCCATGTGGCGCCCGCGTACACGTCCAGCGTGGACGTATCCAGCACGTTGAAGTGCCGGCTGTTTTCGGTGCCCATGTTCAGGAAACGGTTGTTCGAGCTGACGCCCGATGGCGTGCCCGCCGGCAAATCGCCGCTGAACCGCATCCCGATGGCCGGCAGACGGGTGCCGTTGGCCGGCGTGTGGCGCTGCTGGTAGTCGCGCTTGGACAGCTTGAGTTCGGTGCTGAGCGACGGCGTCCAGTCGGCAAACCACTGACCGACGACGCTCTCGACCTCCTTGGAGGTGTTGAACCACCACGAACTCAGCGAAAGGCCGGTGGCGGAGAACCCGTTCAGGATCGGCTCGCTCTGCTGTGTCTTCGTGTAGCGCAGGCTGGCCCGGTGGGCGTCGTTGATGTTCCAGTCGAGCTTGAGCAGCGCGTCCTTCACATCCAGCGCCAGCCCCGAGGGCACCGCAGATGTGCCCACATCGACGCCCCAGGTGTCCTTGGCGATCGAGATGGCCTGGTCGATGGCGCTCTGTGTGATGCCCACGTTCGTCTTTTCGCTGCCCAGCGGGCCGTAGACCGGGCTGGTGCGCGAGCTCTTGTACTCCTCGTAGCTGCCGAAGAAGAACAGCTTGTCCTTGACGATGGGGCCGCCGACGACGAACCCCTTTGTGCTGTCCTCGAAATTCGGCGGCGCGAAGTACGTGCCGCTGGTGCGGTTGTAGCGGTCGCCGGCCAACTTGTCGTCGCGGAAGACGTAGTAGACGCTGCCCTTGAATTCGTTGGTGCCGCTCTTGGTGACGGCATTGATGTTGGCGCCGGTGTAGCCCTTCTGGGTGACGTCGTAGTTGCTCAGGTTGACCTGCACCGACTGGATCGCATCGATGGAGATCGGCTGCTTCAGCGTGGGCAGGTTGTTGGACTCCAGGCCGAAGGTGTCGTTGGTGGTGACCCCGTCGACCGTGATCGAGTTGAAGCGCGTGTTCTGCCCCAGCGCCGAGATCTCGCCGCGCTCCTTGTCGGTCTGCGCCAGGCGCGGGTCGGTGCGGGCGTAGTCCTGCAGGTTGCGCTGGATCGAGGCGAAGGCAGCCAGTTCGCGGCTGCCGAGGTTGGTGCCGGCGCCCATGTTGGCGGCGCCGAAGCGGCCGCCACCGCCCTGGCCGGTGACGACCACCTGGGCCGTGGCGGCGCCCAGCACGCTGTCAACGGGGGTGCTCTCGGCCAGCGCCAGGAACACGCCTTCGCGGCGGTCGGTCTGGCCGTCCTTGGCGAAGGTGATGGTGTAGGGGCCGCCGGCGCGCAGCCCGCGCACGGCATAGCGGCCGTCGGCGTCGGTCGTGGCGGTGTTCGACGAGCCCGACTCGATGTGGCGGATGTTGACGCTGACGCCGGCCAGCGGCTTGCCGTCGGCACCGGTGACGCGGCCGCCGACGGCGGCTGTGGTGTTCTGGGCCAGCGCCGGGGCGGCGGCCAGGGCAACGGCCACGCTGATGACGGTGCGGGCCAGCAAGGGATGGGGATTCATTGTGCTCACTCCTCCGGGATCGGGACCAATCGGTCAATCTCGCGCATTTGTGCCCTCCGGTGAACCGCGGTAACCCCGGATGGCGGGTTTTCGCCACAACCGGCATCCGCCGCGGCGTGCGTCGGGCAAAGGGCGCAGTGTCGCTGCGTCATGTGCCGGTTCGATGACAAGACTGGAGGCAGTGCCGCTCAGTCCACCCACACGATGCTGCGGGGCGGCTGCGGGGCGGGGCCGCCGGCCAGGTGGGCGAGCAGCGCATCGATGTCCTGGCCGCCGCCGGTGCGGTCGCGCCCGGTGGCCAGCAGCGCGAAGCCGTCGCCGCCTTCGGCCAGGAAGCCGTTGACGGTGAGCCGATAGACGGCCTCGGGCCGCACCGGTGCCCCGTCGAGCTGCAGGTCGGCCACGCGCTGGCCGTGGGGCCGGCTGGCCAGCCACTGATAGCGCAGGTTCGAAGACGGTTGCAGCAACGTGGGCGCAGCCCGCCCGGGGCCCTGCTGCGACTCCAGCAGTTCGCGCAACTGCGCGCCGGTCAGGCTCATCACCACCAGGCTGTTGCCGAACGGCTGCATGGTGAACGCCTCGCCGAAGGTCACTGGGCAGGGCGGCGCCTGGCGGCAGGCCAGGTCGGCGCGGATCCCACCCGGGTTCATCAGCGCCAGTTGGGCACCGCCGCGGGCTGGGTCGCGGGTGGCCGCCAGTTGGGCGTCGGCGATCAGCTGGCCGGCCGTGGTCTGGCCGCGGCCGCTGCGTTCGAAGCTGCCCTGGATACGCCCCACCACGCGCTGCGCGCGCGGCGCCACCGCGGCGCTGAACCGCGCCACCTCGGCCTGCACCGCCGGGTCGGGCCGCGCCTGGCGCAGCACCGTGGCCCAGGGCTCGGGCTCGGCGGCGGCCACGCGCTCGCGCTGGGCGGCGTCGGTGCGCTCGTTGAGCACGGGCAGATTGCGGCTGCGGGTGGCGGCCCTGTCGACCCGCCCGGTGCGCGCGTCGATCACCAGGTCGGTCACCGACAGCCCGCGGCTGTACGAGGTGGACTGGATCACCGGCCGACCGTCGATGACGCAGCGGTAGCCCTGGTGCGTATGGCCGCTGATGATCAGGTCGACTGCGGGCGTGATGCGCGCGGCCAGGTCGACGATGCGCCCGCGCAGTCCGGGGCAGCGCTCGTCGTTCCAGTCGCCCGGCTGCTGGGCGGCACCGATCTCGCCACCTTCGTGCAGCGTGACCACCAGCGCGTTCACGCCCTGCGCCTGCAGTGCCTGCGCACTGCGGTTGATGGCCTCGGCCTCGTCGTCGAAACGCAGCCCGGCGATGCCCGAGGGCATGACGATCTTGGGCGTGCCCCGCGTGACCGCGCCGATGAACCCGACCCGCACCGGCCCCACCTGCCGCACCCAGGCCGGGGCGAACAGCGGCTGCCCGCCCGGTGCCATGACGTTGGCGGCGAGCACCGCGAATCGGGCACCGGCATAGGGCGCCAGGGCGCAGGGCGTGCCCGGCGCACCCAGCGCATCGGCAGAGCAGCCGCCGGCCACCAGGCGTTGCAGCTCGCGCACGCCGGCATCGAACTCATGGTTGCCCACGGCGGCCACATCGACGCCCAGGCGGTTCATGAGCTCCACCGTGGTCTCGTGGCGGAACAGCGTGGACACCAGCGGCGCGGCGCCCACCATGTCGCCCGCGGAGACCACCACCGTGTGCGGCACCTGGGCGCGCAGGGTGGCGACCAGGCCGGCCATCGCCGCCGCGCCGCCCACCGGCACGCGCTGGGTCGTGCCGGGGCGCGTGGCATCGGGCAGCGACAGGGTCAGGGTGGCCGGCTCGAGGTGACCGTGGAAGTCGTTGAAGCCGATCACCCGCAGCTGCACGGTCTCTGGCGCAGCCGCGCCGCCCGCCGGCGGAGCGCCGGCGCAGCCGGCAAGCGCTGCCAGCGCCGCGAGCACGGCCGGCAGCGCCCGTGCGGTGGTGCGCCACGTGGCAGGCGATCGGTGGGCAGCAGCAGGGCGGTGTTCGGCGGCGGCCCGCGCACAAAGGGCGGTGGGTTTCATGGCCCCGAGTGTGCCTCGCCTGCGTGACGCCCCGGCGGCACGGGCGCACCGCAGGTGGCGGTCGCACCGGGCCCTAGAGCCCCAGCTGCTGGGCGTCGGCCCACCGCCGGATGGCCGCGGCGGCAGACTCGCGCGCGGTCGCGGGCAGAAACGAAGCCTCGGCCGCCGCCAGGCCCATGCGCGCGAGGTCGGCCCAGCCCAGCCCGGCTTCGGCCACCAACAGCGCGGCCTCCAGGTCGCTGCGGGTGCGCGACATCAGCCGGTTGTCGGTGTTGACGCCGACCGACAGGCCCGCCCGCCACAGCGCGCCGATGGGGTGGCGGGCAACCGACGACGCAGCGCCGGTGTGCACGTTGCTGCTGGGGCACACCTCGAAGTGCACGCGCTGCGTGCGCAACCCATCCAGGAACGCGGCCTCCTCGGGTCGACCCAGCACATCGACCAGGCGCACGCCATGGCCGATGCGCTGCGCACCCAGCGCGACCGCCTCGCGCACGCGCACGGCACCGTCGGCCTCGCCAGCATGCAGCGTGAGCCCCAGGCCGGCGGCACGCACCTCGGCCAGCAGCGCCGCATGCGGCCTGGCCGGCCAGCCGGCCTCGGGGCCGGCCAGGTCGAAGCCGACCACGCCCTGCGCGGCATAGCGCCGCGCCAGCGCGGCCGCCTGGGCGATGCGCTCGGCCGGCTCGTGGCGCATGCCGCAGACGATCAAACCGCTGGCCAGCGGCGAGCTCGCCAGACCGGTCAGCAAGGCCTCGACCGCGGCTTCGCCCGCCACGCCATGGGCCTCGAACAGCAGCGGCGCCACGCGGAACTCGGCAAGCACACAGCCCTCGGCACGCGCGTCTTCGGCGGCCTCGAAGGCCACCCGCTCCAGCGCACGGGGCGTGCCCATGGCCGCCACGGTGAGCGCAAAGCCGCGCAGATACTCCGGCAGCGAACCGGCATGCACGCGGGCATCGAACCAGGCCGCCAGCGTTGCCTCGCTGTCGGCCGGCGCGGTGAGACCGCGCTCGCGCAACAGCTCCAGCAAGGTGCCCACGCGCAGGCCGCCGTCCAGGTGCTCGTGCAGCAGCACTTTCGGGCAGGCGCGGGCCAGGTCGAGCAGATGGGCATCGAGCCCGGCCTGCGCCTGCAGGGGCGTGGGGTGCGCCGCGGCGGGGCGCGCGTCAGGGTGGGGCTGCGGCGCGGACATCGCACGATGCTAGCAACTACCGGGTGGGCGGGTGCGCCAGTCTTGCTATCCTGCCCGGTCCGCAATCGAACCCACGAGGAGCCCGTCCACCATGAAGCCGACGCTGATCGCCGCCGTCCTGTCCACGCTGGCCGTGGGCGCGCTGGCCCAACCCGCCATCGTCTACGACATGGGCGGCAAGTTCGACAAGTCGTTCAACGAGGCCGCCTACAACGGCGCCGAGCGCTGGAAGAAGGAGACCGGCAAGGCCTACCTCGACTTCGAGATCGCCAACGAGGCCCAGCGCGAGCAGGCCCTGCGGCGCATGGCCCAGAAGGGCGCGAACCCCATCATCGGCGTGGGCTTCTCGCAGGGCTCGGCCATCGAGAAGGTGTCCAAGGACTTCCCGAAGCTGTCGTTCGTCATCATCGATTCGGTGGTCAAGCAGCCCAATGTCGAGTCCATCGTCTTCAAGGAGCATGAGGGCAGCTTCCTGGTGGGCATGATGGCCGCCATCGCCAGCAAGTCGGGCAAGGTGGGCTTCGTCGGCGGCATGGACATCCCGCTGATCCGCAAGTTCCAGTGCGGCTACGAGCAGGGCGTGAAGTACGCCAATCCCAAGGCCGAGATCTACGCCAACATGACCGGCACTACCGCCAGCGCCTGGAACGACCCCACCCGGGGCGCCGAGCTGGCCAAGGCGCAGTTCGCCAAGGGCGCCGATGTGGTGTTCGCCGCCGCCGGCGGCACCGGCATGGGCGTCTACCAGGCGGCCAAGGATGCCGGCAAGCTGGCCATCGGCGTCGACAGCAACCAGAACCACCTGCAGCCCGGCACCATGCTCACCTCGATGGTCAAGGGCGTGGACGTGGCGGTGTACAACGCCGCGAAGAAGTCCACCCCGGGCGTGTCGTCGCTGGGCCTGAAGGAGGGCGCCGTCGACTACGCGCTCGACAAGCACAACGAGAAGCTGGTGACGCCGGAGATGAAGAAGCGCGTCGATGCCGCCAAGGCCGACATCGTCGCCGGAAAGATCAAGGTGGCCGACTACATGGCGGACAACGCCTGTAAATACTGAGGCCCCGGCCGCCTGGCGGCCGCCCCCGCGGGGCTGATTGAACCCGACCGGGAAACCCGGATCGGGTTCAACCCTTCGATCGCCACCGCGCTCCCCTGACCGCTGCGCGGTCTGTCCCCTCCGGGGTCAATGAGCCACTCGATGTCGTCATCAGCCACCGCGGTCTTCATGGACCGCATCAGCAAACGCTTCGGTGCCGTCCAGGCCAATCGCGAGGTGACGCTCACGGTGGCCGCTGGCACGGTGCACGGCATCGTCGGCGAGAATGGGGCAGGCAAGTCCACGCTCATGTCCATCCTCTACGGCTTCTACCAGGCCGACGAGGGGTCGATCGAGGTCGAAGGACGGCCGGTGCGCATCGACGGCTCGCGCCAGGCCATCGCGCTGGGCATCGGCATGGTGCATCAGCACTTCATGCTGGTGGAGCCGCTGTCGGCGCTGGACAACGTGATGCTGGGTGCCGAGCCGCACTGGCGGCTGTCCACAGCGCGCGATGTCGTGCGCGAGCGGTTGCAGGCACTGATGCGCGAGACCGGACTGGCCGTGCGACTGGACGTGCCGGTGGAAGACCTGCCGGTGGGCGAGCGCCAGCGTCTGGAGATCCTCAAGGCGCTGTACCGCGGTGCGCGCATCCTCATCCTCGACGAACCCACCGCAGTGCTCACGCCGCAGGAGACAGCGGCGCTGTTCATCACGCTGCGCCAGCTGCGCGACCGCGGCACCACGGTGCTGCTGATCACGCACAAGCTCAAGGAGATCATGGCGCTGTGCGACGCGGTCACCGTGATGCGTGCGGGCGAAGTGGTGCTGGACTGTCCGATCTCGGCGACCAGCCTGGACGCGTTGGCCGAGGCCATGGTCGGGCGGCGCGTGCAGCTCGGCCGTGACGCACACACCGCCTCGGCACAGCCCGGCGCGGTGCTGCTCCAGGCCGAGAACCTCGCGCTGGCCGATGCCCTGGGCGTGCCGCGGCTGCGCCAGGTGTCGCTCACCTTGCACGCCGGCGAGATCGTCGGCGTGGCCGGCGTCTCGGGCAACGGCCAGAGCGAGCTGCTCGAAGTGCTGTCGGGCCTGCGAGCGCCGCAGGCGGGTGCGCTGCGCCTGGGCGATGCGCGCTTCGAGCCGGCGCACTGGCTCGATCCGGCGCGTGCGCGCACGCTGGGCCTGGCGCATGTGCCGGAAGACCGCCATCGCCGCGGCCTGGTGCTGCCGTTCGCGGCCTGGGAGTCGGCGGTGCTGGGCTATCACCGGTTGACACGCTACGGCTCGCGAACAGGCTGGCTGCGCCCGACGGCGATGCGCGAGGCCACCGCTGCGATGATGGCCGACTACGACGTGCGCCCGCGCAACCCGCTGCTGCGCAGCTCCAAGTTCTCGGGCGGTAACCAGCAAAAGCTCGTGCTCGCGCGCGAGGCGCAGGCGCGCCCGCGCGTGCTGCTCGTGGGCCAGCCCACGCGCGGCGTGGACATCGGCGCCATCGAGTTCATCCACGCCCGGTTGCGCGCCATGCGCGACGCGGGCGGTGCGGTGCTGGTGGTGTCCTCAGAGCTCGACGAGATCCTCGCCCTGGCCGACCGCGTGCTGGTGATGGACCGCGGCGGCATTGCCGGCGAGTTGCCGATCGAACACTGCTCCGAGGCCGCGCTCGGGCGCCTGATGGCCGGCGCCACCGCGTCCTGAGCCACCCCACTCGACCCGTCGATGAGTGCACACCAACCGCTGGATCTGCCCCGCTGGGCCGACCTCGTCGTCCTGCCCCTGGTGAACCTGGCCATGGCCCTGGCGGTGGCCGGCGTGGTGGTGGCCGGCATCGGCATGGACCCGCTGCAGGTGATCTCGCTGCTGGTGCAAGGCGCCTTCGGCAGCCGCGCCGGCGTGAGCTATACGCTGTATTACGCCACCACCTTCGTCTTCACCGGGCTGGCGGTGGCGGTGGCCTTCCACGGTGGCCTGTTCAACATCGGCGGCGAGGGCCAGGCCATGATGGGCGGGCTGGGTTCGGCGCTGGTGGCGCTGGCGCTGGGCGATCGGCTGCCCGCGGCGCTGCTGCTGCCGCTGATGGTGCTGGCCGGCACCGCCGCGGGAGCCGCCTGGGCCGCGGTGCCCGCCGCGCTGCAGGCCTGGCGCGGCAGCCATGTGGTCATCACCACCATCATGGCCAACTTCATCGCCTCGGCGGTGCTGAGCTACCTGCTGGTCAACCCGCTCAAGGAGCCCGGCAACATGGCGGTGGAAAGCCGCGCCTTCCCCGAGGCTGCGCACATGCCCAGCGTGCACCAGGCACTGGGCTGGCTGGGCATCGACTGGCCGAGCACGCCGCTGAACCTGTCGGTGCTGCTGGCTGCCGCCGCAGTGGCCGGCGTCTGGATCTACCTGTGGAAACTGCGTTCCGGCTACGAGCTGCGCGCCGTCGGGCACGCGCCCGACGCGGCGCACTACGCCGGCATCCGCCCGCGACGGCAGATCATGGCCTCGATGCTGTGCGCCGGCGCCCTGGCCGGCCTGGTCGGCATGAACGAGCTGGCCGGCGTGCAGCACCGGCTGCTGCTCGACTACGTGGTGGGCGCCGGCTTTACCGGCATCGCGGTGTCGCTGATCGGGCGCAACCATCCGGTGGGCATCGTGCTGGCTTCGCTGCTGTTCGGTGCGCTGTACCAGGGCGGCGCCGAACTGGCCTTCGAGATTCCCGCCTTCAGCCGCGACATGGTGGCCACGCTGCAAGGCCTGATCGTGCTGTTCTCGGGCGCACTGGCGATGGTGGCCGCCCCCGGGCTGGCGCGGCTGCTGGCCTGGAGCCGGCGCGCGCGCCCGGCAGGAGCCGCCCATGGATGAGGTGCTGCTGGGCACGCTGCTGGCATCGACGCTGCGCGTGTCGGTGCCGCTGATCCTGTGCGCGCTGGCGGCGACGCTGTCCGAGCGTTCGGGCGTGATCGATCTGGGCCTGGAGGGCAAGATGCTGCTGGCGGCCTTCGCTGCGGCCTCGGCCGGGGCAGCCAGCGGCTCGATGGCGCTCGCATTCGCCGCGGCGCTGGTGGTGGGGTTCGCGTTGTCGATGCTGCACGGCTACGCGTGCGTGAGCCACACCGGCGACCAGGTGGTGGCCGGCATGGCCATCACCATGACCGCGGCGGGGCTGTCGGTGGTGCTGGGCATCGCCTGGTTCCACCAGGGCGGTCAAACACCGCCGCTATCGGACACCGTGCGGCTGATGCCGTGGCTCACCGGGGCGGTGCCGGTGGTCTCGGCACTGCCGCTGATCGGGCCGGTGCTGGCCACGGCGCTGCTGGGCCACAACCTCATGGTCTACGCAGCATTGGCGCTGGTGCCGCTGGTGTGGTGGCTGCTGTACCGCACCCGGATGGGCCTGCGCCTGCGCGCCACCGGCGAGAACCCCGCGATGGTGGACGCGGCGGGGCTGTCGGTGGCCGGCCTGCGCTATGGCGCACTGGCGCTCAACGGCGCGCTGTGCGGCCTGGCCGGGGCCTACCTGGTGCTGGCACAGAACCCGCTGTTCGTACCGCACATGACCGCCGGGCGCGGCTACATGGCGCTGGCGGCGATGATCTTCGGCAAGTGGCATCCGGTGGGCGCCCTGTGGGCCTGCCTGCTGTTCGGCTTCCTCGACGCCGCCGCCATCCGGCTGCAGGGCGTGGAACTGCCCGGCCTGGGGCCGGTGCCGGTGCAAGCCATCCAGGCCCTGCCCTACGTCCTCACGATCGTCTTGCTGGCCGGCTTCATCGGCCGCGCCCGTGCCCCGGCGGCATTGGGTGTGCCGTATGTGAAGGAGCGCTGAGAGCCGCCCACGCACCTGACCGATGACGCGCATCATGAGCGACACCACCCCAGCGGACATCACCCCAACCGTCGACGACGCGCGACTGCACGCCCTGGTGCAGGCCGCCCGTGCCGCGCGCGAACGCGCCTACGCGCCCTACTCGAAGTTCGCTGTCGGCGCGGCGCTGCTCGACGAGCACGGCCGCATCCACGCCGGCTGCAACATCGAGAACGCGGCCTATCCGCAGAGCCAGTGCGCCGAGGCCTCGGCCATCGCCCACCTGGTGCTGGCCGGCGGGCGACGCATCCTCGCCGTGGCCGTCGTCGGCGAGGCCGCGCAGCCCGTCACACCCTGCGGCGGCTGCCGCCAGCGCCTGCGCGAATTCGCCGCCGACGCCACACCGATCTGGGTGGCCGACTCGCAGCAGGTGCGCGGCCGCTACACGCTGGGTGAACTGCTGCCGGCGAGCTTCGGGCCGGGGCACTTGGGTTGATGCAGCGTCCGTCCCAAAGCCCGACTGGCCCCTAGGGCGCCATCGCGCGCTTGAGCGCGCGCGCCACCGGCTGGGGCAGGCTGGGCAGCGAGCGCAGCAGCCAGGGCAGCAGCTTGCGCCGGGCGCCCGACAGCGACTCGGGCACCAGCGCCTCGATCAGGTGCGGCCCCGGATGGGCCAGTGCGTAGTCGAGGGCCTGGCAGAAGTCCTCGGCACGATCGGTGCGCACCGCGTGCACGCCCATGCCCTGGGCCAGCTGCGCGAAGTGCAGCACCGGGGCCTGCAGGTCGAATTGCGCCTTCGCCTTGGCGCCGCCCTGGGCGGCGCCCACGCGCTCGAGCTCGACGTTGAGCACCGAGTAGGCCGCGTTGTTGAAGACGATGGCCACGACGTGCAGGTGCTCGCGCGCCAGCGTCCACAGCGCCTGGATGGTGTACATGGCGCTGCCGTCGCCCACCAGCGCGATCACCGGTCGCTGCGGTGCGGCGATGGCCGCGCCGATGGCGTTGGGCAGCCCCTGGCCGATGGCGCCGCCGGTCAGCGTGATGAGATCGTGGCGCGGGCAGCCGGCGGTCATCACGCCGAGCATCAGGCCCGAGGTGATGGCTTCGTCGATGACGATGGCTTGCTCGGGCAGCAGGTGCCCCACCGCCTTGCACACCTTGGGCGCGGTGAGCGCACCGCGCGGGCGCGTCGGGCGGGTCGGGGCCTGCAGCGTCGGCCGGGCCTGGGCAGCACCCAGCGCCTGCACCAATTGCGCGAGGCAGGCGTGGGCATCCTGCGCCGGCGTGCACAGGGTGTGCACGGTGCAGCCCTCGGGCACCAGCAGGCTGGGCTTGCCCGGGTAGGCGAAGAACGACACCGGCGCCTTGGCGTCGACCAGGATCAGGTGCTGCAGCCCGGCCAGCTGCACGCCGGCCATCTCGGCCAGATAGGCCACGCGCTCGACCGCGGGCAGCCCCGCGCCGCGCTCCAGCCGGGTGGGGAACACCTCGGCGAAGACCTGCGCGCCGCAGTGCGCCGCGATGCGCGCCGCGGCCAGCAGGCCGGGCTCGCGCAGGGCGCGCCCGCCCAGCAGCAGCGCGGCTTTCGCCCCGCTGCGCAGCACGTCGGCGATGGCCGACACGGTGGCGGCATCGGCCGCCACGGCAGCCGGCGGCGGCGGCGGCGCCGCCGGCACGCCGCCGGCGCCCCACGACACATCGGCCGGCAGGATCAGCGTGGCCACCTGCCCCGGCAGGCCGCGGGCGGCCGTGAGGGCGTCCACCGCGTCGCGGCACAGGCTGGCCGTGGCGCGCGAGGTGCGCACGAAGCCCGGCGAGACATTGCGCGCCACGGTCTCGATGTCGGACTGCAGCTGGGCGTCGAAAGGCGCGTGGGTGGTGGCATGGTCGCCCACGATGTTGAGCACCGGCACCTTGCCCTTGCGGGCGTTGTGCAGGTTGGCCAGCCCGTTGCCCAGGCCGCAGCCCAGATGCAGCAAGGTGGCCGCGGGCTTGTCGGCGATGCGCGCATAGCCGTCGGCGGCGCCGGTGGCCACGCCTTCGAACAGCGCCAGCACGGCCCGCATGCGGGGCTCGCTGTCCAGTGCGGCCACGAAGTGCATCTCGCTGGTGCCGGGGTTGGTGAAGCAGACCTCGACGCCGGCATCGGCCAGCGTCTGCATCAGGGCCTGGGCGCCGTTCAGGCGGGCGGTCGACGACATGCGGTCCTCCGGGTAGCGGGTGGTCGGTGCCTACGGGTGTGGGTCGCGGCCCTCAGCGCGCGCCGGCAAACGAACGCGCCGCCGCGCGGGCGGTCAGTATGCAGCCGGGCAGGAAGGTGCCCTCCAGCGAGCGCTTGCCGTTGGCGCCGCCGCCGCCGAAGCCCGCGGCCTCGCCCACGCCGTACAGCCCCGCGATCGGCTGGCCGTGCGCGTCGAGCACGCGACTGTCCAGGTCGGTCTGCAGTCCGCCCAGGCTCTTGCGCGTGATCAGCTGCATGCGGATGGCGATGTAGGGCCCCGCACCGCGGCGCTGCAGCGGCGCCGGCGCGCAGGTGCGCAATCGATCGGGGCCCCACTGGCGGGCATGCAGGATGCGCCGGATCTGGTCATCGTTGTGCAGCTGGCGACCGTTGGCGAAATTGGCGTCGAACGCATCGGCAGTGGCCTGCAGCACCGCGGGGTCGACGTCGTGCGAGGCGGTCAGCGCGTTCATCCGCGCGGCCAGCCCCGCCAACGTGTCGTCGACCAGGAAGTCGCGGCACTCGCGCTGCATCTGGCGCACCAGGCGGTGGTTGCCCAGCAGCGTCTCTTTCAGGAAGGCCGGGAATTGCCGGTCGCGGATGCGCGGGTTGTGCTCGGCGCCGGAGATGGCGAACTCGCGCGCCGCGATGCGCCAGTTCAGCAGGTGCCAGGTCCAGGGCTTGGGCTGGGCGGCCACACGCTGGCACAGCCAGTGGGTGTCGAAGCCGGTGACCAGTGGCTCAGGGCCGATGCGCACGCCGCGGTGATCGAGCCACAACGCCGACTTGCACGGAATGGCCGACAAGCCGTGGCCCTCGAATTGCGGAAACGGGTGCGGGAATCCCGCTGCGTAGTTCCACATCTCGCCGGCGTGGGTGATCTGCGCCCCCAGGGCGCTGGCGGCATGGTGGTGCAGCCGGCCGTCGGCATAGGGATGGGCGCCGTTGAGCATGGCTGCGGGCAGGGGTCGCTGCCGCGGCCAGTGGGCGCGCACCTGCTCGTGGCTGCCGTTGATGCCGCCCATGGCCAGCACCACCACCGGGGCGCTCAGGCGCACCTCGCGACCGGTGGCTTCGTCCACGCCGCTGGCGCCGCACACCCGGCCGCCCTGGTGGTCGAGCGCGGTGACGCGGTGGCGGTGCAGGACGGTGAGGTGCCCGCCGGTGTCGGCCTCGCGCATGAGTGTGATCAGGCGGCGCGTGAGCGCGCGTGCCGTGCCCCAGACGACGTGATAGCGCGGCAGGCTGTTGCCATCGCCGTGCCGTCCGCGCTCGACCCAGTTGACGGCCGGCATGAAGCGCACGCCCTGGCCGATGAGCCAGTCGTAGACCCGCGCCCGCGAGTGCTCCACGTAGTGGCGCGCCCATTGCACCGCATGGGCATCGGCCGGGTCGAGTTCGCCAAAGCGCAGCCAGTCGCGCAGCGCCACCTCGGGCGTGTCCGGTATCTTCATGCGCGCTTGCAACGGTGTGCCGACCAGCGCCATGCCGCCGAAGGCCCACAGGGCCAGGCCGCCCAGGCGCTCGGGCGTGTCGCGGTCCACCAGCGTCACCCGCTGGCCGGCGCGCAAGGCCTCGAGCGCGGTGACGATGCCCGCCAGGCCGCCGCCCACCACCAGCACATCGCTGGCATGGTGGATTTGCACGAGAGTGGGTGTCAACGCGGGCATTGCGGGTTCGCTGGGCAGGACGGTGCGCCAGCGTAGGCGCGCTACAGTGCGAACGATTGACCCGAAAGGACACCCGTTTGACTTTGCAGGCCACCGTGTCGATGAGCTGGGTCCACACGGTGCTGGGTGCGGCGCAGCACCTGGGTGTGTCCCGCAGCGAAGTGCTGGCCGCAGCCGGCCTGGACGCAGCCGACCTGCAGGCCGAGCGCTGGCCGATCGACCACATCACGCGGCTGTGGCGTGCCGCGGTGTTGTGCACCCAGGACGCCGGCTTCGGCCTCAAGGCGGGCGCGCTGGTGGGGCCGGCCAGCTTCAATCTGGTGGGCGACCTGCTGGAGTCGGCCCCGTCGCTGCGCGCCTCGATCGCGCTGGTGCAGCAGTACCAGCGGCTGATCTCGGACGGCGGACGCTTTCAGATGATCGCCGGCGAAACGACGACCTGGCTGGTGTACCACCCACGCCAAGGTGCGCTCGCCTTCAGCCCGCACCAGATCGAAGCGGTGCTCGCGGCCGTGGTGGCCTTGGCGCGCTGGGTCACCGCAGGGCCGGTGCGACCGCTCGCGGTGCAGTTCAGCCAGATGCGGATCGGCCCGCTGCAGGGCTACCGCGAGATGTTCCAGTGCCCGGTGGACTTCGAGCAGGCCTTCAGCGGCGTGCTGCTGGACAACGCGATGCTCGACGCCGCGCTGCCGCAGGCCGACGCGCAGCGCGCCCGCGTGCAGCAGCAGTACGCCTCGGCACGGCTGGCCGCGCTGTCGTCACCCGCAACCCCCGAGGCGCTGGAGCGCCATCTGCGCGAGTGGATCGCCGGGCAGCTCGGTGCCGGCGTGCCCAGCCGCACCCAGGCTGCGCACGCCGTGCAGTTGAGCGAGCGCACGCTCGCGCGACGCTTGCAGGCGCGCGGGCTGGACTACTCCACGCTGGTCGACGCCGCGCGGCGCGAGTCGGCCCTGGCCGCGGTGGCCGAGGGCACGCGCGCCCTGGCCGAGATCGGCCAGGGTCTGGGCTTTGCCGAGCCCAGCACGTTCTGGCGCGCCTTCCAGCGCTGGACGGGCCAGACGCCGGCGCAGTGGCGCCGCCAGGCCCGCAGGTCCTACACTGCGCCGCCATGAACCCCCGCCCCACCCCTGAGGACATCGCGGCCAGCGCGCAACGCGTACGCGCAAGCGGTCGCGCGCCCACGGTGGCCGTGGTGCTGGGCTCGGGCTGGGACGGCATCGCCGAGGCGGTCGACACCCCGCTGGACATCGCCTATGCCGAGCTGCCCGCCTTCCCCGCGCTGGGCGTGGCGGGCCACACGGGCACGCTGCGCCTGGGCCGGCTCGGTGGCGCCGAGGTGGCGCTGCTGCGCGGGCGCCAGCACGCCTACGAAAGCGGCGACGCCGCGGCGATGAAGGGCGCCATCCGCACGCTGGCGGCCATCGGCTGCACCACCGTGGTGCTGACCAACGCCGCCGGCAGCCTGGACCCCACCATGCGCCCGGGCGCGCTGATGCTGATCGCCGACCATCTGAACATCGCCCAGCGCACGCCCCTGCACGGCGAGCCCGGCAACGACCGCTTCGTCGACCTGCGTGACGCGTACGACCCCGCGCTGCGCCAGCGCGCGAAAGACGCGGCCACGACGCTGGGCCTGGCGCTGCACGAAGGCACCTATGCCTGGGTGCTGGGCCCGCAGTTCGAGACCCCGGCCGAGATTCGCATGCTGCGCCTGCTGGGCGCGCAGGCGGTGGGCATGAGCACCGTGCCCGAGACCATCCTCGCGCGCCACGCCGGCTTGAAGGTTCTCGGCCTGTCGATGCTCACCAATATGGGCTGCGGCATGGAAGCCGAGACCCTGAGCCATGCGCACACGCTGCAGGTGGCCCAGGGGGCGCGGGAAGCCGCCGCGAGATTGCTGCGGGCGCTGGTGCCGGCGCTGGTGGCGTAGCGCAACCGGCGCCAAGCACTCGAGTGTGGCGGACGCGTCGCACCCCGGGTCGCCCGTGTGCCCGGCTGGATCAAGCGTGTGGCTGCTTCTCGAGTTTGTCTCGCAACGCCCTCGACAGCGCTGCGGCCGCCGCTGAAAGGCGCGCAATGGACGAGTGGTGGACGGCTCCATCCTCGCGCTTGTCCACGGCAATGACGGTCACCCGCAGATGGCCGTCTTCAACGGAATGGACCAGACGCACGCCCTGCCGGCGGAGTTGGATCTTGTAGCAGCCCGCAAGGGGCCCATGCCATTCGTCGCCCGGCACATGGGGGTTGTCCAGTCGCTTGCCGAGCAGCTTCTCGAGGTTGGCCTTGACCGAGCCATCGAGCGAGCGCCACTCCCCCAGGGCTTCGGGCATGAACCGGAGCGCGTACTTGCGCTTGGCTCGAGCGCCCTCAGAGCTCGTCAATGTCCACCTCGACGGCCCGCGCCTTGTCGGCCAGGCGACTCACCGCCTTGCGGTAGAGCTCCTGATCGGCCAGCTCGTCCAGCATGGCTTCGAAAAGCCGCGGCTCGACCATGTCGAAGATGTGTCGCCGCTTCAACGCGTCGCCCGGCCGCAGACCCACACCTGCCCGGAATCGGCGAGCACTTGACGGCGGCTTCTATTTCGATTATTGTAGAAATATGGATTTACCGAGGCCCTGCTGAAAATGACTGTGCGCGACCCTCAGGCCAGCGCTCGCTTCGCCCGCATGCTCGCCGCCATGGGCACCGAACCGCGGCTGAACATCGTGCGCCTGCTGCTGCAGGCGCACCCGCACGGGTTGGTCGTGGGCGACATCGCCGCCGAGCTGGGCATGCCCAACTCCACGCTGTCGCACCACCTCGACAAGCTCAAGCACGAGGGCCTGATCCAGGTGCAGCGCGAAGGCACGTTCCTGCGCTACACCGCCCACACCGCGGGGCTGGAAGAACTGCTGGGGTTCCTGTATGCCGAGTGCTGCACGCGCAGCACGGCAGTCGAGCCGCAGCGCATCGTGTGCTGTTCCTGAACACCGGAGAAACCCATGAGTGCAAGTGTCGATGTCAAGGATGTGGTCAAGCAGAAATACGGCGCTGCGGCCGAGCGCGTGGCACGCGGCGGGGCCAACGCCTGCTGCGGCGGCGCGGCGGCAGCCATCGGCCAGTGCGATCCCATCACCTCGAACCTGTACGACGCCGCCCAGGCGTCGGACGTGCCCGCCGCGGCCATGCTGGCTTCGCTGGGCTGCGGCAACCCGACCGCGCTGGCCGAGCTGCAGGCCGGCGAAGTGGTGCTCGACCTGGGCAGCGGAGGCGGCATCGACGTGCTGCTGTCGGCGCGCCGCGTGGGCCCCACGGGCATGGCCTTCGGCCTGGACATGACCGACCAGATGCTCGACCTGGCCGAGGAGAACAAGCGCAAGAGTGGCCTGACCAACGTCCACTTCCTCAAAGGCGAGATCGAACAGATTCCGCTGCCGGCGAACTCGGTGGACGTGGTCATCTCCAACTGCGTGATCAACCTCTCGGCCGACAAGGACCGTGTCCTGCGCGAGGCCTTCCGCGTGCTGCGCCCGGGCGGTCGCTTTGCCGTATCCGATGTCGTGGTGCGCGGCGACGTGCCGGCCTCGATCCGCCAGAACATGGAGCTGTGGATCGGCTGCGTGGCCGGCGCGCTGCAGGACAACGAGTACCTGGCCAAGCTGGCCGCCGCCGGCTTCGAAGCCGCCGACATCGAGGTGACGCGGGTCTACACGGTCGAAGACGCCCGTGAATTCCTCGCCACCCAGAGCGCCGACATGCAGCAGCTGGCGCACGAAGTGGACGGCAAGTTCGTCAGCGGCTTCGTGCGCGCGCGCAAGCCCTTGGCCGCCGCGGCGGTCGGCACGGCATCGAAGCCGGCTGCGGCGCCCACCGAAGCGGGTTGCGGCTGCGGGCCGCGGTGCTGCGGCAGCTGAGCCACGGCAGCGCCGGGTGAGGCACCGCCGCGCTGCCAGGCGCTCACCCCAGGTTGCGCAGCTCGCGCATCGCCACCGACACCATCGCCAGATCGGCCGAGTGCGACTCGCCCAGCTCGCCCAGCAGGCGCTGGGCGCGGTCGATGGCGCCGCCGTGGCGCTGGCCCCATGCGGCCAGGCGCGCACCGGCGTCGCCCGCGCTGCCGGCCACAGCGTCACGGGCGATGGCGCCGTGCAGGGCCACCAGGTCGTCGGCCAGCGCGCCGCGCGCGAGGTTCTGCCAATGGGTATCGGCAGGCAGGGCGTCGATCTGGCGGCGCAGCCGCGGCAGGCCCAGGCGTTGCGCGATGCCGGCATGCACCTGCGCCACGTCGTCGATCGGCGCGCCGCTGGCGTGCGCCAGCTCGGCGATGTCCAGCGCCGCGAACAGGCCATCCGAGGCGGCGATGCGCTGCGCGAGCTCGGCGGGCACGCCCGCGGCCGTCCAGCCCTGGGTCAGCGCTGAACCGGCGGCTTCGGCCACCAGCGTGGGCTCCAGCGCGGCCACCGCCGGCCCGTAGTGCTCGAACTGCGCGGGCAGCGGCTCGGCCAGGCGGCGCGAACGCAGCAACCAGGCCGTGGCGCGGGTGGTGAGCTCGTCCATCTCGTAGAGCATCTGCGCCTGCACCGCGTCGGTCACTCGGTTGTCCAGCGCCTCGATGCGCGGCCACAGCGCGACGTGGCCGAACACCTCGCGCGCCACCAGGTAGGCACGCACCACCTTCGACGGCGGCAGGCCGGTACGTTCGGACTGGCGGTGCACGAAGGTCAGGCCCACGCGGTTGACCATGCTGTTGAGCACGTGCGTGACGACGATCTCGCGCTTGAGCGGATGGCGTGGAATGTACGCGTCGAAGCGCTCGCGCAACCCGGCCGGGAAGTAGCGCGCCAAGGCCGCGGCCACCCAGGGGTCTTCGGGCAGATCGGAGTCGATCAGCTCGTCGTTGAGCCACATCTTGCTGTAGGCCAGCAGCACCGACAGCTCTGGGCTGCTCAGCCCCAGACCGCGCGCCTTGCGCTGCGCGATCTCGTCGTCGTCGGGCAGGTACTCGATGGCGCGGTTCAGCCGGCCGTGCTTCTCGAGGTAGTGGATGAAGCGTGCCTGCGCCTCGACCAGCGGCGCACCCTGGCGCAGGGTGAGCGAGAGCACCTGGGTCTGGAAGTAGTTGTCGCGCAGCACCAGCGCGGCCACCTCGTCGGTCAGAGTGGGCAGCAGGGCGTTGCGCTGCTTGTCGGTGAGCTCGCCGTCGTCCTGCGCCAGGCCCAGCAGGATCTTGATGTTGACTTCGTGGTCGGAGGTATCGACGCCAGCCGAGTTGTCGATCGCGTCGGTGTACAGGCGCACACCGGCCAGCGCCGCCTCCACCCGCCCGAGCTGGGTGAAGCCGAGGTTGCCGCCCTCGCCGACAACCTTGCAGCGCAGCTCGCGCCCGTCGATGCGCAGCGCGTCGTTGGCGCGGTCGCCCACTTCGAGGTGGCTCTGCGCGCTGGCCTTGACGTAGGTGCCGATGCCGCCGTTGTAGAGCAGGTCCACCGGCGCCTTCAGAATGGCCGACACCAGCTCGGTGGGGGTCAGTCGCTCGGCGTCGATGCCCAGCGCCGCGCGCGCCTGCGGCGACAGCGGCACCGACTTCTCGGCACGCGACCACACGCCGCCGCCTTCGCTGATGAGGGCGGTGTCGTAGTCGGCCCACGACGAGCGCGGCAGCTTGAACAGGCGCTCGCGCTCGGCGAAGGACACATCGGCCGTGGGGTGGGGGTCGAGGAAGATGTGGCGGTGGTCGAACGCGGCCACCAGCCGGATGTGGCGAGACAGCAGCATGCCGTTGCCGAAGACATCGCCGGACATGTCGCCGATGCCCACCACGGTGAAGTCGGTGGATTGAATGTCGACACCCAGCTCGCGGAAGTGGCGCTTGACGCTCTCCCACGCGCCGCGGGCCGTGATGCCCATGCCCTTGTGGTCGTAGCCGGCGCTGCCGCCGGAGGCGAAGGCGTCGCCCAGCCAGTGGCCGTACTCGCCACTGATGGCGTTGGCGTAGTCGGAGAAGGTGGCCGTGCCCTTGTCGGCGGCCACCACCAGGTAGGGGTCGTCGCCGTCGCGCCGGCGCACCTGGGGCGGCGCCACCGGCTTGCCGGCGACCAGGTTGTCGGTCAGGTCGAGCAGGCCGCGCAGGTAGTCCTGGTAGCAGGCGATGCCCTCCTTCATGAAGGCCTCGCGGTCGCTGGCCGGCGGCGCCTTCTTCAGCACGAAACCGCCCTTGGAGCCCACCGGCACGATGACGGTGTTCTTGACCATCTGCGCCTTTACCAGCGCCAGCACCTCGGTGCGGAAGTCGTCGGGCCGGTCGGACCAGCGCAGGCCACCGCGCGCGACCTTGCCGCCGCGCAGGTGGATGCCCTCGAAGCGCGGCGAGTAGACGAAGATCTCGACCATCGGCCGCGGCGCGGGCAGCCCCGGCACGCGCGCAGAGTCGAGCTTGAACGACAGAAACGGGCGCAGCGCCCCGGCCACGCCCGAGTGCCCGCTGCCGGTGCGCCAGAAGTTGGTGCGCAGCGTGCACTCGATGAGCGCCTGCAGCTGGCGCAGCACGCGGTCCTCCGATAGGTTCTCCACCTTCTCCAGTGCCCGTTCGAGTGCACGGGTCTGCGCCGCGGCGGCCTCGTCGTCGTGCTCGGTCGGGTGCAGCCGCAGCTGGAACAGCTTGACGAGCATGCGCGCGATGGTGGCGTGGCGGCCGAGCGTGGCTTCGATGGTGGCCTGCGACAGCGCGAAGCCGATCTGCTTGAGGTACTTGGCATAGGCGCGCAGCACCACCACCTCGCGCGCCTGCAGGCCCGCGCGCAGCACCAGGCGGTTGAAGTCGTCGTTCTCGACCTCGCCGCGCAGCACCAGCAAGAAGGTGTGCTCGAAGCGGCGCGCCACCTCGTCGGCCTCGGCCGCGTCGGGAATCTGCGCCTGCAGCACGAAGTCGTGCAGCGCCACGCGGGTGCCGTCGGGCAGGGTGAGATGGTCGTTGTTCTCGCCGATCACGCGCGCACCCAGGCGCTCGAGCATGGGCAAGCTGTCCGACAGCGCGACCGCACCGCCCAGGCGGTAGATGCGAAAGCCCAGCGTGTCGGGCGGCGCGCCCAGCGGGCGCACCAGGGCCACCGCCACCGGCTCTTCGGGCGTCAGCGCGGCGAGTTTGCGCACATCGGCCACCGCGGCGCGTGCGGCCACGCGTTCACGGTAGGCCAGCGGGAACGCGCGTCCGAAGCGTTCGAGCAGTTCCAGGCCGCGCGCCTCGCCCTCGGCTTCGACGAGTGCGTCGCTCAGCTCGTCGTCCCAGCGGCGCGCGGCCGCGGCCAGGCGCGCTTCGATGGCCTTGCGCTCCCAGGGCGGAACCTGCCCGGGCACGGTGCGCACCGTGAAGTGGATGCGCGCCAGCGTGGCATCGCCCAATTGCACGTCGTACTCGGCGCGGGTGCCCGCAAAGGCGTTGAGCAGAATCGCCTGCAGCTTCATGCGCAGGTCGGTCGAGTAGGCGTCGCGCGGCACGTAGACCAGGCACGAGACGAAGCGGTCGAACGGATCGGCCCAGGTCAGCAGGCGCAGGCGCTTGCGTTCGCCCAGCGCCAGGATGCCCATCGCGTTGTCGTACAGCGCGTCGTCGGTCAGCTGGTAGAGCTCGTCGCGCGGGTAGGTCTCCACCAGGTGGTGCAGCGCCTTCTCCAGGTGGCCGCCGGAGGCAAAGCCCGCGCGCGCGGCCAGGCTGCGCATCTTGCCGCGCAGCAGCGGGGTCTCGGCCACCCGCGTGCTGTAGGCGCTGGAGGTGAACAGGCCGATGAAGCGGTGTTCGCCGATCACCGCCCCCCGGGCGTCGTAACGCTTGACGCCGATGTAGTCGGTGTAGCCTGGGCGATGCACGGTGGCGCGGGTGTTGGCCTTGGTCACCAGCAGCAGCGGCAGCGGCGAGCGCGCCATTTCGCGTGACTTGGGCGGCAGCACGGCGAAGCTGGCCGAGAGCTGCTCGGCCTCGGTCTCGCGCAGCACGCCCAGGCCCGAGCCGCTGACCAGGCGCAGTCCGTCGGCACCATCGCCCCCGGTGACCAGGTCATGGCAGCGGTAGCCCAGCAGCGTGAAGTGATCGTCGGCCAGCCAGCGCAGGAACGCGACCGACTCGTCGGTGACACCCGCGGGCAGCACGGCCTGTGCCTCCTTCAGCTCGGCGGCAGCCTGTTCCAGGCGCGCACGCATCGCGGGCCAGTCGGTCACCGCGGCGCGCACCTCGGCCAGCGTCTGCTCCAGCGCCGCCACCAGCGCGGCTCGGCGCTGCGGGTCGACGATTCGGTCGACCTCGATGTGCATCCACGACTCGCGCGCCGCACCGGGCGCCTCGTGTGGCGTCCGCAGCGCCAGCAGCCCGTCGTCGGCCTGGCGTTCGACCGCGAACACCGGATGCGCGATCAGGTGCAGCGTCAAGCCCTGGCTGTTGATGGCCATGGCGGTGGAATCGACAAGGAAGGGCATGTCGTCGTTGACGACTTCGACCACCGTGTGGCGCGAGGCCCAGCCGCTGTCGCTGACGCTGGGATTGAGCACCCTCACCTTGGGTGCACCGGGCGCGCGGCGGGCCCCGTGTTGCCACAGCGACAGCACGGCACCGAGCAGGTCGTCGGGCGAAGCCGCGGCAATGTCGTCGTCGTCATGCTGGCGCAGCAGCTCGCGGACGCAGTGCTCGAGTGAATCGGCCTGTGCCGCACCGGCCTGCGCGCGGGCGCGCGCGACCAAAGCGTCGATGCGCTCGTCGCGATCGCGCCGCACCGCGCCGGGGTGACCGGCCTGCGGGGTGGAGGTTGCGCTCATGGCGGGGTCTCCTCAGTTGGGGCGCCGGGAGACGACGGGTGCGTCACCCCCGACAGTTTGTGCTGGGGGGTGAGCTTACTCTGGCCATGACCTGCGCGGTGGCAGCGCCGGCCGACCGCAGCAGTCCGTCGAGCCGCCTGGACAGGATCA
This sequence comes from Aquabacterium sp., assembly GCA_023150345.1. Taxonomy (GTDB): domain Bacteria; phylum Pseudomonadota; class Gammaproteobacteria; order Burkholderiales; family Burkholderiaceae_C; genus Pseudaquabacterium. The sequence continues at coordinate 25,150 of JAKLLB010000044.1, forward strand.
TCGCGCGGTCGCCTTCAGGCGGGCGATGCGCTGTTCGATGGGTGGGTGGCTGCTGAACAGCGCCAGCAGTCCGGACGGTCGGCCGTTGATGCCCATGGCCGCCAGGCTCTTGGGCATCTCGCCCGGATCCAGTCCGCCCAGTCGCGCCAGGGCGTTGACCATGGGCTGCGTGCGGCCCATGAAGCGGGAGGCCCCGGCGTCGGCCCGAAACTCGCGCTGGCGCGAGAACCAGGCCACGATGAGGGCGGCGAGCACGCCCAGGACCAGGTCCATGACGACGGTCGTGATGACGTAGCCCACGCCCGGCCCGTCGCTGGTGTTGCGCAGCACCACCTTGTCGACGACATAGCCGATGACCCGGCTGAGGAACACGACAAAGGTGTTCATCACGCCCTGGATCAGCGTCAACGTCACCATGTCGCCGTTGGCGATGTGGGCCACCTCGTGGCCGATCACGGCTTCGACCTCTTCACGGGTCATGCTCTCGAGCAGCCCGGTCGACACCGCCACCAGCGCCGAGTTCTTGAACGCCCCGGTGGCGAACGCATTGGGAGCGCCTTCGTAGATGCCGACCTCGGGCATGCGGATGCCCGCCTGCTGCGAAAAGCGCTCGACCGTGGCCACGATCCACGCGTGCGTGGGCTGTGGCGAGGCATTGATGATCTGCAGCCGCGTGGTCCACTTGGCCATCGGCTTGCTGATCAGCAGTGAGATGAAGGCGCCGCCAAAACCCATGACCGCGGCAAACGCCAGCAGGCTGGTCAGGTCCAGGCCGTTGGCGGTGAGAAACCGGTTGAGCCCCAGCACGTGCACGGCGACACCGAGCACCAGCATGACGGCCAGGTTGGTGATGAGGAACAGGGCAATGCGTTTCATCGTCGGTGGGCCAGGGGCCCCATGGGCTGTGCGATGCGCCGATGGTGGGGCCGCTTCCCGGTTCCATCAAGGGGCCGTCCGTTGAGCGGCCTTCAGGTTTTTCCGAAGTGACGGCACGCCCGCTCAGCCCCGGAATCCGCGCTCGCGCAGCAGTGCCTCCAACTGCGCCGAGTCCTGCGCGAACCGGTCCGGGTCGTACTTGATCTTGCTGGTGTAGAACTGCGCCAGCGAGGTGATGCCGTGCTCGGCCCAGAGTGCCGCCATTTCCGCAGACAGGCTCAGGTAGCGCTCGCGGCCGCGCCGCTCGCGCTCGGCGTAGTGGGCGTCGATGTCGGCCGGCGTGGGGCGCCGGTAACGCTCGTCGTGGATCCAGGCGGTGCCGGGCAGGCGGTCGCGCTGCGGCGGTGCCTCTGCCGGCCAGCCGACCACCATGCTGGTCACCGGCAGGCAGTGGTCCGGGCACTCCAGGAACTCGGCGATGGCGCCCATGGAGTGCAGCGTCGTCCCCATGTAGCAGATGCCCAGCCCGTGGCTTTCGAGCGCCAGTGCCGTCGTCTGCGCCAGGATGACGGCGTCATAGCCCGCCACATGCCAGCTGATGAAGTCGCCAAACCCCAGCCGCGCGCCGCGCCGGGCCAGCCACTGCCGGGTGCGATGGCTGTCGGCACAGAAGGTGAGCACCAGCGGCGCCTGCAGCACCATGGGCTGGTCGAAGTGCAGCTCGCACAGGCGCTTCTTGCGTTCGACGTCGACGGTCTTGATGACCGACACCATGTTCAGGTTGCCGCTGGACGACGACCCATGCAGGGCCTCGACCAGCACCCGGTCCACCAGCGCCGGGTCGACGCCCTGGTCCTGGAAGGCGCGTATCGAGCGGTGGGCTTTCATCAGGCGAGAGAACGCGTCGGCGGTCATGGCGGGCTTGGTCGGTGGCAATGCCGACCATGATGCCAAATGCCCGGAAGCGGCGCCCGCACGCATGGCGCGTCTGGCGATCGATCACGCCGCCGCGACCGCCCCACTGCCCCGACCCATTTCGAAGCCACCGCGCAGCATCTCCACGAACGCCCGCGCCGCCGGCGCAATCTGGGTGCCCGGTGGGTAGACAGCGTAGATGCCACCGCGTGGCAGCGCCCAGTCGGGCAGCAGGCGCACCAGCGCGCCGCTGCGCACGGCATCTTCGAGGTGCAGCAGGCTGCCGGCCGAGACACCGGCGCCGGCCACCAGCAGCGCGCGCAGGGCAACGGCCGAGTCGGTGCGCAGCCGCGGCGTCATGCGCACGGTGACGGTCTTCGACCCCTGGGCGAAGACCCAGGTCAACGGCGCCGGCAGCAGATTGAGCGCGATCCAGCGGTGATCGGCCAGATCCTGCGGCGCCTTCGGCTGGCCGTGGCGCGCGAGGTAAGCCGGCGATGCCAGTACGGCCTGATCGAACTCGCCGAGCCGGGCCACGCGCGCACTGGTGGCACGCAACCAGCCCATGCGGATGGCCACATCGATGCCTTCGGCGACGAGGTCCTGCACGCGGTCGCTGACGAGCAGTTCCACCCGCACCTCGGGATGGCGCGTGGAGAAGGCGGCAACCGCGGGCGCGAGCACCCGCGTCGCGTGCTCCACCGTGGCGGCGATGCGCAGGCGGCCGCGCAGCGCGGTGCCCTGGCTGCCCACGTGCTGCAGTGCCTGCTGCAGATCGTGCAACAGCGGCGCGCTGTGCTCGAACAACCGCTGCCCGGCGTCGGTGAGCGCCACCCGGCGCGTCGTACGCGTGAACAGTGTCGTGCCCAGGTCCGCTTCCAGGCGGCGGATCTGCAGGCTCACCTGCGGCCGCGCGATCTGCAGCCGCTGCGCCGCGGCGGTGAAGCTCGCCAGCTCGGCCACGGCGACGAACGTGTGCAGCAGGTTCAGGTCGTGCGGCGTGGCGTGCATGATTGGTTCGCCTGAGATACCAGAGATTTTCGCGTCGTCTGCTTTTTCTGAACAGTGTGCAGGCCGATCATCCGGATCGTGGCCTGCGCACGGTGCGCGGGCCGCCTTCCAGGAGTGTCTTCATGAAGATCGCCCTCATCGGCGCCAGCGGTTTCATCGGTTCGGCCATCCGCCAGGAGGCGCTGGCCCGTGGCCATCAGGTCACGGCGTTGGTGTCCAACCCCGCCAAGCTGCAGCGCGCAGATCACCTCGAAATCGTCGCCACCGATGCACTGGACAGCGCCCGGCTCGCGGCGCAGCTGCGCGGCCACGATATCGTGATCAGCGCCTTCAGCGGTCACGCGCAGGGCGACGTCTACGGTTACTACCTGAAGGGTATCGGCTCGATCGTCGCCGCGGCGCGCAGCGCAGGCATGGCACGACTGCTGGTGGTGGGCGGCGCCGGCAGTCTGGAGATCGCGCCCGGCGTGCAATTGCTGGATACGCCCGCCTTTCCGGCGCAGTGGAGGGCCACCGCCGAAGGAGCGCGCGCGGCCCTGCACCTGCTGCGCGAAATGAGCGACCTGGACTGGACGATGCTCAGCCCGCCGCCGATGATCCACCCCGGCAGCCGCAGCGGCCACTACCGCACCGGCACCGACGCGGTGATCGCGGGCGCGAACGGCCCGGCCGACATCTCGGTGGAAGACTACGCCGTGGCCATGCTCGATGAAGCCGAAACACCGCGCCACCGGCGCCAGCGCTTCACGGTCGCGAACTGAGCGGGTGGCGCCGGCACATCGTTCAGCGGCAATCGATCGCGTGCGGGTCTCGGGCGGCTAGCAGCACCACATCGATGCCACGAATTGCGAACAGGGCCGCGCAGCCGCCTTGGCCAAAAGGGGACGATCAACTCGCGAAACTCGCCGGGCGCTTCGGATCGAAGGTGCCAAGCCCACCATAGAAGTCGATGACGTGGCGAGCCGCCTCACCATCGCCGTGCGCGAAGTCCGCAAAGTACGGACGCGTCATCGACTCGAACATCGCGTAGTGCTCCATGTCGCCTGCCGCACGCAGGAGGCCCAGGGGGTTTGCCTCCACAAGTAGCAAGCTCTGGGGCAGGCGCCGACCCGTCAGGGCATGCACGATCGCGGACAGCCCACCGTAGGAGTGCCCCACGACATGGGGGGACGTGCCGATCCGCTCGATCGATGAGATCGACCTGTTGCGCCATGGTGGCATTGCCGTCCGGCCGAGTGTCGGGAGTCGATCCGCAGCCCAACAGGCTGGTCGCAACCATGCGGTAGCGGTCACCGAGATGCCCCAGGACGGATTTCCAACCCGTGCCAGTTCCGAAACTCCCGGGCAGAAACAGGATGACAGGGCCTGAACCCGTATCGGCGTAATCAAACGCAAGGGCTTGCTCGCTCACGACAGCGTCCCGAAAAACGCACATTGCGTTGCGTCGCCTGGCCGCAAGAGCGCGACGGCACATCGCTGGACCTGAATGTAGACGTCCCCCAGTCGCTGCAACAGGAGCCCGCCATCAACGTCCATCGCGGTTCGGGATGTTGGTCGAGTCGGCGAACGCCCGTACTCGGCGTGTTCGCAAACGTTGCGGACGCGCCATGAGACGACCGCTCCTGGCCGAGGCCGGCCACTGACCAAGACCATCGGCAGCTGACGCTCGGGGATCCAGCTGATCAGTTGAACGACTGGTGCCAGGCAGGTTGGCAACAGGCTCTTCCCGGGCGAGACGAGTCGATCCTGCCGGGCGGCTTTGCGGCGTCCAGAATTCGCTTGCACCTAACGCAGCGTCAGGTTTCACAATGAGTGCGAAGGCCTCATTCATGAAACTGAAGATTGGCGAGTTGGCAACGCGATGCGGGCTGAGCATCCGAACCCTGCACCACTACGATGCGATTGGGCTGCTCCAGCCTACCGGACGCACAGCTGGCGGTGCCCGTCTTTACGGCTGGCAGGACTTTCGGCGACTGCACCGCATCCAGGTGCTCAAGCAGATGGGATATAGCCTGACCGACATCCATGACGTGCTCGACAACGCGTCCGTTGATCCGTTGACCATACTTGATCGACAGGCGCAACTTCTCGACGCGCAGGCCAGACGCGCCGAGGCCTTGAGCGCCACGCTCAAGGACGTTGCCCGTCGACTGGTAGCGGGTGCCGATGCTGATGCGGCCGATTGGTTGAGCCTGCTGGAGCTGACCGCGCTTTACGAACAGCACCTGTCAGACGACGAGGTGCTGGCCTTGCGCTCCCCTGCGGCATCCAACACGCAGGCCATCGGGGCCGCCAGGCGCCAACTCGTACTTGAGGTCGGGCAGTGCATGCGCGAGAACGTGTCGCCAGGCGGGTGCCAAGCCCGGGAGTTGGCCTGGCGCTGGGTAGATATGGTCATCACACTGACCAGCAACAACGCGCCGCTTGCCGAAAAACTCAGAACGCTGCAGATGGAGAACCGCCACGCGCAAGACATCGTGGGCATTGACGCCGCCATGCTGCAGTGGATCGACCAGGCCATCGTGCACGCCCGCGTTCATCTGTTCGGCGAGTACCTGTCGCCCGAGCAGACAGCCCGGTTGCTGCGGCTTCAACTGGCCCACGGCAACGGTTGGCCGGCGCTGGTGGCGAAGGTTCGTGCGCAGATGGACGCTGGCGTTCCGCACGACGCCGAGCCGATGCGGGCGCTTGCCGCGCGATGGCGGCAACTGTTTCTCGACTCGTACTGCGGTGGCGATGCGGACCTGGGCGAACGCGTGCGATATGCGTTGAACCACGAGCCGCGCTTGTCGCTGGGCGTCGGCGTCGACGACGCATTGCTGCGCTACGTGCACGCTGCGGTTGCTGTCGCGACGGCGTCAACGGCTGAATAGCCAACACGAAGGAAGCACCATGCCTGCCGTCAACTCAAACGCTTCGCCCGCGACGATTCCGCCGCACATTTCGCGCTACCTTCAGGGACCGACCGACGTTGACCGGCAGTTCGACTTCTTGATCGGCGACTGGGACGTGCAGGCCACGAAGTTCGATCCCGACGGAGCGACCCTCGCGCGATACCGGGCCACCTGGTGTGCGAGATACCTGAACGACGGCCGCATGTTGATGGACAACTTCCAGGCACTGGCACCGGACGGTCGCCCCATCTCGGCCTTCGTCACGCTGCGAACTTATTCAATGGAGTCAAGGCGTTGGGAAATGGCCGGGCTGGGGGCGATGCAGACGGCAGCCGCGGTCGAGTGGTATGGCACATGGACTGATGGTGAGATGCATGTCATTGCATCAGGTGAGGACCCGGCGGGTCGTCTGGTCCAGACGCGAATTCGTTTCAGCGATATCACGCCCGAGCACTTTCTCTGGACCAGCGAGTGCAGCGTTGACGGCGGAACCTGTTGGGCTCGCACAGCAGCCTTGGTGGCACACCGGGCGGTGGGCGAATCGTCTCGATGACTGTTTCTGGACGCTCGAGGTCCCCGAGCCAGAGACCGCAAGGGGCCGAAAGCGCCAGTCCAGCCGACGAGGAAGCTGTCGGTGGCGCGACAGGGGCGTCGTTGGCCGCGGGGTATGACTGCTGTGCTTTGCATCGCCGTCATTCAGGTCGGGCCAGTCGCTTTGCCCGATGGCCGCTTGGTGGCGGCCAGCATGAGCTCGCCCGCGCCAGGTCAGTTGCCGAAGACGCTGCAAGCCCGCCGCGAGCCCCCACTCCCCCACGCGTGACTTCCCACGCACACCCCCTCATCGCCCCGCATGCCGCAGCGTCTGCACCAGCATCCGGTGCAGGCTGTCAACGGCCTTCGAGCCTTGTGAGGCGCGGCTGCGGTAGGCGGCCACCTGCATCGGCTCCATCGGGCCCAGCCCGTGCTCGGGGCCCAGGATCTGCAGGTGGCGCGGCACGCTGCATTGGGTGAGGGCGGCCACCGCCAGGCCGCTTTCGACGGCGGCGATCTGGCCGGCCAGGCTGGAGCTGTTGTAGACCACCTTGTACGGCCGGCCTTGCAGCGCCAGCGAGTGGATGGCGCTGCGCCGGCCCAGGCTCGCGGCCTCGTACACCGCGATGGGCAGCGGCTGGCGGCTCCAGGTGTCGAACTGCGGCGAGCCCACCCACACCATCGGCTCGTGAAACAGCAGCGTGCCGCGGCGCGCGTGGTCGCGCGAGACGAGCGCCAGGTCGAGGTCGCCGCGCCCGATCCTCGGTATCAGCGAGGTGGACTGCTCGCAATCGAGCTGGATCTCGACGCCGCCGTGGCGTGGCGCGAAGCGCTGCAGCACCGGCGTGATGTACCGGCTGGCGTAGTCGTCGGGCACGCCCAGGCGCACCAGGCCGGTGACGGCCTCGCCCTGCAGCACCGTCTGCGCCTCGGCGTGCAGATCGAGCATGCGCCGCGCATAGCCCAGCAGCACCTGGCCTTCGTGGGTGAGCTGCAGCTGGCGCGGCCCGCGCAGCAGCAGCGCACGGCCCACTGCGGCCTCGAGCTTCTTGATCTGCATGCTCACTGCCGATTGCGAGCGGTGCACCTCGGGGGCGGCGGCCGAGAGGGAGCCCGCGTCCACCGCGGCGACGAAACACTTCAGCCAATCGGTCTGCAGGTCGCGCATGTATTCGAAAATCGGATGGTGGTTTTGCGAATTATCCGCTTCTCGGAAACCTGGTCGGGGCGCACGATGCGTCCACCATGTCGTCTCGATCCACACCCATCCCGGCCCCGCTCGATGCCCGCGCCGGCGGCTTGATGACGCTGCTGTGCGCGGTGTGGGCCCTGCAGCAGATCTCGCTGAAGGCGGTGTCGGCGCAGGCGGCGCCGATGCTGATGGTGGCGCTGCGCTCCTGGGCGGCACTAGTGCTGCTCTTGGCGCTGATGCACTTCGGTGGCGAAACCCCCTGGCAGCGGCGCGGCACGGGCGCGCTCAAGCGCTGGAAGCCCGGGCTGGCCGCCGGCGCGTTGTTCGCGCTGGAGTTCGTTCTGGTGGCGCTGGCGCTGCGCCTGACGCTGGCCTCGCACGTGGTGGTGTTCCTCTACACCGCACCCGTTTTCGCGGCGCTGGGGCTGCAGCGCTGGCTCCCGGCCGAGCGGCTGGCGCCGCTGCAATGGGGCGGCATCGCACTGGCGTTTGGCGGTGTGGCGCTGAGCTTCGCGGGGGGCGGCGCAGCTTCCGGTGAGGACGCCGCGCGCGGCGCGGCGCTGCTGGGCGATGCGCTGGCCCTGATGGCCGGTGCGGCCTGGGGCGCGACGACGGTGACCCTGCGCTGCAGCGCGCTTGCCCACGCGCCCGCCACCGAAACGCTGGCCTACCAGCTGCTGTGCGCGGCCGTGCTGCTGATGCCAGCGGCCTGGCTCACTGGGCAATGGCACTTCGAGCCCGTGGCGGCGGCGTGGATGCACCTGGCGTTCCAGTCGCTGGTGGTCTCCTTTGCCAGTTTCCTGGCCTGGTTCTGGCTGCTGCGCCACTACCTCGCCTCGCGGCTGGGCGTGTTCTCGTTCCTCACGCCGCTGTCGGGTGTGCTACTGGGTGCGGTGCTGCTCGACGAGGCACTCGAGCCGCGCTTCGTCGCCGGCAGCGCTGGGGTGCTGGCCGGCATCGCATTGGTCAGTGGGCATGCCGGGCTGGCGCGCCGCTGGGCGGCGCGTCGGCGCCCAGCGGCGAGCTGAGCGCACGCGTGCATCAAATTGGGGATGGCGCTCGCCGCGCCATGGGCCGATGATCCGCGCATCAGCCCCTTGCGACCATGCCACGACCTCCGGCACCCGGCCATCGCCCGACCGACGACGTCATCGGCGGCAACCTGCTCAAACCCCTGCGCGAGCGCACGGCCAGCCACTGGCGCGCGGCCGCGAAACAGGCCCAGTTGCGCGGCAACGTCGCTGCCGCGCTGCAGTGCTGGCTGCAGGTGCGCCAGGTGCAGCCGCGTGCGCTCGACGTCCAGTTCCACATCGCCTGCTGCCACGCCCTGCTCGATGAGCCCGGGCGCGCGTGTGTGATGCTGTACGCGCTGGCCGAGCACCCCGATACGCCAGCACCGCTGCGCGAACGGGCCGAGCGCCTGGCCCAGGCACTCGAGCCGGACGCGCTGGCCAGCGGGCCGGGTTCGCTGGCCAGCTCGGGCGCCTGAGCACCCGCTGCCGGCAACGCGCGTGACGGCGCGGCGCCCCGGGCCGTGTCAGACTGCCGTCCTTGCGCTCGTTTGCGCGCCGTTCGGCGGCATCCGGCATCGGTCGGCGCCTGCCACGCCACTGACC